>NZ_JBIVQL010000002.1:0-401984 GCF_044755105.1 Arthrobacter sp. NPDC092385
ACATGAAGACCTCTTAGTCGTTGGCGTGTGTGGTAACCACCAACCTAAGAGGTCTTCACCCTTTCACCCTGCAACCAACGTCCTGTCTCAGTACACCTAGGTGCGCACGGCACGGCGACGTTGTGACATACCACTCACCGATCGGGTCAATTCGACCGGTGAAACCCTTGTTTACCGGTCAGTAACGTGACAGCCTTAAAAGCAGTGCAAACCCAGGGGGCCCAAGTTGGCCCCTTTACTATGAGCCCCCTCGTGAATGTTTTCACAAGCACACGGTAGGTGAGGGCAGAGGAGAATGTGATCACCATGGATTGGCGTAGTCGCGCGGCCTGTCTGGACAAAGACCCGGAGCTGTTCTTCCCGGTCGGCAACACCGGGCCGGCGCTTCTTCAGATCGAGGAAGCCAAAAGCGTTTGCCGCCGCTGCCAGGTGCAGGACACCTGCCTGCAGTGGGCCATCGAATCCGGGCAGGATGCCGGAGTATGGGGCGGATTGAGTGAAGATGAGCGCCGTGCGCTCAAGCGGAGGGCTGCAAGGGCCCGCCGCGCTTCCTGATCGAACCCGGGGCGCACCCGGTCGAGCCGGACGACGAGCCGGAGTCATGACGAAGGGCCGCCCACTGAACTGCTCCCCGGAAGTTGGACTGAGAAATTCAGTTTCGACTCCCGGGGAGCATTTTTATGCATGCACGTAGTTCGTTGTCGGTGGAGCAGCGTGAAGCGGCTGTAGCGTTGTTCGAGAAGGGCATCGCGGACACAGGCGCTGCGACCTTGCTGGGAGTGTCTCGTGGACCGGTGAGGCGTCTGCATCGGCGGTGGACGATCCATGGTCGAGGAGCGCTGGTGGCTAAGCCGAAACAGGTGTATTCGTTCGAGGTCAAGCTCGCCTTGGTGGAGCGGTTCATCGCGGGTGAGACGTCACTGAACCTCGCGACGGAAGCCGGCCTGTCCTCGCCTCTGCTCCTTGAGAAGTGGGTGCGGGAGTATCGCCGCGACGGCGCCGACGGGTTACGGCCCAAGCCCAAGGGCAGACCCAGAAGCCCCAAGTCCTTACCGCCTGCGCAGGTGTCCGAGTTGGAACGGTTGCGGCGGGAGAACGAACGGTTACGGGCGGAGGTCGCGTACCTGGGAAAATTACGGGCCTTGAGCGCGCAGGAACCACGACGGTGAAGGTTCAGGCCGTCATCGCCCTCAAGGCCGACTTCCCGCTCCCGGTGCTGCTCGAGGTCACCGGCCTGGCCCGGTCCACGTTCTTCTACCACCAGGCCCGGCTCCAGAGCCCGGATCCGCGTCAGGAGCTCAAGACCGCGATCGCAGAGATCTTCACGGCGAACCACGGACGCTACGGGCACCGCCGCATCCACACCATCCTCACCCAGCAGGGGTGGACGGTCGCGAAGAAGACCGTGCTAAAGCTGATGCGATCACTGCGGCTGGCCTGTCAGGTCCGGCGGAGGAAGCGTTACAGCTCCTACCGAGGCGAGCAGGGCAGGATCGCTGCGAATGTGCTGGACCGGGACTTCGCAGCGGACGCGCCGAACCAGAAGTGGGTCACGGATGTGACCGAGTTCAGTGTCGGCGACCGGAAGCTCTATCTCTCACCGGTCATGGATCTCTTCGACCGGCAAATCATTTCCTACTCGATCAGCTCATCACCGAATCTGGAGCTGACCAACACATCCCTCCGAGAAGCCCTGGCAACGCTCAAGGGCGGAGAAGAGCCGCTGGTCCACTCGGACCAGGGTTTCCAATACCAGCACGCCTCCTGGCGGCGTCTGCTCCAGGACGCCGGCGCACACCAGTCGATGTCCCGCAAGGGCAACTGCTACGACAACGCCGTCATGGAGAACTTCTTCGGTCACCTCAAGGAAGAACTGTTCCACCGGGTCCGCTTCATCAGCACCGACGCCTTCACTGAAGCCCTACACGAGTACATCCGCTGGTACAACACCGAGCGGATCTCCACAAAGCTCAAGGGCCTGAGCCCGGTGCGATACCGTGCTCAGACCCTCGCGGCCTAACCTACTTACTTAGCCAGTCCAACATCCGGGGACCAGTTCACACCGGGCGGCCCTTCGTCGTACCCGCCCGGATGTCGGTCAGCTGCCCTGGTTCAGGCGCAGTCCGAGCTCGAGAGTCACCGATGTACCGCCACCGGGGCGCGTGCTCCACTCGATCGTGCCGCCGAGTTCGCTCGTCACGAGTGTCCGCACGATCTGCAGGCCCAGTCCTTCCGCATGGCCCCCTTCGGGCAACCCGACGCCGTCGTCGGCGATCGTCACCCGCAGGATCTCTTCGCCGTCGGCCTCCGTCCGCCGGTTCGCCATCAGCCAGACGGTGCCCGTCCGTCCGGACAGTCCGTGCTCGACGGCGTTGGTGACCAGTTCGTTGATCACCAACGCCAGAGGCGTTGCCAGATCGCTCGGCAATTCGCCGAAGTCCCCGCTCCGCTCGGTGCGGACGGCCTGCGAGGGTGACGCCACTTCCGCGGACAGGCGGAACTGCCTCGAGATGAGCTCATCGAAGTCGACGCTCTGCGCCAGCCCCTGGGAGAGCGTCTCGTGGACGAGGGCGATCGTCGACACCCGCCGCATGGCCTGTTCGAGGCCGAGCTTGCCTTCCTCGCTGACCATCCTGCGGGACTGCATCCGCAGGAGCGCCGCCACGGTCTGCAGGTTGTTCTTCACGCGGTGGTGGATCTCACGGATGGTCGCGTCCTTCGATACGAGCTCCATCTCCCGGCGTCGGAGTTCGGAGACGTCCCTGCACAGGACGAGCGCCCCGAAACGCTCCTTCTCGTCCCGCAGGGGGATGGCGCGCAGGGACAGGCTGACGCCACGCGAGCCGATCTCGGTGCGCCACGGCATGCGGCCCGTCACGACCAGCGGCAGCGTCTCGTCGACCATTCTCCGATCCTTGAGCAGTGCTGTCGTGATCTCCGCGAGCGGACGTCCCTCGAGGGTCTCGACATCGCCGAGGCGCCGGAAGGCGGAGACGCCGTTCGGGCTCGCGTACTGCACGATCCCGTCGACGTCGAGGCGGATCAGCCCGTCCCCCACTCGCGGGGCGCCGCGACGCGACCCCGTGGGCGTCGCGAAGTCGGGCCAGAGCCCGAGCGTGCCCATCCGCAGGAGATCGTAGGCGCACTGTCGGTAGGTCAGCTCCAGCCTCGACGGCATCCTCGAACTCGACAGGTCCATGTGGGTCGTCACGACGGCGAGCGTCCGGCCGTTGCGGACCATCGGCACCGCCTCGACGCGCATCGCCATCTCGGTGGTCCAGTTCGTCTCGCCGGACCGCTCGATCTTCTGCGAGCGCCAGGCCACGTCGACGAGCGGCTGCAGGTCGGCGCGGATGCGCTCGCCGACGAAGTCGCTGTGGAAGACGGTGTGCGACGTCGACGGCCGGGCGTGCGCCAGGGCCACATAGCCCCCTCCGTCGAGGGGGAACCACAGGGCCAGGTCGGCGAACGCGAGATCGGCCACCATCTGCCAGTCCCCCACGAGGAGATGGAGCCACTCGGCGTCGCCGGGTTCGAATCCGGCATACTCGCGGATCGGGTCAGTGAAGATAGCCATGGGATCTCTCTGTTGCTCGGGCCGGTCGCGTCAAGCCGGCCTGCGTGCGTGCCCGTGGACGGACCGGACCGGCAGGACGAGGTGCCGCAGGGTCCAGTCTGTCACTCCCGGTCCCCTGACGCAGACCGCGAGCCGCGCCCTACCGCACGATGGACCGCAGGAGGCGGAGCGCCACCGAGAGCGACGAGATGTCGTCCTGCTCCAGCAGGTTGACCTCCGCGAACATGTTGCTGGCGCGCTGCAGCTGATCGGCGTTCTGCTCCTGCCACGCCAGCAGGCGGTCCCCCGCGTCCTGGTCCCGCAGGTGCTGCGACGCCCGCATGACGGCCACGGTGATGTCGGCGACCGTCGAGTAGAGATCGTCCCGCAGGGCCGCCCGGGCCAGGGCCTGCCAGCGGTCCGTCCTCGGCAGCTTCGTGATCCGCTCGAGCAGGTTGTCCACTTCGAAACGGTCGTAGACCGCGTAGTACACCTTCGCGATGTTCTCGACCGGCTCGTCGACCCTGCGGGTGCTGTGGGCGATATCCAGCAACGCGAAGGACTCGAACTGCTCCGCCCAGTGCTGGCCGAGCTCCCCTGGCAGGTTCCACGCCGTCGCGGTCGCCATGCCCGCACGCGCCCGCTCGAGGTCGCATCCGCGCAGGTACTCGGAGAGGCGCGCCCGGAACGGGGCGACGAGCGGCTTGAAGGCATCGATGTCCTCGTTCACCGAGGTGCCCTGCTCCACGTGGTGCACGAACCACCGCACCGCGCGGTCCAGGAGACGCCGCAGGTCCAGGTGGACCGTGGTCCAGCGATCGGTGGGGAAGTCGGCCGGCAGCGCGGCAAGCGACTCGAGGGTCTCGTCCAGGGCGTAGATCTCGCGCAGGGCGACGAAGGCGCGCGCGATCACGGGCTCTGACACCGATGTCTCCTCCATCACCCGGAAGGCGAAGGTGATGCCGCCGAGGTTGATGATGTCGTTGGCGATGACGGTCGAGATGATCTCGCGGCGCAGGGGATGGGTGTCGAGCAGGTCGTCGAAGCGCTCCACGAGCCGTCGGGGGAAGTAGCGGCGCAGCGTCCCCCTGAAGTAGGGATCGTCGGCCAGGTTGCTGGCCGACAGGACCTTCGTCAACTCGATCTTGGCGTAGGCGGCGAGCACGGACAGCTCGGGTGAAGTGAGCCCTCGGCCACCGTCGATCCTCTTCCGGAGCTCGGCGGTGGTCGGCAGCGCTTCGAGTCCCCTGTCCAGGTCGGCCTTCTTCTCCAGCCAGTCCATCATGCGCTCGTAGCTCGGGCTCCACTCGATGACCCGCTGGCGGTCGTTGAGCAGGAGGACGTTCTGGTCGATGTTGTCCTGCAGCACCAGCCTGCCGACCTCGTCGGTCATGGAATGCAGGAACTCGGCCCGTTCCCCGGGCTCCAGACGGCCGGCACGCACCATCCGGTCCACGAAGATCTTGATGTTGACCTCGTGGTCCGAGCAGTCGACGCCTGCGCTGTTGTCGATCGCGTCGGTGTTGAGGATGACTCCGGCGAGCGCAGCCTCGATCCGCCCGCGCTGCGTCATGCCGAGGTTTCCTCCCTCGCCGATCACCCGTGCCCGCACCTCGTTGCCGTTCACGCGGATGGCGTCGTTCGCGCGGTCACCCACGTCCCCGTGTGTCTCGTCCGTTGCCTTCACGTACGTACCGATGCCGCCGTTGTACAGCAGGTCGGCGGGCGCCCGAAGGATCGCCTTCAGCAACTCAGGAGGGCTGAGCTTCGTCACACCTGGGTCGAGCCCCAGTGCTTCGCGTACCTCCGGGGAGATGGGCACGGACTTGGCCTGGCGCGGGTAGACCCCGCCGCCGCTGCTGATCAGCGCGCTGTCGTAGTCCTCCCAGCTCGATCTGGGGAGCTCGAACAGCCGCCGGCGCTCGGCGAAGGACACCGCGGCATCCGGATTCGGGTCCAGAAAGATGTGGCGGTGGTCGAAAGCCGCCAGCAGGCGGATGTGCTCGGACAGGAGCATGCCGTTCCCGAAGACGTCCCCGCTCATGTCGCCCACGCCCACCACGGTGAAGTCGTCGGTCTGGGTGTCGACGTCGAATTCGCTGAAGTGCCGCTTCACGGACTCCCATGCGCCACGTGCCGTGATGCCCATGGCCTTGTGGTCGTAGCCGACGGATCCCCCGGAGGCGAAGGCGTCACCGAGCCAGAAGTCGTACTCGGCGGAGAGTTCGTTGGCGATGTCGGAGAACGACGCCGTCCCCTTGTCGGCGGCGACGACCAGGTAGGTGTCGTCGTCGTCGTGCCGTACGACCCGGGCCGGCGGTACCACGGATTCGGTGGTGCCGTTCGTGAGGACGTTGTCCGTGATGTCGAGGAGCCCGCGGATGAAGGTCCGGTAGCTGGCCTGGCCCTCGGCGAGCCATGCCTGCCGGTCGGTCGCCGGGTCCGGCAACTGCTTGGCGAAGAAGCCGCCCTTGGCCCCGGTGGGCACGATGACCGCGTTCTTGACGGTCTGCGCCTTCACCAGGCCGAGGACTTCCGTGCGGAAGTCCTCGCGGCGATCGGACCAGCGCAGGCCGCCGCGAGCGACCTTGCCGAAGCGGAGGTGGACGCCCTCCACCTGGGGCGAGTAGACCCAGATCTCGAACTTCGGGCGGGGGAACGGCGCGCCCTCGATCCGCGCGGTGTCGAACTTGAAGCTGACGTGGCGCTTGTCCTGGAAGTAGTTGGTCCGGAGGGTCGCCTCGATGAGGTTGGCGAACGTCCGCAGGACGCGGTCCGCATCGAGTGTCGGGACACCCTCGAGGCCTTCGTCGAGGGCTGTCCGCGCGGCCTCCGATGCGACGCCCCGATCGCCGTCCAGATCGGGATCGAAGCGGGCCGTGAACAGGGCGACGAGTGCGCGGCTGACAGCGGCGTTGCGCATCAGCGTGTCCGCCACGAAGCCGTACGAGTTGGTGTTGCCCATCTGCCGCATGTACTTGGCGTACGCGCGCAGGATGAGCACCTGACGCCACCCGAGCTCCTCGCTGAGGACGAGCCGGTCGAAGGCATCGGATTCGCTGTTCCCGGCGACCGCAGCACTGAAGGCGTCCTGCAGCAGGGGCGCCGTTCCGAGCGGCGAGATGCCCGCGGGGTATTTCAGCCCGAGGTCGTAGAGGAAGAAGGACCGCCCATCGGACCGCGTGATCTCGAACGGGCGCTCGTCCAGCACCTCGAGGCCCAGGTTGTGGAAGTACGGAAGGATCTGCGTCAGGCTCTTCGCCTCGGTCAGGTAGAGCTTGAGGCGGGCGTCCTCGGCGTCACCGAAGTCCTGCCGCCGGGGCACGTAGACGTGCAGCTGCGGCACACCGGGTTCCGCGGCTGCGAGCTGCTCGAACCGGGAGATGTCCTCGAGCGCGTCCTCGACCTCGTAGTCGACGCGGTAGCTGGGGGGGAAGGACTCGGCCCACAGCGCTGCGAGCCGCTGGGCCGTGTCCTGCTCGAACCGGTGCTGCGCGACCTCGACGATGCCCTCGGACCATGAACGGGCCGCGCGGACCAGGCGCTCCTCGAGATCCGCGGCGTCGACCTCCGGGATCTCCGCGCCGCGTTGCAACCGGATGCGGAAGAACAGGCGGGCGAGGGCCGACTCGCTCATCCGCGCTTCGAAGTCGATCGTGTCGGCGTCGAGGGCGGCCCGCAGCTCTTCCTCGATGCGCAGTCGGACGCTGGTCGTGTACCTGTCGCGCGGAAGGTAGACGAGCGCCGACATGAAACGTCCGTAGACGTCCGGGCGCAGGAACAGCCGGGTGCGCCGGCGTTCCTGCAGGCGCAGGATGCCCAGCGCCGTGGCGACCAGATCGGACACCTCGATCTGGAACAGTTCGTCGCGCGGGTACGTCTCCAGGATGGACAGCAGGTCCTTGCCGGAGTGGGAATCGGACGGGAACCCGCAACGGTGCAGGACCTCGGCCACCTTGTCGCGTACCAGGGGGACGTTGCGGACCGATCCCGTGTAGGCACTGGTGGCGAACAGGCCGATGAACCGCCGTTCCCCGTTCACATTGCCCTGGGCATCGAAGCTCTTGATGCCGATGTAGTCGAGGTACGCGGCGCGGTGCACCGTCGATCGGGAATTCGCCTTCGTGATGACGAGGACGCGACGCTCCCGTGCCTTCGCCCGACCCGCGGCGGTGAGTTGCTGCAGGTGCCCTCCCCCGCCGCCGTGCCGCAGCAGGCCCAGACCGCTGCCCTCCCGCACCGAAAGGGCATCCTGGCCGTCCTCATCGGTCACGAGGTCGTATTCCTTGTATCCGAGGAACGTGAAGTTGCCGTCGTCGAGCCACTGCAGGAGTTCCTGCGCCTGTCGAAGGTCCGGGATACCCTCCGCGCCTGCGATCGACCCGAGCGAGGCCTCGATCGATCGGACCGTGGTCCGCATGGCCGGCCAGTCCTCGACGGCGGAGCGTACGTCGCCCAGCACCCGGTGGAGGCCCTCGATGATGGATTGCTTGGCTGCAGGGTCCGACAGGCGGGCGACCTCGACCGAGATCCAGGACTCGATCTGGGCCGTGCGACCGATGGTCCCCGTGAGGTCGGCGATATTGGGAAGCGCGGCGGTGTCCCCACTCGAGGCGCCGGCGGTCGACGGTACGCGCTTGAGGCCCGCGAGGGCATGCGACTCGTCGTCGCGCACCGCGAGGAACGTCGGGTGGACCACGAGGTGGATGGCCGCGCTCTGCCGCACGAGTTCGGCCGTGACCGAGTCGACCAGGAAGGGCATGTCGTCAGTGACGATCATGACGACACTCGAATTGCCCTGGTCCATGACACCGATCGCGGCAGTCCCCGGTTCGCGGGATTCGGCGAGGTCGCGGTGGGCGAAGGCGCGCTGCCGGAGGTCTGTGGGAAGGTACCCGATGGCATCTTCGCGGGCAAGATGCTCGAAGTAGTGCTCTACGAAATCCTCCCGTGAAGTGTCCGAGCTTGACTGATCCGTTGTCCTGGATCCAGACGACATGGGGAGGGCCTCCGTAACGAAATTAAAGGCCGCTCCATTGCGACCTCTTACCGTGGAAGCCTATCCGTGTTACCCGAAAACTTCACGTCACGCAGGCGCCGCCCGAGCCCGCGGTTCCGCCTCTCGCCGATCGGCACCCCGGCGAGTTCCGCGATCGCGAGCCTCAACGGTGAGGTCGGCGCCGTCTCGAGCAGAGCGGTGCCCGCCAGGAGGGCCTGATCAGCGGCGGCATGGTCCATGGGCAGGAAGTCCGAGATGGCCGCACCCGGCCCGAAGCGCTCCCATGCCTCACGCAACTGGGTCTCCGGCGCCCGGCCCACCGCCGCAGCCCTCACCTTGTTGAACACCACGCGGGGTGCGGCGGTCGGGACGGCGTCGGCCAGTTCGGAGAGTGCCTTCACCATCCGGGGAACCCCGATCGAGTCCGCTCCCCCGACGGCGATGACCGAGTCCGCTGCCTCGAGGCTCCGGAGCGCGGCACCGTTGCGGCGAGGAGCGAGGGTATCGAAGCTGAGTTCCTCGTCGGCTTCGAGGCAGAATCCGCAGTCGACGACGGTGACCTCCACCAGCGAGCGGGCGGCCTCGAGGACCTGGCCGAGGGCGGCCGGACGCAGCTCGGGCCACCGATCGGGCCGCGTGATGCCGGTCAGAACCCTGAGGCGGCCGCCCTTGATGGCTACGCTCACCGCTATGCGTGCCAGAGCAGCGCTTCCGAAACCGCCCTGGTCGGCGATGCGGCAGGCCTGGGCGAGTCCGGACGACTCGTCCAGCAGGCCGAGGGAGGCCCCGATGCTCGCGCCGTACGTGTCGGCGTCGACCAGCAGCACGGAGGTGCCCGCGGCGGCGAGCTCCGCGGCGATGTTGATGGCGACGGTGGTGCGCCCCGGGCCTCCCGGCGGGCCCCAGACCACTGTGATCCGCCCGTCGCGGGACCCCTCGACCACCTCCACGGGGCCAGGCGCGGCGCGGTCGGGCACATGCAGCGGATCCGCGTAGGCGAGGGAACCCCGCGGGCCGACGGCCGCGTCGAAGCCCTCGACGGCCCGCGAGACCGCTGCGGCGAGTACCGCGGGCTCGACCGACGCCCCGACGTACTCGACACCCTCCAGCGCCGTCGTATCCGCTGATACGGCGCCGTCGGTGAGTGCGACGACGACCACGCCGGCGAAGCGCAGCCTGTCGATCAGGGACGCAGTGAGCTCCGCGGCACCGGGGGCGATGATCGCCGCGCGGGCCAGGCCGGTCTGGCAGGCGGCGACCAGTTCTGCGAGCTCGTCGCATCGGCGCACCACGGTGACCGGGCCGCGGAGTTGCTCGAGGCCCGGGACAAAGGCGCTCGCCACCGATCCGAGCGTGATCACGGGGATGCTCACGATCCGGCACCCGGGTTCAGGACGACGGCGATCCGGGCATCGTTGGAGAGCGCGTTCAGCAACTCCGGCATCGCCTCGTCGTCGACGAGCACCTGGACCAGAGTGGAGGCGCTCCCTCCGAGGGCGGACTCCCCCACGGTCAGCTCCGCCACCTCAGCCGCCTCGAGGAGGAGCCGGGGCTCCTCGTAGGTGTTCGTGTCGGTCCGCAGGGAGACCCAGATGTCCACCCGGTCGCCGGCGGCGGTCCCCGTGGGCAGGGGGTCCGCGACCGACAGGCCGACAGGCTTCCGGTCCAGCTCGTCGGGGGTGCCGATGGCGGCCGAGGGTAGGAGCTCCCCCTGCGTGACGAGCCTCGTGGCCACCGCTCCCTCGGGGATCCCCTCGGAGACCGGCAGGTAGGAATCGGCCGAGTCGCCGAGACGGACCGGGACACCCACGAAGTCCTCGGCAGAGAGGTCGGATCCGACGGCGATGTCGTGCCGTGCGGAGTACACCTCCGTCGTGGTGTTCTGGCTGCCGATGAGGGCGATGACTCCGGCCGTCGAAGCGAGGACCAGGAGGAGACCGACGAGGAGCCGGGGGTCCTTCCAGGACGGCTTCTTCAACCGCGGAGCCTCGCTGGGCCGCTGCGCGGAGCGCGTGTCGGTACTCACTGTCGTCCCCCTGACATCGATGCCGTCCCCGCGGGACGGCCCACCGCAATTGTTGTGCACGCGGCGCCTCAAAGGAACCGATCTGCCGCAAACCGGGTCAAAGTGTGGAAATGCCGGTCATCCGCCATGGACGATGGCAGACTGGAGGCATACCAGGATCACCAGGAAAGGCGGGCCCGTGGCCGAGCGGCGTTTTCTCACCCTCGCCGATGTGGGAGAAATTCTCAACATCAGCTCGTCGCAGACGTATGCCCTCGTGCGGTCCGGTGAGTTGCCTGCGATCCAGGTGGGCGGCCGCGGCCAGTGGCGCGTGGAGACCCGGGTCCTCGAGGAGTACATCGCCAAGGCGTACGAGAAGACGGCCTCCGCAGTGAGGAACGAAGCCGACAGCACGCCACTCGCCTGACCGGTCGGTGGCAGGTCGACGACGGCGACCGGGTCCGTCCTCGACACGGGGACGAGGACGTCGCGCACGGACGACCCCACCCTTCCAGCCCCTAGTCCGTCGCGCCGGTCGCGTCCAGGGAGTCGACGGAGGCGAACGGCACCGTCAGGACGTCGCGGACGTTCGACGCGCGCCTCTCATCTCCCGGCGCGACGAGTCCCAGCTCGAAGAAGTCCGCTCCCACGCGATCGATCACACCGGTGAAGCGGGAGGCGGGAGACCCCAGCCATACCGCCACGTGCGCCCTGTCCCGTGACAACGCCCTCAGCGCGGATCCGGTGCCCAGCTTCGCGTGGACACCTGACAGAGGCTGCCCCACGGCGCGCCCCAGTCCCCTGAGGGACTGCAGCGACGAGAGGGGCACGATGACGGATCTGCCCTCGACCGCCAGTGCGAGCCATTGCGAACCGACGTGCGTCAGGATTCCGGTCAGCGACCTACCGCCCGTGGTGGAGACGTCCATCGGCCGGCCGATCTGGCATGTCAGTCGCTGCACGAGCGTCAGGCGGGACTGCTCGGACCGCAGGCGGTCCCTGATCTCGCCTTCTTCCCGGACGGACGCGGCCGTCAGCAATTGCGACTCCAGGTCATCGAACAGGGCATCCCAGCGCATGCCCCCAACGTAGGCAAGCCGGGGCCCGCGGTCAATGAAGCCCGTACTCGGCAAAAAAACTGAACGTAGACAAATGCCATCAAACTGCATCAAACTATGTTTAGGGAAGGAGACACCATGAAGAGTTCCGACGCAGTGCAGGCAGGGCTGGTTCTGGCGTGCGCCCTCGTCGTGGTGGCGGCCGGCCAGGCCCTGGACCGGCTGCACCGTCCGGCGGGACCGCGGGACCTCGAAAGCGTCCTCGGATTCCTCCTGTCGGTCCTGGGCGGCGCGGTCATCGGCCTCTGGATTCTTGCGCTCGCCGTCGCCGTCCTGGCCGAACTCCTGCAGCGCCGGGGCCTCTCGGCCGCAGCGAGCGTGGCCCAGCGCTGCACGCCCGCCGTCATGCGACGCCTCGCGGCCGCACTTCTGGGCGTCCACCTCCTCGCCGTGCCCGCCATGGCTCAGGCCGCGCCGCACGGAGCAGAGGCAGCCGGTCCCACCGCCGTCGTCGCGCCGGGTGCCTCCATGGCCACCGGCCTCCCGGCATCCGCCGATACCGATGGAGCCAGCACGTCCCACTCCCCCTACTGGTCCCCGGTCGGCACTCCCAGCGGTACGGGACAGGAGGAGGAGCCGGCCTCGGCGCCTGCCCTGCAGGGCCCACAAGGATCAGCGGACCGGCAGAATCCACCCGGATCACCGGGACGATCACCGTCACCTGCATGGCGACCGACACAGATTCCCGTCGACGGAGGCCTCCTGTTCCGCGCCGAGTCACGACCGTCGGTCGGGACCGCGGAGGTCGTCGTCGCCCCGGGGGACTCCCTCTGGTCGATCGTCGCCCTACAGCTCGGGCCGCTCGCAACCGCTGCCGATATCGCCGAGGCCTGGCCCGCCTGGTACGACACGAACCGCTCCACCATCGGCGAGGATCCGTCCCACCTCGTACCCGGTCAGGTCCTCAAGGCCCCCTGACCCCGGGCAATCCGCCCGCGTCGACGCACACGCACTCGGCGCGATCGCCGCCACGGCGTTCCCCGCAGGACTGCCCTTCCTCCCGCGCGCCCTCGGCACGGCACACGGAGATCACGACCCACCGTTCGAACGCCCCTGGAAAGGACATCCGATGTCTGCAGTGACCCAGCTCCGCCGCACAACCGCCGCCGCGCTCGCAGAGGTCAGCGGAGCACCGCGACCGCTCCTGCCCGCGGCGCCCCGGATTCCCGCATCCGGCCCCGCGACCGTCGTCGAGCTGCGCCCCTCCCCGGGGACGCACGGCCTGGACGCGCCCGAGCCCCTGGCCGAGCCCCGGGCGGGCGAGGAAGTGGGACACGCCGACCGCCGGCTCACCGATCCGGACGCGTCCCGCATCTCGGGCATCGCCCGGTCCGTCGCCCAGGGCGCCCTCGAGGTGCTGGGCGGATCCCGCCCCCTGCAGCAGATGGCGCGCTGGCTCGATCCGGAGAACTACGAACGGCTGCAGCTGCGCGCCAACCTGGTACGGTGCGTCGGCGCCGCGCAGGGCGGCCATCATGCAGAGGCGCCGGCGAGTACCCGTCGGCACGTCGTCGTCCGCTCCGCCCGCGTGTGCCCCGTCAGTGCGGGTGTCTACGAGGCGTCCGTCGTCGCTTTCGACCAGAAACGCGTCCGCGCCGTTGCTCTACGAATAGAACAACGGCGCGGGGCGTGGCGGGTGACCGCCCTGGAGATCGGCTGACTACTTCTTCTTCGCCTTCTTGCCGCCCGGCGTCGCAGCCTGCGCCCTGTTCCGCTCCACGTGCACCTCGGCATCCCCCTGCGCATTCGGCGCGGTGAAGTTGAGCGTCGCGGGCTTTGCAGGAGCATCGAGCCCGGCGGCCTTGATGGACGGTGCCTGGACGATGTTCCGTCCGTCGGTCACGCCGGGGAGCCCGGTCTGCGCGGGCGCCGACACCTCGACGTCGAGGTTGAACAGGTAGCCGATGCTCTCCTCGCGGATCGACTCCATCATCGCCTGGAAGAGGATGAATCCCTCGCGCTGGTACTCCACGAGCGGATCCCTCTGGGCCATCGCGCGGAGGCCGATTCCCTCCTTGAGGTAGTCCATCTCGTAGAGGTGCTCCTGCCACTTCCGGCCGATGACCGAGAGGACCACGCGTCGTTCGAGTTCGCGCATCGTCTGCTCACCCAGGGCTTCCTCGCGCGCCTGGTAGGCGAGCTTGGCGTCGGAGAGGATCTCGCTGTGCAGGAAGTCGCGGGTCAGCTTCGACTTCCCGCCCGCTTCCTCGATGACCTCGTCCGCGGTCAGCGTGATCGGGTAGAGGGTCTTCAGGTTCGTCCACAGGAGCTCGTAGTCCCAGTCGTCACCGTGGCCCTGCTCCGTCGCCTCGTCGACCATCGCCGTGACCACGTCCTCGAGGAAGAACTGCACCTTCTCGTGCAGGTCGCCGCCCTCCAGGATCCGGCGGCGGTCGCCGTAGATGGCCTCGCGCTGGCGATTGAGGACGTCGTCGTACTTCAGGACGTTCTTGCGCTGCTCGGCGTTGCGGCCCTCGACCTGGCCCTGCGCGTTCTCGATCGCCTTCGACACCAGCTTCGACTCGAGGGCGACGTCGTCCGGCATCGTGGCGCCGTTCATGATGCGCTCGGCGCCACCGGAGTTGAACAACCGCATGAGGTCGTCCGTCAGCGACAGGTAGAACCGTGAGCGGCCCGGATCGCCCTGCCGTCCGGAACGGCCGCGGAGCTGGTTGTCGATGCGCCGCGACTCGTGCCGCTCCGTGCCGAGCACGTACAGGCCGCCGAGTTCGCGGACCTCCTCCTGCTCGGCCTTGACGGCTTCCCTCGCGGCCTCGAGGGCGTCGGGCCACTTGGCCTCGTACTCCTCCGGGTTGTCCGCCGGATCGAGTCCCTGCTTCTCCAGCGCGGCGACGGCATTGAACTCGGCGTTGCCGCCGAGCATGATGTCGGTGCCTCGCCCGGCCATGTTGGTGGCGACCGTGACGGCACCCTTGCGACCGGCCTGCGCGATGATCGCGGCTTCACGCGCGTGGTTCTTCGCGTTCAGGACCTCGTGGCGGACACCGGCCTTGGCCAGCTGCTTGGAGAGGTACTCGCTCTTCTCGACGCTCGTGGTACCGACGAGGACCGGCTGGCCGGTCCCATGACGCTCGACGATGTCCTTGACGACGGCGTCGAACTTGGCGACCTCGTTCTTGTAGATGAGGTCGGAGAGGTCCTTGCGGGCCATCTCCCTGTTGGTCGGGATGGGGACCACACCGAGCTTGTAGGTGGACATGAATTCCGCCGCCTCCGTCTCGGCGGTACCGGTCATGCCCGAGAGCTTCTCGTACAGGCGGAAGTAGTTCTGCAGCGTCACGGTGGCGAGGGTCTGGTTCTCGGCCTTGATCTCCACGCCCTCCTTCGCCTCGATGGCCTGGTGCATGCCCTCGTTGTAGCGGCGGCCCGCGAGGATGCGGCCGGTGTGCTCGTCGACGATCATGACCTCGCCGTTGAGGACGACGTAGTCCTTGTCGCGCTTGAAGAGCTCCTTGGCCTTGATGGCATTGTTCAGGAAGCCGATCAGCGGGGTGTTGGCCGACTCGTACAGGTTGGAGATGCCGAGATAGTCCTCCACCTTCTCGATGCCGTCCTCGAGCACGCCCACGGTCCGCTTCTTCTCGTCGACCTCGTAGTCGACCTCGATCGTCAGCTTCTGGACGACCTTCGCGAACTCGTTGTACCAGCGGTTGACGTCGCCCGACGCCTGGCCGCTGATGATCAGGGGAGTACGGGCCTCGTCGATGAGGATCGAGTCGACCTCGTCGACGATCGCGAAGTTGTGGCCGCGCTGGACGAGCTCGGCGGCACTCCAGGCCATGTTGTCGCGCAGGTAGTCGAAGCCGAACTCGTTGTTGGTGCCATAGGTGATGTCCGCGGCGTACTGCTCGCGGCGGGCTGCGGGATCCTGCTTGGAGAGGATGCAGCCGCTCGTCAGTCCCAGGAAGCGGTAGACGCGCCCCATGAGGTCGGACTGGTACTCCGCGAGGTAGTCGTTGACGGTCACGACGTGGACGCCCTTGCCGGTCAGGGCATTGAGGTAGGCGGGTGCCGTCGCCACGAGGGTCTTGCCCTCGCCGGTCTTCATCTCGGCGATGTTGCCCAGGTGGAGGGCCGCGCCGCCCATCAGCTGCACATCGAAGTGGCGGAGTCCGAGCGTCCGGCTCGACGCCTCCCGCACGGCGGCAAAGGCTTCCGGCAGCAGGTCATCGAGGGTCGCGCCGTCGGCGTAGCGCTTCTTCAGCCGCTCGGTCTCTCCACGCAGCTCTGCGTCGGACATCTCGCGGAACTCGTCTTCGAGGACATTGATGGCGTCAGCGTAGTTGCGGAGTCGCTTCAGTGTCTTCTTATCGCCGGTGCGTAGTACTCGTTCAAGAAGTGATGGCACTGGTATCTGCTCCCAATCTGATGCTGCCCAAAGATGGCGTATCTAGTCTACGGGAGATACGTTCGGCCCCCCGCTATGGTTCCCCCTGCAGTCCGGTGCCGGACACGGAACTGCGTGTCCGCTCAGAGTAGCCTGCCGACCTGCGAGGAGAGCGGGGACGCGAGGTCGCCCCGGTCCTCGACGACGACGCCGCCCAGCCCCAGCCACTGCGCGAGCAGGCGCAGCTCGTCGGCGAGCTCCGCGGCGGTGTCCCCCGGCGCGTCCGGTTCAGCGGAGCTGGCCCGTACCAGCAGTCGGCCGGCCGCGCGGTCGGCCTTGAGGTCCACGCGTGCGGCGATGGAATCCCTCAGGAGGAAGGGCAGGACGTAGTAGCCATGGATACGGCGTTCCGCCGGGGTGTAGATCTCGATGCGGTAGTGGAAGTCGAAGAGCCGGTGCAGCCGGTCGCGTTCGAAGACGAGCGAGTCGAAGGGGCTCAGGAGCGCCCGGCCGCGTGCCTGGCGCGGCAGGGTTGCCGCCGGGTGGAGGTACCAGGGCTCCGGATGGCCGTCGACGGTCACGGCCCGGAGGGAACCTGCGCCGACGAGTTCCTCGAGTGCGGCCCGTGTCTCACGCACCGGGGTGCGGAAGTAGTCCGCCACCGAGCGGGCCCGGGCGACGCCGAGCGCTCCTGCCGCACGCTCGGCCAGGAGGCGCAGGGCCTCCGTCCTGGTCGGCCGGGAATCGGCGAGGCCGGGATCGGCAAGGACAGCCCTGATGGGCGCGTAGAGCCGTTCGAACTGGGCCGTTCGGCCGGCGGATCCGATCTCTCCCCGCGCGAACAGGTCCTCGAGCACGCGCTTGGCGACCGTCCACCGCCAGCCCCAGCCCTCCTCGGGCCGGGTGGTGTCACTTCCCAGCAGTTGCTGGAGGCCCGCGGCGGTGAGGGGCGTGCCCTGGTGGAGGAGTCCGAGGACGTCCTCTTCGAGGGTCTGGCGCAGGGCGTCCGGGACGCCGGTTGCCGCCATCCAGGTCCGCCGCTGCCACACGCGCAGATGCGGGAACAGCTCCGGCGGGACGAAGCTCGCTTCATGGGCCCAGTACTCGACGAGCTTGCGCGGTGCGCGGGTGTACAGGGCTTCGAGGTGCGCCGGGTCGTAGCACCCGAGGCGCGAGAACAGCGGCAGGTAGTGGGACCGGGCGAGGACGTTCACGGAGTCGATCTGCAGGACCTGCAGCCGCTGCACGGCGGCGTTGACGGCGCGACGGGACGACGGCGCGTCGAGGCGCGGACGGTGGAGGCCCTGGGCGGCGAGGACGATGCGCCTGGCCTGGGCGGTGGTGAGGTTCACTCTGGTCTCCTGCATGGAACTGCCTCCGCGCGGGGCGCGGAGGCAGTTCGAAGAACGCTCTTCTGGAATACGGCCGGAGATCCCGGCACGGCGTCCCCGCCTAGGCGGTGGCCGCTTCCTTGGCGCGGTAGGCGAGTAGTTCCTCGTGGGGTTCCTCGGTCCCTTCGGCGCACTTCGCGTCGAGGGTGATCACTCCATAGGTCCAGCCCTGCCGGCGGTAGACCACGGAGGGTGTTCCGGTGGCCGAATCGATGAAGAGGTAGAAATCGTGGCCGACGAGTTCCATGTTGTCGACCGCGTCGTCCAGGGTCATCGGGATCCCGGAGAACACCTTGCGACGGATCAGCACGGGCGAATCGCCTGCGGGGATGTCGTCGGGCGAGGAGTAGGCGTCGACGTCCTCCGGCTGGGGGGCGGGCTCGTTCGACGTCGGCTCGATGGCTGGCGTCTCGAGGTAGATGGGCTGTGCGGAATCAGCCGGTTCGAGGTCGGCCGTGGCGACCCTGACGGCGACCGGGGTGTGCCGGCCGTGGTGGACCTTCCGCCGGTCACGGGCGCGGCGCAGGCGCTCGAGGAGTTTCCCGTAGGCGAGGTCGAACGCCGCGAACTTGTCGCCGGCGGTGGCCTCGGCCCGGACGACCGGGCCCCTGCAGAGCACTGTGAGTTCGACCGTGAGGGAGGTGTCCGCCATGCGCGCGCTGGGTTCCTTGGTGATCTTCGCGTCGACGCGCTGCACCTTGTCGCCGAGCTGCTCTATCTTGTCGATCTTCTCCGTCGCATACTCGCGGAAACGGTCCGATACCGCCAGGTTCCGGCCATTGATCACAAACTCCATGGTGCCCTCCACATCGCTAGGTGACACGACGGCGGCCGAGGCGTTGTGCAGAGCCGCCGCCGACGGGTACGTGTCGTCATTGTGCGGTACCCGTACTTCACGGTAGTTCACGCTCCTCCTTTATTCACCCCTCGGCGCTCCAGAAACTTCCGGTGGTGTGCCGGTCGCCCGGTGGGGCACCGGCAGCGTGCCGCGGATCGGATCCGCATGTACCGGGGGCACTCCGGGGACCCGGCCCGAGCTGCCTCCCGCGGGCGAGGACGTCGCCGCGATGACCACGGCGCCGAGTACCAGGGCACCTGCGGCCACGAGGGCGCGGTGGGCCTCCGCGATCGTCGCGCCCGTCGTGAGGACATCGTCGACGATGATGCAAGTCCGTCCGGCGAGCACCTTCCCCGGGGATCCGGCGGCACCCATCGAGTACAGGACGTTGGTGCGCCTGCCTCTGCGGCCGAGCCCCTTCTGGCCGCCGCCGAGGCCGGTGAGCGCGGCCGGAAGGACACCCCGCACGAGCGGGGCCGTGCCGCCCCGGGCGGCCGCGCCGCACAGTCGGCCCAGCAGCGGTCGCAGTCGCAGGGCGGGAGCCAGCACGCAACCCGCGGGTAGTTGCCCTCCGCGGTCGAGCCGGGACAGGAGCAGCATCAGCGGGTCGTAGCCGCGCCGGCGGCGCGATGACGCCCGAGTGGGTACCGGTACCAGCAGGATCGGCAGGGAGGCCGTCGTCCGCTGCCCGAACACCCGCGGCGCGTAGTGCAGGACACCGCCCAGGGCCGCGGCCACAGGGGCGGCCAGGTCGACGTGTCCGTGATTCTTGAAGGCGAGCAGCACCACCGACACGGCCCGTCCGTACCGCCCCGCCGCGAGTACGGGCAGCGGACCGAACGGCGCTCCGGCAGGGGAACCCCGCCCACCGTGAAGTGCCTCTGGTCCTGCGGCGTGCAGGCCGGGAGGAACGACCTCGACGTCCGGCAGCGATTCGGCGTCCGCCTCGGCACGGAACGGCCGCGCCGTCGCACGCCGGAACCGGCTCAGGCATTCCGGACACAGGGATGTGTCCCACAGGCCGCAGACGACACAGGACGTCGGCAGGACGAGTGCCGAGAAGGCTGCGAGGGCACGCATGATCCGCTGGCAGGTGCGGCCGAACACGAACCCGTCCACAAGCCGGGCGATTCCTGCTGAACTCATCGGTCCAGGACATCATGCAGGCTCGTCGCCCCGAGGCCCGGGCCGCGCTATGTGGACAGCGCTACCCGGGGAAGGCCGGATCGACGACGTCGAGCTGCTCGTCCACCCAGCTGCTACCGATGCGCCGGTAGAGCGTGCCGCCGGCCTGGGCATACACCGTGTCCTCGGCGTCGGACCCCGCGCTGATCCCCAGGATGCCGTCCAGTGCGGCCATCGTCTCCTGTTCGCCGTCCAGCTGCAGGATCACCGGGGCGGCTTCCTCGCCGGCGCCGACCGTCGATGCGGCGATCGCACTCTGGCCTGCCCACACGGCCGTGTCGACGGTCCCGTCCACCGGCAGCGCCAGGGGCGTGGTGAGCGATTGCGGAGCACCCTCCGTGGACCGCGTGATGCCGGCGAGCAGCACCTCGCTCGTTCCACCGCGCTCCGTGACGATCAGGGCGCGTGAGCCGTCCCGCGAGACGCGCAGCTCCTTCACGCTCCGGTCCCCGAGCCAGCCCGCGGCCAGGACGACGGCGTTCGCCTCCGTGCCCCCCGGCGGGATGGCGAGGACCTCGCTGCGCGCTCCGGCCGCCCTGCTGGTCCAGACCCAGTTCTCCGGGTCGAAGGAGGGCCGGGTCAGCGAGGCGCCCTTGAGGATCTCCCGGGCCTCGCTGCCCGGCGCCGTCACGTAGAGGGTGGTCCTGTCCGTGTTCGTGAAGGCGTAGGCACTGCCGGAGACCGACGTCGCAGGCCCGCGCGGCGCCAGCGCCGCCACCGAGGGCAGTCCCTCGATCGGGACGACGGCGCCGTTGCGCACCCGCACCAGCTCGCCCGCCGCGATGCCGACCTGCTCGCCCCCCACGTCGGGTGTCAGCTCGGGCACCACGAGGTTCGGGGCGGGTGATCCCAGCTCGATGGGCTGGCCGCTGGTCATCTCCACCGACGTGACGTCGTTCAGGCCGAGCAGGTTGACCTGGAGCTGCTGGTTCATCTGCTGCAGGCCGAGGTTCGTCGCGTTGTCGAGGACCTCGGAGGAGAGGTCCACCGACGCCTTGCCGGAGGTGATCGGCACGGAGTCACGGACGAGCTTGACCCCTTCGGGGAACGCACTGGTGACGGATCCCTGCAGGTACGGTGCGGGACCGGCCAGCATGGCACTGACGATCCGCGCGGTGACGCCGGTCCGCCGGACGAACCAGCGTGCGTCGGGGACCCAGTAGCGGTAGGTGCTGCTGTAGAAGTAGAGGCTGTGCGAGAGCAGGAGGTCCCGGGCGCTGCTCTGGGCCAGCATGATGCCGTCCGGGATCTCGTCGATCCGCCATTCGCCCGCCTCCTGGACCATCCGGACCCCCAGGGTCTCCGTGGCCGGAGCCGTGCTGTTGGTCCGCACTCCCCTGGCGTCGACGGTCCCGGTCGTCTCGAGCTGGATCTGGTAGACCCCTTCGGTCTCGCGCTTCTCCACCCGTGGGTCGGACCGGAACAGGACGATCCGCTCCTCCGGCTTCCAGGTCTTCGCCAGCTCGAGGGTCAGGAACTGGCGGGCGACGCTGTACCCGTCCCCGGCACCGGTGCCGGCGGTGATGAAGTCGCGCAGGATCCGCTCGGGAGTAGCGCCCGCGGCAGGACCCTCCGGGTCGAAGGCGGGTGCGACGGCGTCGGCCTCGCCCTCCGCGGCCGGGATGACGCCGACGGGCCCCTTCGTGGGGATGGCCGAACAGCCGGTGAGCACCAGGAGGAGTGCGAGCAGAGCCGCCAGGAGTGCCGCGGGCATGCTGCTGGAACTGGGGCGCCGGGCCCGGTCACTGCCGCTCGTTCTACTGGGTCGCACTGCTCTCCCTCGCTTCGGTGCCGACGTCCTCGGGTGCCTGCTGCGGGGGCTCGTGCCCGGCCTGGCCGGCGCTGGTCGAACCCGACGGAGGCAACGCCAGGGGCGACGACGTCAGCTCGGTCCCCTGGCGACGCGGAAGCGTCAGCCGGAAGCAGGCGCCCTCGCCCGGCATGCCCCACGCCTCCAGCCAGGCGCTGTGCAGGCGGGCGTCCTCCGCGGCGATGGAGAGACCGAGCCCGCTGCCTCCCGTGGTCCGTGCCCGCGCCGGATCGGCCCGCCAGAAGCGGTCGAAGGCGCGGGACGCCTGCAGCGGTGTCATGCCGATGCCGTAGTCGCGCACGGCCACCGCGACGGCTTCGGGATTGCAGGCGATGTGGATCTCGACCGGCCTCGCCTCCCCGTGCTCGAGTGCGTTGACGATCAGGTTGCGCAGGATCCGGTCGATGCGCCGTGCGTCGGCGTCGACGATGCAGCTGGACTCGGCCGACACGATGCCGAGGTCGGATCCGAGCCTGTCCGCGAGGGGCCGTGCACCGTCGATGGCGTGCTGCACGAGCTGCACGATGTCGACGGATTCGGCCTCCAGGACGGCTGCGCCGGCGTCGAACCGGGAGATCTCCAGCAGATCGGCGAGGAGCGCCTGGAACCGCTCGACCTGGTCGAAGAGGATCTCCGCGGAGCGCTTGTTGACCGGGTTGAACTCGTCCCGCGCGTCATGGAGGACCTCCGCGGCCATGCGCACCGTGGTCAGCGGCGTGCGGAGTTCGTGCGACACGTCGGACACGAACCGCTGCTGCATCTGCGACAGCTGCGCCAGCTGTGTGATCTGGTCCTGCAGGCTGCCCGCCATGTGGTTGAAGGACGCACCGAGCCGTGCCACCTCGTCCTCGCCGGTGACCTCCATGCGTTCCTGCAGCTGCCCTGCCGCGAGCTTCTCGGACACGGACGCCGCATAGCCGACCGGCAGCACGACGCTGCGGGTCACGTACCAGGTGATCGCGCCGATCACGAGCAGCAGCACGAGGCCCACCAGCCACAGGACACCGTGGATGTAGTCGAGCGTGGACTGCATGGAGGAGAGGTCGTAGTAGACGTAGAGGGCGTAGGGGCTGCGTTCGGGCGGCAGCTGCACCTGCGTGCCGAAGGCGATACCCGGGGCATCCTGGTCGCCGTCCTGCGTGACCGGGATGGTGATGGGCGCCCAGTAGACGTCCTGCCCGCCGTCCACCGCCTGCTGCAGGTCCTCCGGCAGCATGCCTGCGGTGGCGCCGTCCTGGCTCACCGTCGCCGGGACGAACAGCCCTTCGCCGCCGGTGATCGGCACGAGCATGGCCTGGCGTGGCGCGTCCGTCTCGTTGCCCACGAGTGCGTTGACCGAATCCAGGACCAGGCGACTGGTGGTGTCGCGGTCCGTCGCCGAGGAGTCCCGGAAGACGGCCTTCGTCGAGGTCAGGGCAGCACGTGCCTCCGCACTGAACTGGTCGAACCGTTCGTCGTAGAGCGCGCTGGCGATCTGGTTGGACAGGAACCCGCCCACGGCCACGAACGACACGGAGGTCAGCAGCATGGTCGCGACCACGGTGCGGAACTGCAGGGACCGCCGCCAGCGGCTCGCGATCGAGCGCAGCAGGACCCTCCCACGGGCCGGAGCAGCCCGGAGCCGGCCGGCGACGGACGAGGACCCGGACGAGGATCCGGTCGAGGACCCGGTCGAGGATCCGGTCGGCGTGCCGGCCGCATCAGGGGCGTCGGTGGGCGCGGTGTACGTCCTGCCGTCCGGTACGCCGGGGTCGCCGGGGTCGCCGGCGCCGAGTGGAAGCGGAGACGGTCCGGAATCAGGTGCGGTACTGGGTGCGGGAGCGCGTCGGTGCGCGCCCCCCGCCTCAGCCCTGTCCGGCCTTGTAGCCGACACCACGCACCGTCAGGACGATCTCGGGTGCCTCGGGGTCGCGTTCGATCTTCGAGCGCAGCCGTTGCACGTGGACGTTGACGAGCCGGGTGTCGGCGGCGTGGCGGTAGCCCCACACCTGCTCGAGGAGCAGCTCACGGGTGAACACCTGCCAGGGCTTCCGGGCGAGGGCCACCAGCAGGTCGAATTCGAGCGGAGTCAGGGATACGCGCTCGCCAGCCCGGGTGACCTCGTGGCCCGCGACGTCGATGCTGACCTCACCGATCCGAAGGGTCTCCGGGGCCTTGGACTCGGCGGGGCGGAGCCGGGCGCGCACCCGCGCGACGAGTTCTGCCGGCTTGAAGGGCTTGGGGACGTAGTCGTCGGCCCCGGATTCGAGGCCGCGGACGACGTCGGAGGTGTCCGACTTCGCGGTCAGCATCACGATGGGGAGGTCGGACTCGGCCCGTATCTGACGACACACCTCGATGCCGTCCATTCCCGGCAGCATCAGGTCGAGCAGCACGAGATCGGGGTGGGTCGAGCGGAACACGCCCAGCGCAGCCGAGCCATCGGCACAGAACACGGGGTCGAATCCGTCATTACGGAGGACGATGCCGATCATCTCGGACAGGGCCTCATCATCGTCGATGACCAGTATGCGAGCCTTCATACCCCCATACTGTCCCATCGGGACAGCAAAGTCCCACCAGCCTCACCGCACGATGTGTCGGGGTGGTGGCTCCGGGCCCCGCGCGCAGCGACAGCCCGTCCGCGGGGCCACCGCGCCGCTGGCCGGAAAGGTGGCGCGGCTCACTATGATGCAGGAGGGGATGCTGCGAGTATGCCTCCCGGGAGTGTCGACCGAGGGGACGCTATGAGGAATCAGATCAGTGGTCAGCCGGACGACGGGCCGGACGACGGCGATCCCGGCTCCTCGGGTGACGGCCCGGCGCCGGATCACGACCGGAGCACCGGCGGTCGGACCGAAGCGCCCTGGCAGCCGCCCGCCGCGTCACCAGGCACCGACGGGCATGGGTCCTCGCCCTGGCAGTCCCCGAGCCAGGGCTACTCCTCCCCCGCAGGGCCTCCCTCGTGGGGAGCACCCGGCGGGCAGCCGGGCCACGCCGTCGAGCCTGGCTCTGCGGCGCGGCCCGGAGACAGCGGCGCGCTCCCACCGCACGGCGGCCGGCCGTCCCCGCCCTTCGGCGGCCAGGGGTGGGGCCCGACGTACCCGCCCCAGGGTCCCGGGCAGGGCAGCCCGTGGGGCGGTACCTTCCCGCCCGCCCCCCTGTACCAGGCTCCTCCGAAGCCGGGCGTGATCCCCCTGCGGCCGCTCGGCCTCGGCGAACTGCTCGACGGCGCCTTCCAGGCCTGCCGGCGGAATCCGCTGGCCACCTTCGGTATCGCCATCCTCCTGCAGGCCGTCGTCGCACTGGTGACCGTCCTGCTGCTGGGGAACGTCCTGTCCTCCTTCGAGGTGTTCGAGTCGCAGAACCCCACACCGGACAGCATCATCGGTGCTTTCGCCAGTCTCGGCGTCTTCGCCTCGGTCGCGGGGGTCGTGTCCGGTGTCGCGCTGCTCGTCCTGCAGGGCATCCTGGTCATCCCGATCGCCCGAGCCGTCATCAACCAGCGGACGTCCTTCGGCCAGGCATGGCGGCTCGCCCGCAACCGCCTCCTCCCCCTGTTCGGATTCGGCCTGCTGTCGTTCGCGGCGGGCGTCGTCGGCCTCGTGCTCCTCGTCGGGATCTCGGCGCTGGCCGTCATCGGGCTCGAGGAGTACTCGGCCCTCGTGATCGTGCCGCTCGTGATCGGCGCGCTGGTCGTCCTGACCTGGGCGAGCATCAAGATCGTCGTCGCTCCTGCGGCCCTGATGCTCGAGGGCACCGGGCCCTGGACCTCCGTCAAGCGGTCGTGGCGGCTGACGCGCGGCAACTGGTGGAGGACGTTCGGCATCGTGCTGCTGACGAGCGTGATCGTCTCGATCATCGCGTCCGTCATCTCCACCCCGCTCACCTTCGCCGTGTCCCTCTTCCTCGGCTTCAGCAGTTCCACCTCCGCCACCCCGGACGCCCTGGACTCGATCCCCGTCCTGCTGGCAACGCAGGCGATCACCGCACTCTTCACGGCCATCGGGTACGCCTTCCAGGCGGGCGTGACGTCCCTGCTGTATGTCGACCTCCGCATCCGGAGGGAAGGGTTCGACGTCGTCCTGATGCGCGAGCACGAGCAGGCGGGGCCGGGGCGGACCGATGTCGTCCCCGGTGGCACCACCTCCTTCGGGCATCAGCCGGGCGGGCGTCCCTGATGCCGGGCCGCCGTGTCGGAGGGACCCGGCCCGGGGTGTGCCCGTGAGAGCCGGCTCCCGCCCGTTCCTCGCGCCCGACGCGGACGACGCCCGGCGGCTCCTCGAGGAGGAACTGGCGAAACCCGCCTACGTGGAAGCGCAACCCAACATCTTCGAGCGCATCCTCGCGGACTTCCTCCGGGGGATCGCCCGGCTGCTCGACGGCGTCGGCGGGCTGGGGCCCGGGCCGGGCACGCTCGTGGTCGCGATCGGGGCCACACTCCTCGTCGTCGTGGCCGTCGTGCTCATCAGGCCGCGCCTCAACGCGCGCGGCAGGAAGCAGGAAGCTCCCGTGTTCGACGACGACGCCGGGCGCTCGGGTGCGTACCACCGCGAGCGCGCCGCCGCGCTCGCCGGGGAGGGGAACTGGAACGGGGCGGTGGCCGAGCTGCTGCGCGCGATCATCCGCTCCGCGGAGGAGCGCGTGGTGATCGGCGAGCAGCCCGGCAGGACGGCGACGGAAGCTGCGGGGCGACTCGGCGGCGTCTTCCCGTCCCTCTCGGTGGAGGTCGCCTGGCTGGCGGACCTGTTCAACGAGACGCACTACGGCAGCGGCACGGCCACGGACAGCGACTACCGGCGCGCAGCCGGCATCGACGCCCGTCTCTCCACGGAGCGCCCGGCCCGACCCGAGGGACCGACGACGCCGGTGGCACCCCGGTGACGCACGAGGCGCGGCAGTCCATGGCGCCGACCCCTGGCCCTCCCACCGCCCGCGCCGGCGGGGACGCGGCGCCTCCCGCGCCGCCCGCCCCGACCGGGGAGGTCATGGGCGACGGCGGCAACGCGCTGGCAACCGCGCGCTCGCGGGCCCGGCGTGCCCTGCCCCTGCTGGCGGGCGCCCTCGTCCTCGCGGTGATCATCCTGATCAACCTCCTGCCGGGACGGGAGATCGGTGGCGGCCCACTGTCCCCGGCCAATCCCGCGCCCGAAGGCGCCCGGGCGGTAGCGGAAGCCCTCCGGGCGCAGGGCGTCGACGTCGTCCGGGCCGAGTCCCATGACGACGCACTCGCGGCACTGGAGGAAGGGCCTGCCACCTTGTTCCTCGCTGACGCCCAGCAGTACCTCAGCGCCGACCAGGTCGCGGACCTGGCCGCCGCGTCGGACCGTGCGGTGCTCGCGGAGCCGGGTGCGCGCCAGCTGACCGCCCTCGACGAGGACTTCACGGTGATCGGACCTGTCCCCCTCGACCTCTCGGGAGGCTCCCCCGCCCGGGCCGCCGAATGCGCGGACGCCGATGCGACGGCGGCCGGGACGCTCTCGGCGACGGGAACGGTGTACTCCGGCGCCATCGAGTGCTTCCCGACCACGGTGGACGACGTGGCCGGAGGCCTGTACGCCACGAGCAGCGATGGCGCGGTCGCTGTGCTCGGAGCACCGTCGATCCTCTCCAACGGCTCGATCACGGACGAGGGCAACGCGGCCCTTGCCCTGCGGGTACTCGGGTCCTCGCCGACCCTCGTCTGGTACGAACCGACGGGAGCAGATGTCGTCTCGACCGGCGAGGGCATCGATCCGAGGACCCTCCTGCCTCCGTGGGTGAATCCCCTGCTGGTGTGGCTCCTCGTCTGCTCGGCCCTGGCGATGCTCTGGCGGGGCCGGCGGCTGGGGCCGCTGGCTGCCGAGCCGCTGCCCGTCGTCGTCCGTGCCGCGGAGACGGCCGAAGGGCGCGCCCGCCTCTACCAGGACTCGCGTTCGGTCCGGCACGCCGCGGCCACCCTCCGCGCAGCGACCCTCACCCGGATGGCCCATCGCCTCCGCGTCGACCGCTCCGCGTCCCCTGCCGAGGTCGTCGAGGCGGCGGCGCGCCACAGCGGACGGCCCCGCCCGGAGCTCGAGCAGCGACTGCTCGGCACCACCCCGACCACGAACCGCGAGCTTGTGCTGTGGGCACAGGAGATCCTCGACCTCGAGAAGGAGATCACGTCATCATGAACCACACCGAAGGCCGGCAGGACGAAGCCCTGCAGGCGCCGGCAACACCGCCGGGCGGCGCCCACCCGGCGACACGCGTGGAGGATCCGGCGCCGCGGCACGCGGGTCGGACGCCGGGACAGGCGCCAGGGCAGACGCCGGGACAGGCGTCGGGGCAGGCACGTCCCGACGACGATTCCGCCCGGGCGGCGCTGCTGCGCGTACGCGCCGAGGTGGGCAAGTCGATCGTGGGGCAGGACCCGGCCGTGACGGGGCTCCTCATCGGTCTCCTCGCGGACGGGCACGTCCTGCTGGAGGGTGTACCGGGCGTCGCCAAGACCCTGCTCGTGCGCACGCTCGCCGCGGCGCTGAGCCTCGACACGAAGCGGGTGCAGTTCACGCCGGACCTCATGCCGGGCGACATCACGGGCTCCCTCATCTACGAGGCGAGGGCCTCCGAGTTCACGTTCCGGGAGGGCCCGGTCTTCACCAACATCCTCCTCGCCGACGAGATCAACCGCACTCCCCCGAAGACGCAGGCATCGCTGCTGGAGGCGATGGAGGAACGGCAGGTCTCCGTCGACGGCGTGTCCCGGCGCCTGCCCTCGCCGTTCATCGTCGCGGCGACGCAGAACCCGGTGGAGTACGAGGGCACCTATCCCCTGCCCGAGGCGCAGCTCGATCGCTTCCTCCTCAAGCTCACCCTCCCCCTGCCCGGCCGCGACGACGAGATCGAGGTGATCCGCCGGCACAGCGTCGGCTTCGACCCCCGCGACCTCGCTGCCGCGGGGGTCCGGGCGGTGGCCGGAGTGGAGGACATCGACCACGCACGGACGGCGGTCGCCCGTGTCGCCGTCGCGCCGGAGGTACTCGCCTACATCGTCGACGTCGTCCGCGCCACCCGGACGTCGCCGTCATTCCAGCTCGGCGTGTCACCGCGCGGTGCCACCGCGCTCCTGAACACCTCGCGCGCCTGGGCGTGGTTGTCCGGCCGGTCCTTCGTCACCCCCGACGACGTCAAGGCGCTCACGCTGCCGGCGCTCCGGCATCGCGTGGCGCTGAGGCCGGAGGCGCAGATGGACGGCGTCGACGTCGACGACGTGCTCGGCGGCATCCTGGGCACCGTCCCCGTGCCGCGGTAGGCATCCCCACCCGACCCACCCGACCCGCCTGATCTGGAGCGGGTACCCGCCCGCCCCCGGATCCGAGAGGAGAGCCCTTGGCCATCACCGGCCGTTTCGTCCTGCTGGCGCTGCTCGGCGTCGTGCCCGTCCTCCTCTACCCGGGTGCGGCGTCGATCCTGCTGTGGGCTGCACTCCTCACCGCTGTGGCCTGCCTCGATGTGGGCCTGGCCGCTTCCCCGCGGAGGGTGGGCATCGTCAGGACCCTGCCGGACAGCGTGCGGCTCGGCGAGGAGGGCCGCAGCGCGCTGGTCCTGCGCAACGACACGTCCCGGACACTGCGCGCGACGGTGCGCGAGGCCTGGCAGCCCTCGGCCGGGGCAGCCGATCCGGAGCAGACGATCGTGGTGCCTCCCGGCGAGTCGCGGCGCATGACCGTCCTGCTGCGCCCCACGCGGCGCGGCATCCTCCGCGTGGACACGGTGACCATCCGGAGCGCCGGCCCGCTCGGGATCGCCGCACGGCAGGTCCCGGTCCCGGCGGCCGGCGTGCTCCGGGTGCTGCCCCCGTTCAACTCCAGGCGCCACCTCCCCTCGAAGCTGCGCCGCCTGCGCGAACTCGACGGCCGGACGGCGGTCCAGATCCGGGGCGCCGGCACCGAGTTCGACTCCTTGCGGGACTACGTGCGCGGCGACGACGTGCGCTCCATCGACTGGCGGGCCACCGCCCGGCGGCGAGACACGGTCGTCCGGACCTGGCGCCCCGAGCGTGACCGCCGCGTCGTCGTCGTGCTGGACACCTCGCGCACCTCGGCGGCGCGGGTGCTCGACGAACCGCGCCTGGACACCGGCATCGAAGCCGCGCTGCTCCTGTCCGTCCTCGCCGAGCGGGGCGGCGACAAGGTGCACTTCCTGGCCTTCGACCGCCGCCTCCGAGCACGTGTGGACTCGACGGCCAAGGGCAACCTGCTCGGTTCGCTCGTGACCGCGATGGCGCCGCTCCAGGCGGAACTCATCGAGGCGGACTGGTCACGCCTTCCTGCACAGGTACGTGCGGCATCGGCCCACCGCTCCCTCGTGGTGCTGCTGACCTCGCTCGATTCGGGCGCCGTCGAAGAGGGCCTGCTGCCGGCACTGCCCGCGCTGACCGGGCGCCACGTCGTCGTGGTCGCCTCGGTGCGCGACCCCAGGCTCGACGAGATGAGCGCGGACCGCTCGACGGCGGCGGCCACGTTCCGTGCCGCGGCTGCGGAACGCGCCCTGCTGGATCGCGCCGCGGTGGCGCACCAGATCCGCCTCCTCGGTGCCGAGGTGGTGGACGCGGTCCCCGCCGAACTCCCACCCCTGCTCGCCGACGCCTACATTCGGCTGAAGGCCGCCGGGCGCCTCTGAGGGCTTCGCCTGCTCCTGCAGACGCCCGCCGGCCCGCCCCATGGTTGACTGGTGGTCCGAGCGGAGGAAGAGGGCGGCATGATCTCGATCTACCAGCAGGCGATGGGCAGCGGGTTCGGCCGCCTCCAGCCGGAGTTGCGCGAATACTTCGGGCTGCACGCGGAGAGCGGACTGTCGGGCCACGGACGCGGGGTCTTCGACGTCGCCGGGTGTCCCGCCTGGTTCGCGCGGCCGGCCTTCCGCCTCACCACACTGGAGAACGCGTTCTTCCCCGAGTACGGCACCGACGTCCCGTTCACCATCAGGAACTACCCGCACACGGATCCGTTCGGGCGTCCGGCCCTCACGGCGCGCCGCGAACTCGACTTCGGCAGCGCCGTGCGCGTCTTCGAGGACACGACCTCCCTGCAGGACGGCGTCCTCACCGACTATGTGGGCCGGCACCGGCGCATGGCCACGCTCCTGACCTGCTCCGCCACCGACGACGGCCACATCCGCATGGTGTCCTCGCGGACACGGGTCTTCGCGGGCCTTCGGCTGCCGCTTCCCGATGCCCTCGGCGCGCTCGCCTACGTGGAGCAATGGTGGGACGACGCCGCGGGGGCGTTCAGGATCACGACGCGCGTGGTGCACCGCCAGCTGGGAACCCTGCTCGTCTACGCGGGATCCTTCGACTACGTCCTCGAGGAGTTCGACGGCGTCCTTCCCCCCGACGCCCGTCCCCGCCGCTGGGAAGAACGCGTCTGAGCGACCCCGCTGCCGCGGCCGCCCGGATCAGCCCTCGCTGCGGACCTGGTCCAGCGCGTCGGCGACCTGGGCGAGGCGGGTGAGAGCCCGCGTGGCATCGGCCGGGGAGAGGGCGTCGAGCCCGGGCAGCGAGGTCACCGTGAGCGCGGAGAGCGCCGCCGCCGGCAGCCCGACGCGCCGCCAGGCACCGAGCACCGACTCCGCGAGTACCGTGACCTGCGGAAGCTTCGGCCGGGGGTCCAGGATCGCCAGCCAGAGCCCGCGCCCGGACTCGATGTCCTCGGCGAGCGCTTCCCATTGCCGGTCGGAGATCCCGCGCAGCTCGAGGGACACGGCTGTCGCGGCGCTCGAGCGGGCGGCGTCGAGTGCGACATCGCCGTTTCCCGGCACCAGGACGGTGCCCGCGGCGCCGGCGCCCAGGGCCGACGCCGCCACGAGGTCCCAGGCCTCGGTCGCCTCACGGCGGTCGATCGCGCGCAGCGTCCGGTACCCGCTCGCCGTGGGCACGCGCCCCGCGAGGACGTCGCCGGCGTCCGGCTCGTCGAGCTGGAGCAGCACCTGGGCGCCCCTCGCCACGGCCGACACGCGCCTCACCACGTCCGCCGCGCCTGCAGCGAGCGATGCGTAGAGCTCGCGCCGCGCACCGGAATCGACCAGGACGCGCTCGCCGTTGTGCAGGTGTGTGCCCGCGGCCAGGGACAGCGGCCCCCTCAGGTGCAGCTTCAGGTGTGGGGAGGGCTGGTCCTCGGCGCCCGCGATGTCGCCGAGTGCGTTGATGTCGGACGACAGGGCGGACTCGGCGCGCCGCTGGTCCTTGCCGGGCCGCTGGACGAGGCGCCAGCCGTGCGGCTGGAGGTCGAACGGCAGCTCCACGAGGACACCGAGCGTCCGGCCCACGGCGTCGCTTCCCGGTCCCCGGGCGGTCAGGGACGGCAGGAAGGGGACGTTCGCTCCCCCGAGCTCACCCCGCACGGCCCGGTTCGCCTCGAGGGGGTCGGTACCCGGCCAGTCGCCGGCGGCCGTCGCCCCGACGGTACGCTCGCGGTCCCCGTCAGGCATGGGTGCCGTCCGTTCCCGTTCCGGTGCCGGCCGCGGAGGACGGATCGTCGTGGCGACCCTCGGCTGCGGGCCTGCGGTTCTCGGAGATGGCCTGGTGGTGGCGGATCACCTCGGAGATGATGAAGTTCAGGAACTTCTCGGCGAATGCCGGGTCCAGCTGCGCCTCTTCGGCCAGCATGCGGAGCCGGGCGATCTGCGCCGCCTCCCGCTGCGGGTCACCGGCGGGAAGATCGTGCTCGGCCTTCAGGTGCCCTACGCGCTGGGTCGCCTTGAAGCGTTCGGCCAGCAGGTAGACGAGGGTGGCGTCGATGTTGTCGATCGAACTCCTCACGGACAGCAGCTCGGCCATCACCTCGGGGGCTACGTCTCCTGCGAGTGAACTGGCTGCCGGGTCGAAGCCGCTGCGTGGATGCGTCATGCCTCCAGTCAAGCAGAAGCCCACGGACGTCCGGAAACTGCGTCTAGCCCTGCGCCGCCGCCATCTCCGGGCGGAGTGCCGAACGTGCGGAGTCGATGGTCGCCTGGCCCAGCACCCTCGTGCCCTGGTACAGGACGACCGTCTGTCCGGGTGCCACGCCGCGCATGGGCTCGACGAGACGGACCACCAGCTGCTGGGTGCCGTCGCCGTCCGCCTCGACCGATGCGCGGGCAGCCACCGGATCGCCGTGGGCGCGGACCTGGGCCATGCACGCGAACTCCTCGCCCGTGAGCACCTCGCCGATGGGCAGGCCCGCCCAGGACACCTTGATGCCCCGCATCTGGTCGATCGCGAGCAGATGCTCGGGTCCGACGACGACCTCGTTCTGCTTCGGGCGGATCTCGAGCACGAAGCGTGGCTTGCCGTCCGCGGCGGGGGTGCCCAGCTTGAGGCCACGCCGCTGGCCGACGGTGAAGGCGTTGGCGCCGGGGTGGCTGCCGATCCTCGCGCCGTCCACGTCGAGGATGTCGCCGTCGGTCATCTCGATGCGCTCCTCGAGCCAGCCGCGCGTGTCGCCGTCGGGGATGAAGCAGATGTCGTGGCTGTCGGGCTTGTTCGCGACGGAGAGTCCGCGCCGTTCCGCCTCCGCACGCACCTCGGCCTTCGAGGGGGTCTCGGCGAGCGGGAACATGGAGTGCCGAAGCTGCTCGTGGGTGAGCACGCCGAGCACGTAGGACTGGTCCTTCGCCCAGTCGGCCGCGCGGTGCAGCTCAGGGTTGCCGTCGGCGTCCTCGATCACCTTCGCGTAGTGGCCGGTGCAGACGGCGTCGAACCCGAGCGCGAGCGCCTTCTCGAGCAGCGCGGCGAACTTGATGCGCTCGTTGCAGCGCATGCACGGATTGGGTGTGCGGCCCGCCGCGTACTCCGCGATGAAGTCGTCGACGACGTCCTCCTTGAAGCGCTCGGAGAAGTCCCAGACGTAGTACGGGATGCCGAGGATGTCGCAGGCGCGCCATGCGTCCCGCGAGTCCTCGATGGTGCAGCAGCCGCGGCTGCCGGTGCGGAGTGTCCCGGGCATGCGGGAGAGGGCCAGGTGGACCCCGACGACGTCGTGCCCCGCGTCCACGGCGCGCGCCGCCGCCACCGCGGAATCGACGCCGCCGCTCATCGCTGCCAGTACCCTCATGAGATAAAACCCGTTCCTGCCGTTCGAATGGTTGATGCGTGCCCGGCCATGCCCGCCGTGCGGGCGCGCTCGTAGGCCCCGCCGATTGCACGTACCACCGCGTCAACGTCCTCGGCCGTGGATGTATGCCCGAGGCTGAACCGCTGGGCGCCCCGCGCCTCGTCCTCCGTCAGGCCCATGGCCAGCAGGACGTGGGAGGGCCGCGGGACGCCCGCGGTGCAGGCCGAACCCGTCGAGGACTCGATGCCCGCGAGGTCGAGGAGGAACAGGAGCGAATCCCCCTCGCACCCGGGGAAGGTGAAGTGCACGTTCCCGGGGAGCCGCGTCCCCTCGGGGGCGGGATGCCCGACCCCGCGCAGCACCGCCTCCGGGACCTGCTGGAGGATCCCCTCGATCAGGCGGTCCCTCAGCGCGGCGAGGCGGGGAGCCTCCTCGTGCAGGTGCGTGACGGCGTCGTCGGCCGCAGCGGCGAAGGCGGCGATCCCGGCGCCGTCGAGCGTCCCGGACCTGATGTCCCGTTCCTGCCCGCCACCGTGCTGCACGGGCGTGAGGGTCACGGCGCGGCCCACCAGGAGGGCGCCGACACCCACGGGGCCGCCGATCTTGTGCGCGCTGACGGCCATGGTCGCGAGCCCCGACTCCGCGAAGGACACGGGAAGGGCGCCGAAAGCCTGCACCGCGTCGCTGTGGACGGGGATTCCGAACCGGGCGGCCTCGGCCGTGATCTCCCGGACCGGCTGGACGGTCCCCACCTCGTTGTTGGCCCACATGACGGTGACGAGCGCCGTCCGCTCGGGTGCTTCGGCCAGCGCGGCCCGCAGGGCATCGAGGGAGACGACGCCGGTCGCGTCGACGGGCAGCCACACCACCTCCGCACCCTCGTGCCGCTCGAGCCACTCGACGGCGTCCTGGACGGCGTGGTGCTCCACGGTGCTGCAGAGGATCCGGTTGCGGGCGGGGCCGGCCGCGCGGCGCGCCCAGTAGAGTCCCTTGATCGCCAGGTTGTCCGCCTCGGTCCCACCGGACGTGAAGATCACCTCGGAGGCATGGGCCCCGGCGGCGGCCGCGATCGTCTCGCGGGCCTCCTCGACGGAGCGGCGGGCACGGCGGCCCGAGCCGTGGAGGGAGGAGGGATTCCCGCTCCGGCTGAGTTCGCGGGTGAGTGCGGCGAGCGCCGGCGCCGAGATCGGCGTGGTCGCCGCGTGATCGACATACACGGGCATCCTCTGATTCTACGGGCGCCACGCCGCCCGGCCGATTCCGGTGGCGCGCGTCACGCCCCGGCGAGGACGACGGCTCGCGATGCCCGCGGTGGTAGAACTGCAGGGTGGATAGTCAAGCAGCGGCTCCTTCCTCCCCCGGCACCTACCTGCCCGGCCTCCGGCACGCGGTGCACACGTTCGGTGCGCGGACCATCGACTTCGACCGCCGGGTCGCGCTCATGGCCGTCATCAACCGGACACCTGACTCCTTCTACGACGGCGGGGCGACCTTCGCCCTGCAGGCCGCCGTCGACGCCTCCCTGAAGGCGGTCGACGACGGCGCGGACTGGGTGGACATCGGCGGGGCGCCGTTCTCCCCGGGCGATCCCATCCCGGCCTCGGAGGAGGCCGACCGCATCGTCCCGGTCATCAGCGCCGTCCGCGCGGCGTCCGACGTCATCATCTCCGCCGATACCTTCCTCCCGGAGGTCGCCCGGCGCGCCCTCGCCGCGGGGGCGAACGTCGTCAACGACACCACCGGCCTGCGGGACCCGGACATGGCGGCCGTCGTCGCCGAGGCCGGGGCGCACCTCGTCATCACGCACAGCCTGGCGGAGCCGCGCACCGTCTATCCGCGCCCGACGTACGACGACGTGGTCGGCGAGATCGCGGACTTCCTCCTCCGGAAGGTCGACGACGCCGTGCGGCTGGGCATCCCGGAGGACCGGATCCTCGTGGACCCGGGACACGACCTCAACAAGAACACGCTGCACTCCCTGGAGATCACGCGCAGGTTCTCCGAGATCGCCGGGCTCGGGTTCCCCACCCTCGCCGCCGTGTCCAACAAGGACTTCATCGGCGAGACACTCGACCGCCCCAAGCGGGAACGCGTCGAGGGTTCGCTCGCCGCCGCCGTCATCTGCCTCCTCGGCGGTGCCCGCGTGCTGCGGATGCACAACGTGGCGGCGTCCCGGGCTGCCATCGACCTCACCGAGGCGGTCCTCGGGTGGCGCGAACCGGCGTACCTGCGCCACAACATGGGCGATGCCAACGAGCCGGCAGCGCCGTGATCACCTCGCTCATCCCGGCCTCGCCCGCGGCGATCGACGACGACGCCCTGCACCGCATCTACGCCTACCCGGCCACGGACACCCCGTACGTCCGGTTCAACTTCGTGGCAGCGGCCGACGGCGCCGCGACCAGCGGAGGGTTCTCCGCCGGGCTCGGGAACGAGGGCGACAAGCGCATCTTCACGGTGCTGCGACGCCTCGCGGATGTGGTGCTCGTCGGAGCGGGGACCATCCGGGCCGAGGGCTACGAGGGCGAGCTCGTCGACGACGCCGCACGGACCTGGCGTTCCGCGCACGGCCTCGCGCCGCACCCCGCCGTCGCGGTGATCTCGGGCAGCCTGAACCTCGACCCCTCCAGCGGCTTCTTCCAGCGTGCCCCGGTGCGTCCGGTCATCCTCACCGGCACGGACGCGCCGGCAGGCAGGCGCGCGGCACTGGAGCACGTCGCCGACGTGGTCGACTGCGGATCGGACACGGTACAGGCGTCCGCCGTCCTCGCCGAACTCGGCAGGCGCGGACTGCTGAAGGTGCTGTGCGAGGGCGGCCCGGCCGTGCTGGGCAGCCTCACCCGCGCCGGCGCCGTCGACGAACTGTGCCTTTCGATCAGTCCGCTGCTCGCCGGCGGCGACGGCCCCCGGATCTCCGTCGGCCCCAGCCCGGAGGACGCCGTCCCGCTGGCGCTCTCCTCCCTGCTGACGGAGGAATCGGCCCTCTACACGCTGTACCGGCGCACCCCGTGAAGCAACCGGGCGGACGCCCGGTTGCCGACAGGCAGGACCAACAGACAGGGCCAACAGGCAGGGCCAACAGGCAGGACCGCCGGGGCTCAGGACCTCGGCGGCACCACCGAGACGCGGCTGCGGACGTCGGCGACGGCGGCCGCCAGCTGGTCGTCCGAGGGACAGGACACAGTGATCGCCAACCCGGTCCGCGGCCCGCTGAACAGCCGGAGGGATACGGCGCTCGCCGGCGCGGACCCGGCGGCAGGTTGCAGGTAGGTGAGGAACTCGATGCCCGCCGGTGATTCGCCGGGGCTCCCGCCCCACGGCCAGGTGGTCGTCACGAGGTACTCGGGGAGGATGCTCGGGTCCAGGAACGCGAAGAGCGCCTCGGTGGATGCCCTGTCATCGCCGTCCACGACGAGCGGCCCCTGCACGCCCGTGTGGCGGAGGGACGCCAGGCACCCGAGGCCGTCCTCGTAGGCGGACTCCCCGTTGACCATCATCCTGCGCGGCGTCCACCCGTCGGAGCGCGTCATGCCGTCGGCGAAGGCGACGCTCTCGCCCTGCGCGAGGTAGCTGCCGCGGGCGAAGGTCATGTCCTCGCCCGTGATCTGCGCGCGGGTGAGGGGCGGCAGCCCGGGGTCGACGCCGCTGGGCGAGGGAGCAGGTGCGGCCCCACCCGGCGGAGCGGAGGCCGGCACCGTGGCCGGCGCTGATCCCGGCGCTGATCCCGGCGGCAGCGGTACCTCGATGGTGCAGGCCGGCAGCGTCAGGAGCAGGGCGAGCACCGGCAGGCCCAGCCGCGCGCTGCCTGCCGTCGCCACCCTGCCTCGCCGCACGCGAACCGTCCCGTCTGCCTGATCTCCGCGACACCAGGTAGGTCGCCGCTCCCACTGTAATGCCGGTGCAATTCCGGCGCGGTGGCCGGCCACGGGCAGGAGTCCCCCTCCGTCCGCAGCCGTGGACGGCGAAACTTCCCGGCCGGGTGCTGCGTTGTACCTGAGCCCGCATGTCCGCCTGCTGCCGGCTCCGTCCTGCCCGACCGGCCGGCGGTGGGCCGACGGTGGGCCGGCGCACGCTTTTGTGCCGGTTGCCCCGTGGCCCTAGTGTCAGGTGGTATCGGCAGGTGGTCTCCGAGCACGGCACCACCAGCCCCCGTGGTCCCGGATGCTCCGGAACCGCAGAATCTCCACGAAAGGCCCGATCGATGCCAGAGGCGCCACGGAAGTCGTACTACGACGTCCTCGGCGTGTCCCCGGACGCCGGCGACAAGGACATCAAGGACGCCTATCGCAGGGCGGCGCGAGCGGCACACCCGGACCTCGGCGGCAGCGCGGCCGGCTTCCACGACGTCGCCATCGCCTACGAGACGCTCAGTGATCCGCAGCGCCGGGAACGATACGACGCCGAGATCGGGCGGGTCCGCCCCGCGCCTGCGGCCTCCGGCGCCGCAGCGGCCCGCAACGGGACTCCGGAGGCGCGGGCGTCCGCGCGGACACGGGTGGAGGACGACGACGCCGCGAAGGCCCCGCCGAACTATCTGCCACCGTTCTCGCCGTCGGCTCCACCGGCGGTCCCCCTGATCCTCGCCGGCCGGCAGGTCCACGGCTCCCCGCGGCAGCCGGGCATGTTCGGGCGCCTGTCCTCCGCGGTCCGGTCCCGCGTGGACGGTGAACTCCGCACCTCCGCCCTGCTCGAGCGCGCGCTCCTGCCCACGTACCCCGCCGCGCGCCTCGTCAACGGCCTCGCCTTCGACGACAGGGAGAGGACGTCGGCCGGCCATGTCCTCCTGGCCGGTTACCGCATGGCGGTCATCGACTCCTTCACGGCGCCGCCGGGCAATTTCTCCTGGGACGGCAGATCGCTGCGTTTCCAGGGCAGGACCGTCGATCTGCAGTTACCGCGCTCGGTGCGTGCAGTCCAGGAGCTGTTCCCGGACCTCAACGTCGCGGGGTGGGTGGTCATCCATGGCGCGCCGGACAATCCCTTCGCCCCCGTCATCGACGTCCCGCCCGGCTTCGACCGCTCCTCGCCCGCCGTCGTGCAGGTCGTGAACGCCGGCACGGCCGTCCGCACCATCCGCGCGTTCCTGTCCTCCGGGCCCGCGCCGAACGCGGTGCAGCTCCCCGTGCTCGCGCGCCTGCTCGCCTCGGCCGGAAGCTAGGATGGAGCGGTGTTCCGCATCCTCTTCCACACCCCAGAAATACCCGGCAACACCGGCGCCGCGATCCGCCTCGCCGCCGTGGCCGGTGCGGAACTGCACCTCGTGGAACCGCTCGGCTTCAGCCTCGAGGACTCCAAGCTGAAGCGGGCCGGGCTGGACTACCACGACCTCACGGTGCTGCACGTGCATCCGACCCTCGAGGCGGCATGGGAGGCGCTGCAGCCCGGGCGCGTGTTCGCCTACACCTCGGACGGTGACGTGTCCTACACGGACATCGCCTATGAGCCCACGGACGTCCTGCTGTTCGGCCGGGAGTCCGACGGCCTCCCGTACGAGGTCAAGCACGACCCCCGCGTCACGGCGCGGGTCCGCGTCCCGATGCTGCCCACCCGCCGTTCGCTCAACCTCGCCAACACCGCATCCATCGTCCTCTACGAAGCCTGGCGCCAACAGGGCTTCGCAGGCGCCCAGCGATGATCCACGCCCAGGAGCCCTCCATGCCCGCTCGCCATGCCGCAACACTGCCCGAAGGCGGGGCGGAGGACTACGACCGCCTCGCTCCCGCCGTATGGAACCCGGTGAGCAACGCCGTCGTCGCCGCGGCCGACATCCTCCTGGGCGAGCGTGTGCTCGACGTTTTCGCAGCAACCGGCACGGGGACCATCCCGGCCGCGCAGCTCGCGGGACCGGACGGGCACATCGACGCCGTCGACCGCTCCTCGGCGATGCTCGACCTCGCGGAAGCCAAGGCCGAGGCCCTCGGGCTGGGCAACGTGTCCTTCCACCGCACGGATCCTGCGTTCTGGACGCCGAACGCGCCCTACGACGCCGTGGTCAGCTGCTACGGGGTCTTCCTCCTCGACGACATGGACGCAGGCATGGACCGCATCGTGCGGATGCTGCGCCCGGGTGGAAGGGTTGCCCTGAGCGCATGGGACGACGGCGCCCTCGAGCCGTTCGGCGATCTGCTCCTCGACACCATCCGTGCAACCGTCGCGTCCGACGGAACCGCTGCCGGTTCCTCCGCTGCCCCGGTCTTCGTCGAGAACCGCAGGAGGCTCGCATCCGGGGACCGCCTGCAGGAGTGGTTGCTCGCACGAGGGCTGGACGACGTGAGGGTCGAGAAGCTCGGGCTGACCGTTCCCCTCGAGCCCGACCACGCCTGGTCCCTGGCGCTCGGCAGCGGATACCGGGGGCTGCTGCCGGACGAGCCCGAACTCCTGCAGCGCGTGCGGGAGGCCTTCGTGGAGCGGCTCGGAGAGGAGTTCGTCCTCAACGCGGACTCACTCATCGCCGTCGCCTCCTACGCTCCGGCTGACCAGGCCCGCGCACGGATGGACCAGCCCTCGGCGCCGAACCATCCATGACACGTCCCGCTCCGAATGAAAGATGTCAGGAAGAAAGACATCGGAATCGGGAGGGGTGGGATGGTGCATTTGCAGCAGCAGGCGCGCGTCCGCCCGCCGCGGCACGGCCGGCCCGGGGCTGTTCGGTTTGGGACGACCAGCGCTTTATGCTGGAGCCCTATGGAAACGCCACGAGTAAGCCGGGTCAGCCCCACCGCTCCCGCAGCACGCGGGATGGCCGTTGATCCCGGGGTCGGTCCCACACTGACGGACCTGCTGCTGCGGATCGCGCGGCAGGACCGGGCCGCCTTCGCACTCTTCTACGAGCAGACATCGAAGCGCGTCTACGGGCTCGCCCGGCGCGTGCTCATCGATCCGGAGTTGAGCGAGGACGCCACGCAGGAGGTCTACCTCCAGGTGTGGAACACCGCGGATCGCTTCAACCCGGCCATGGGCAGCCCCATGGCGTGGCTCATGACCCTGGCCCACCGCCGCGCGGTGGACCGGGTGCGCTCGGAACAGAGCGCCACGGATCGGGAGGCGCGCTACGGAGCGGCCACGCAGACCATAGATCACGACGACGTCGTCGACACCGTCACGCAGCGGCTGGAAGCGGAGAGCGTGGTCAGGTGTCTGGACACACTGACCGAGACCCAGCAGGAATCAGTGAAGCTGGCCTACTACGGCGGGCTGACCTACCGCGAGGTGGCCGAGAAACTCGGCGTCGCGGTGCCGACCATCAAATCGAGAATCCGTGACGGATTGATCCGGCTCAAGACATGTTTGGGGGTGAACTGAGATGCAGGACAAGGATATGAACAGACAATTCGCGGACGACCTCGAGACGGACCTGGCCCGAGGCCACGTTCTGGAGTGGGCGGAGCTGTACGCGCTGGACGCCATCAGCTCCGAGGAACGCCGCGTGATCGACGCGTTCCTGCAGGATGCCGATCCGAGCACCAGCGCCTCCTTCGCCGACCGGGTCCGCACGTGTCGAGAGACAATGACTACTGCCTACGCCACGGAGGTCGAGCCGCCGGCCGACCTCTTCGATCGGATCGTCGCGCAGCTACCGGGGGTCGAGGACCACGGAACGGGGTCCATGCCACCACCGACGCTCGTGCCTGTCCCACCAGCGGCTCACCACGAACCGGAGCATGCCGGAGCGCCGGCGGGCGGCCAGGACGAGCTGGCGGAACGACGCTCCACCCGGGCCTCGATGTCCTCACGGGCTTCGCGCTGGATGGTTGCTGCGGCAGCCGCCGTGGTGCTCGCTGTGGGCGGCGTGACCATCGCCCAGAACCTCCAGCAGAACACGGTCGAGCAGCAGGTGCTCCAGGCGTCGGACGTCCGGACGCAGGAGCTCTCCCTCGATGCCGGTGGCGTCGCCGAGCTCGCAGTCTCCGGTGAGGAGAACGCGGCGGTCGTGACACTGAGCGGCATACCGGCGCCGGCCGAGGGCCACGTCTACCAGATGTGGCGGATCCCCGCCGATGGGACAGCCCCCGTCTCCGTGGGTACGATGTCCGGCTCCGACGTAGCAGGCACCAAGGTCACCGAGCTGACGGAGATCAGTGGCTTCAGTGCCATTGCGATCACGGTCGAGCCCGAGGGCGGATCCGCGACGCCCACGCTGCCCGTCGTAGCCCAGATTCCGCTGGGAGCCTGATCCCCCGCTCCGACCGGTAACACCCCGAAAGCGGCCCTGCCGATGCGTCCGCGCATCGGCGGGGCCGCTGGTGTCGGATCAGGTCACGGGTACTGCGGGCGTTCCCATGAACCGTCGGCAGTGCTCCTGCGAGGGTCCGCCGATCCTGCTAGAAACCCGCGATGGTCTCGTCGGTGTTGATACCGACGACATGGAACGACTCGGCGCTGCGTCCCTCGGGCAGGTTTCCCCGCCGGGCGTTCTCCGCGAGGATGGCCCGCACCCTGGCCTGCATGCGCCCCACATCCGGGTGCTGGCTCCGGTGGGCGGTGATGGCGGCGATCTTGAGGTCCTCCCGCCCGCTGACGTCCACGAACCGGTTCTCGAGGTGCGCCGGCCCCCCGTAGAACCACAGCCACGGGACCCGGTAGCGCGCCAGGCCGGCAGCCTCGAGTTCCGGGTAGGCGAAGGGGTTCTCGACCGCCGGATAGACGGCCCTCGTGACCGCTTCTCCGCACGCCAGATGATCCGGGTGGCTCTTCTGGATCCGGTCCCAGCTCCGCTCCGGGTGCATCGACACCACGATGTCCGGCCGGACCTCCCGCATCCTGCGGACGATCTCCCGGATGACGGCGTCCGTCGGTTCGAGATGACCGTCGGGCTCACCCAGGAACGTCACGTCGGAGACCCCGACGATCCTGGCGGCGTCGCGCTGCTCCTCGCGCCGCAGCCCTGCCACTCCCGGCCGGTCCTCGTCGGAGAATCCTCCGGCATCCCCGTCCGTGAGGATGCAGTAACTGACCGATGCGCCGGCGGCGGTCCAACCGGCTATCGTCGCGGACGCCCCGAAATCGATGTCGTCCGGGTGCGCCGCGAAGACCAGCACCCGTGACGGGGCGGTGACGTCACGTTCCTGTGCCACGCGCTACAGTCCGCGCTTCCGGATCTCCTCGGTCGCCTGGGGCAGCACCGAGAAGAGATCTCCGACGATGCCGAAATCGGCGATCTCGAACACGGGCGAATCGGCGTCCTTGTTGATCGCGACGATCACCTTGGAGGTCTGCATCCCGGCCTTCTGCTGGATGGCGCCCGAGATCCCCACGGAGATATAGAGCTGCGGCGACACGGTCTTGCCCGTCTGCCCGATCTGCGCCGAGTGCTCTATCCACCCCGCATCGGTGGCCGCGCGGGAAGCACCCACGGCACCCCCCAGGGCGTCCGCCAGATCCTCCAGAGGGCCGAAGTCGCCATCCACGCCGCGTCCACCAGCGACGATGACGCGGGCCTCGGCGAGCTCCGGGCGGCCGCTGACGGGCTTGTCGACGCGTCCGGTGACGCGAGCCGCGGCAGCGGGCAGCTCCACGGGGATGCGCACCTCGCGCGGTGACGTCGGAAGGCCAGCCTCCACGGCCTCGAAGCTGTTCGGCTTGACGGTCAGGATCGGAACGCCGCTGGTCACGCGGCAGGTGACCGTGTACGAGCCGGCGAAGTCCGACTTCGTGGCGGCAAGATCGGCATCGAGGGCGACGACGTCGGTGATCACCCCCGACCCCAGCCTGACGCCGAGCCGGGCGGCGATCTCCTTCGCCTCGTAAGAGTTGCCCAGCAGCACGATTCCCGCGCCGGTTGCCCGGACGGCCTCGGTGAGGAAAGCAGCCTTCCCGGCCACCAGCACCTCGGAGACAGCCTCGGTGTCCGGGCGGTAGTACTCCCGCACGCCGTAGGAGCCGACGCCGTCGAGGTAGGCCTGGCCGGCCCCGTCCGCCAGGGCGACGACGGGATCACCGAGGGAAGCAGCGAGCGAGAGGAGTTCGCGCTCGCTCTTGGCGAGGCTCGCTCCGGGGTGGTCGAGGAAAACGAGGACGGTGGTCATGGCGATGTCTCCTGGGACTCTGGGGCGGGCGAGGGCTAGAGGAGTTTCTGACCCGCGAGGAAGTCGACGAGCCGGATGCCGGCGTCGCCCTCATCCGTGATGACGACGCCCTGGCTGCGCGGCGGCCTGGGTGCTGCCGCTTCGACCCTGGTCCACGACCCGGTGAGGCCCACCTCGTCCGCCTGGAGCCCGATGTCGGCCAGGGACAGGACCTGGATCTGCTTCTTCTTCGCCGCCATGATGCCCTTGAAATTCGGGTAGCGCGGCTCGTTGATCTGGTCCGTCACCGAGACGACTGCCGGGAGGGGCGCCTCGATGGTCTCGGCGTACGTGTCATTGTCCCGGCGGGCGGTGACCTTCCAGCCGCCGTCCTCCGACGCCAGGTCGAGGAATGCCGCGAACGTCACCTGCGGCAGGCCGAGCCGCTCGGCGAGTTGCGCCGGGACGAGCGAGGTCTCGCCGTCCGTCGACGCCATCCCGGTCAGGATCAGGTCGAAGGGCCCGAGGTGCTGCAGGAGCGCGGCGAGGGCCCTGGACGTGGCCGACGCGTCCGACCCGCTCAGCGCCTCATCCGTGAGGTGCGCCCCGTCATCGGCGCCGATCTGCAGGGACTTCTTGACGGCGCTGACGGCGGCCGAGGGCCCCATGGTGATGGCCGTGACGCGGTGTCCGCCGGCCGCGCCGCCCTGGGCCTCGACGAGCTGGAGTGCCGCTTCGAGGGCGTACTCGTCCAGTTCGGAGAGGATGCTCTCGGTGCGCACGGTCGTCAGGTCGTCACCACCGATGTGGCGGTCGAACTGGGCGTCCGGGACATGCTTCACCAGGACCGCGATGCGCAGTCCGCCTGCTGTGGCCTCGTCCATGAATGACCTTCCTCGTTCGGGGATCTTCCCACCGACTAGCTAACCATAGTGGGGTGACGATCCCGGCCGTCCGCGGCTGTCCGCCGGGCCCTGGAATCGCTTCCGCATCCTGCAACGAACAGGAGGCGGTCCCGGATCCGGGGCCGCCTCCTGTTCGTCGCGCCGTACTGCGCTGTACCGCCTCTTACTGCGTCGGTGCCTGTGCCAGCGTGATCTCCACCGTGCGCGAATCCCCGCCGCGGGTGACCTCCACCGGAACCTCCTGGCCGACCGTCTGGATGCGCACCGCCGCCGTCAGCGACTGGGGATCGCTGACGGTGTAGTTACCCACCCTGGTGATGACGTCGCCCACCTGCAGGGAGGCCTTCTCAGCGGGCGATCCGGGCTCGACGGACTGCACGAGTGCCCCTGAGGAGAAGGTCGACCCCGCCTGCGAGCCGTCGCCGGAGGTCTCCGTGACGCTGACTCCGAGGAAACCGTGGGTCGCCTCGCCGTCGTCGATGATCTCCTTGGCGATACGCTCCGCGTAATTGATGGGGATGGAGAAACCGACGCCGATGTTGCCGGTGGACTCGCCGGATCCCCCCGACGCGATGGCAACGTTCACGCCGATGATCCTGCCGTCGGCGTCCACCAGCGCACCACCCGAGTTGCCCTGGTTGATGGCGGCGTCGGTCTGGATGACGTTCAGGTAGATGGAGCCCTGCGACTGGCTCTGCTGTCCGCTCGAACCTCCCGGTGGCAGGAAGTTGAAGCCCTCGCCGTCGTCGGACTCCGTGCTGTCCGGCTGGTCCTCCGGCACGGCCGAGGACGCGACGCTGATGGTCCGGTTCAGTGTGGACACGATGCCGTCGGTGACCGTCCCGCTCAGCCCCAGCGGGGCACCGATGGCGATCGCGGTGTCGCCGACGTTGAGCTCGTCGGAGTTGCCGAGCGTGGCCGCGGTGAGGTCCGGCGCATCGATCTTGATCACGGCGAGGTCGCTCAGGGGATCCGTCCCGACCACTGTCGCAGGGTAGACGCGGCCGTCATTGAGCTTGACCTCGACGGTCGGTTCCGACACCTGGCCACCGAGGGTCACCACATGGGTGTTCGTGAGGATGTGGCCGTCCGTGTCCAGGATGATGCCCGATCCCGACCCGCTGGCGCTGCCACCGCTGACGGCGATGGTGACGACGCTCGGCGACGCCGTCACGGCAGCTCCGGTGATGGTGTTCACGTCATCCGTGTTGTTCACCACGATCGACTCCGGTGGCGTCTGGGCGGTGCTGGTGGAGGCGTCGCCGTCCAGCGCGTCGTACCCGGCCACGGCCGCGCCGCCGCCGATCAGCCCGGCGACGAGGACTCCCGCGGCGAAGGTGGCGAGACCCACCCGCTTGCGGTCCTTCCCCCTGCTCCGTCCGCCGTCGCTCGCGGCACCGTGGCCGAAGCCGCCGCTCTGCTCGCCGTAGAACGGCTGGTGCCCGGCGTAGGCCGGGTGCGGGGCAGAGTGGCTCTGCGTGAAACCGCCGTGCCGGCCCTCCTGTGGGGGGTCGGACAGCGCCCGGTGCTGCGCGGTCTGCGGGACGCTCACGGGCTGGGCCGCCGTCTCAGCGTAGGACCCCGGCGCCCGGTCACCTGCCTCGTCCTGCTGACCGGGCTGCTGACCGGGCTGCTGGCCGGCCGGCTGCCGGCTGTTCCAGCCCGTCCCCCATGACGGCGGATTCTGCGGCTGCGGAGGAAGAGGGCGTTCGGCGTTGCCCTGGGAGCCTGGCTGCTCGTTCACGGGAGGTCCTTTCGTTGCTGTTGACCACATCATGGCAACCTTCGCTGAGCCTCAAGCATGCGTTCGCTGTGCGGTTTCTGAGAAGTTGCTGGAGCTGGGCGGCCGTCGGGGGGAACGCCCCGCCCCGGGACGCTCGGGCACTCTCCAGTATCCTCCGGCGCCTCCGCTGGAGGGGACCGCACCGTGGGTGGCCCCCGGGGAAGCCGCTCCACCGCGGGCATGCTAGGGCAGCCGATGCCGCCCGCCGTCCCTCCTCCCCCGTCCGGTCCCGGCCGGCTCCTTTCGCTAGCGGCATAGATGCGGTGGTGGACGCTCCCCGGGCCCAACCATAGAATCGGGAAGACAGGGAGCCTCCGGTGTCCGCCGACCCCAGTCCTGGGACCGGTGAGGTCCGGGGGACATGCTGAAGGGTCGAAAATGCGAATGATGAGCAGGCGCGTCCGCGTCTCTGCTGTCCTGGGCGCCGTCGTGGCGATCCCGCTGATGTCGAGTACCGCGGCTCTCGCCGACGAACCGATCACCTTCCCCGCAGGGGACTACGTGATCGACAGCGCCGATGTCCTCAGTGACGGCGAGGAGAGCGAGCTCGAATCGGCGATCGAGGACCTGCGCTCGAACGAAGGCTTCACCGTGCGGGTGGCCTACGTCGATGCCTTCGAGAACCCCACCGACCGCAACGCCTGGGCCACCACCACCGCCCAGCTCAACGACGAGACCTCGAACGAGGGCCTTCTGGCGATCGCCGTCGAGCAGGGAGCCGCGTCCTACGTCGTCGGGGGCGGTTCGGCCATCGGCGGGCAGGGCCAGGCCATCTACAGCCAGTTCATCGGCCCCGAGCTGCAACAGGGCAGGGACTTCGCAGGAGCCGGACTGGCCGCGGTGCAGGGAACGACGGAGGCTCTGTCCGGCAGCGGCGGCTCGACCGGCGGTGGGACCTCCACGGGAACCGGCGGCACCACCTCGACCGGGGGCAGCGCCCTGGGCGGCCTCGCCCTCGTGGGCGGGCTCGTCGCCGTCGCCGGCGCCGGCGGGTACATGCTGCTCAAGAGCCGGGGTAACAACAGCGCCCAGCGCAAACGCGAGGAGTACGGTTACGGGCCGGTCCCGTCCGCCAGCGGTGAGGTGGTCGATCCCCTTGCTTCGCTGAGCGTCGAGGACCTGCGCAAGCGCGCCGGCTCCCTGCTCGTCGCAGCGGATGACGCGATCAAGTCCAGCGAGCAGGAACTGGGCTTCGCCGAGGCCCAGTACGGCAGCGAGGCCATCACCACCTTCTCCCACGACATCGCGGCAGCCCGGCAGCACATGAGTGAGTCCTTCAAGCTCCAGCAGCAACTCGACGACCACATCCCGGACACCGAGCAGCAGCAGCGTCAGTGGCTCGGCGAGATCATCCGGCGCTGCGAGGACGTCAACACCTCGCTCCAGGCGCACAAGGCCGACTTCGACGCCCTGCGGGAGCTCGAGCGCAACGCCCCGGAGGCGCTGCGCCGGGCGCAGTCGGCCGCGGACGACGCGCGCCGCCGGTTCGCCGCGGCCGAACAGTCGCTGCGGTCGCTCGAGGGTCGTTACCTCGAGACCGCGACCTCTCAGGTGGCGGACAACATCGAGCAGGCACGGGAGCGGCTGTCGTTCGTCGACAGTGCCGCCAAGGAGGCCCACACGCGGATGTCCGCCGGCGACAGCGGCAGGGCCGTCGTCGCCGTCCGGGCCGCCGAGGAAGCCGTGCACCAGAGCACCGTGCTCCTGGACGCGATCGACAAGCGCGCCGAAGAGCTCGCGGCAGCGGAACGCGAGCTCGAGCGCGCCCTGCCGGAGGCCGAGCAGGACCTCGCGCAGGCGCAGGCCATGGACCGCACCGGGCAGTACCACGACCTCGCCGGTCCCGTCGCCGCGGTACAGTCCGCGGTGACGACCGTGCGCCAGGAACGCCGGAACGCGCGGAGCAATCCGCTGGCCCTGCTGCAGCGGCTCGAGGCCGCCCACGCACAGCTCGACGCCGCCCTCGGCGGCGTCCGCGACCAGGCCGAGAACGCGCGCCGCGCCCAGGACTCCCTCCAGCACGCGATCATCGCGGCGCAGTCGAGCATCTCGGGCACCGCGGACTACATCCGGGCCCGGCGCGGCGGCGTGGGGAGTGAGGCCCGCACCCGGCTGGCCGAGGCCGAGCGCAACCTCGACTACGCCGTCGACCTCCAGCGGAGGGACCCGGTCACGGCCCTGTCCCACGCGCAGCAGGCCGCGATGCTCGCCGACCAGGCCGCGCAGTTGGCGGAGCAGGACGTCCAGGGCTTCGGGCGTGGCGGGATGGGCATGGGCGGCATGTACGGCGGCAGGGGTGGCGACGGCATGGGCGGCGCCCTGCTCGGCGGCATCCTCCTCGGTTCCATCCTCAACGGCGGCGGCGGCTTCGGGGGCGGCTTCGGGGGCGGCGGCTACGGTGATGGCGGGGGCGGGTTCGGAGGCGACGGTGGCAGCTTCGGCGGAGGTGGCTTCGGCGGGTTCGACGGCGGCGGAGGCGGATTCAGTGACTTCGGCGGCGGTGGTGGCGACTTCTAGGCCACCCGCCCTTCCCAGCAGCAGGACCCCAGGACCAACAGGCAAGAATCGAAAGGGAAACCCATGGTAAAGCAGTCAATTTTCGGCAGGATCGCCCAGCTCACCCGAGCCAACGTCAACGCGTTGATCGATCAGGCCGAGGATCCGCAGAAGATGCTCGACCAGATGGTCCGCGACTTCACCAACAGCATCGCGGAGGCGGAGAGCGCCGTCGCCCAGACCATCGGCAACCTCCGGATGATGCAGGAGGACTACAACGAGGACGTCGACAACGCCCGCAGCTGGGGCAACAAGGCCCTCGCGGCCTCCCGCAAGGCCGACGAGTACCGGGCTTCGGGTGACACCGCCGACGCGCAGAAGTTCGACAACCTCGCCAAGGTCGCCATCCAGCGGCAGATGGCAGCGGAGAACGAGGCGAAGGGCGCCGAGCCGACGATCGCCTCGCAGACGGAGATCGTCGACAAGCTCAAGGACGGCCTCAACCAGATGAAGGGCAAGCTCAACGAGCTGACGACCAAGAGGGACCAGCTGATCGCGCGCTCCCGCACCGCCCAGGCCCAGCAGCAGGTGCACGACGCCGTCAAGAGCATCGACTTCATGGACCCGACCAGCGAGGTCGGCCGCTTCGAGGAGAAGATCCGGCGCGAGGAGGCCCGGGTCCGCGGACAGCAGGAGCTGGCGTCGTCGAGCCTGGACGCGCAGTTCGAGAGCCTCGAGGACCTGGGCGAGCAGACCGAGATCGAGGCGCGGCTCGCCGCGCTGAAATCGGGTGCCGGTTCCCAGGGCGCGATCGCGCAGGGCGATCCGGGCAACGCGGCAGCAGCGACGCCGTCGACGACGGGCGAGACCACGTACTGATACCCCACAGCGCGCATACCACAGGGGAACCGCAGCCGCCCGGCTGCGGTTCCCCTTCTGCGTCCGGCGGCTCCCCGCCGGTGGGCCGCAGGTACATTGAGGGCATGGCTGTGACACTGGTGTGGTTCCGCGACGACCTGCGTATCTCGGACAACCCGGCGCTGGCCGCCGCTGCGGACAGCGGGGACGACGTCGTGGCCTGCTACATCCTCGACGAGGACACGCGCGGCATCCGGCCGCTGGGTGCGGCGTCGAAGTGGTGGCTCCACCACTCCCTCGCCGCGCTCGCGGAAACGCTCGCCGACCTCGGCATCCCCCTCGTCCTGAGGCGGGGAGCGGCGGAAGAGGTGCTGCCTCGGCTCGTCGCGGAGTCCTCGGCCCACGCCGTCGTCTGGAACCGCCGCTACGGGTTGGCGGAGCGCACCGCGGACGCGGCACTCAAGGCGTCCTTCACGGACCGGGGCATCGACGTGACGAGCTACCAGGCGAACCTGATGTACGAACCGTGGGAGGTCACGTCCGGGTCCGGCCAGGCATACAAGGTCTTCACGCCCTTCTGGCGGGCCTGCCTTGCCTCCCGCACGCCGCGCAGGCCCCTGCCCGCTCCTACCCGCCTCCGCGGCCCCGGGCTCGGCTCCGACGACCTCGACGCCTGGGGCCTCCTCCCCACGTCGCCCGACTGGGCCCAGGGCCTCCGGGACACCTGGACACCGGGCGAGGCCGGAGCCCACGCCCGCCTCGACGACTTCCTGGACGGGCCGGTCCACGGGTACAGGGACAACCGGGACCGGCCGGCGCTCCAGGGCACGAGCAGGCTCTCCCCGCACCTGCGGTTCGGAGAGATCAGCCCGTTCGAGGTGTGGCACGCAGCGCAGGACCACAGGGACGGCTCGACGGCGGACGACATCCGCGCCTTCGGCTCGGAGCTCGGCTGGCGCGAATTCAGCTGGCAACTGCTCTACTTCAATCCCGAGCTCGCGACCGTCAACTACCGGCCCGAGTTCGATGCCTTCACCTGGGAGAGCTCCACGCGCTCCGAGCTGGAGGCGTGGCAGCGAGGGCGGACGGGTTATCCGCTCATCGACGCCGGCATGCGCCAGATGTGGGAGATCGGCTGGATGCACAACCGCGTGCGCATGGCGACGGCGTCGTTCCTCATCAAGAACCTGATGATCGACTGGCGCGTGGGTGAGAAGTGGTTCTGGGACTGCCTGGTGGACGCCGACGCCGCGAGCAACGCCGCGAGCTGGCAATGGGTGGCCGGCTCCGGCGCGGACGCCAGCCCCTATTTCCGGATCTTCAACCCGGTGCTGCAGAGCAAGAAGTTCGACCCCGCGGGCACGTACCTCGTGCGGTTCGTCCCCGAACTCGCTGACGCGGCGAACGTCCACGAGCCGTGGAAGGGCTCCGCACCCGGGTACCCCGCGCCGGTGGTCGACCTCAAGGAGAGCCGGGAGCGCGCGCTGAGCGCCTACAAGGCACTGTCGGAGGGCTAGCACAGCCCTCCCCCGCGTGCCCGGCACGGTGCGGTCTCGCCTGGAAGGCGAGGCTCGCACTGCTCGGCGACGGCGGACAGCAGTGAGTCCGGCCCACCAGATGGTGGACCGGACTCTTCTTCGTTGCGGGGACAGGATTTGAACCTGTGACCTCTGGGTTATGAGCCCAGCGAGCTACCGAACTGCTCCACCCCGCGGCGTGTAACTAACGTTACCGGCCGCGGGGCCAAGACGCAAATCGAGCTGCTGCCCGCCGTTCCCGGCTACTGCCCGGAGCCTCCCGAGACGCGCTCCTCGGCGTCGAGCGCCCGCTGGAGGGCGTCCTGCAGGCGGTCCTGAGCCTCGCCGTAGGCGGCGAAGTCGCCGTCGGCCAGGGCTGCATTACCGTCCTCGATCGCCTGGTTCGCGTCGTCGAGTGCAGTCCGGAGGTCGGCAGCAGGATCACCTGTCGTCCCACCGGGTGTTCCCCCCTCGGACGGCGTCGGAGTGGGCGTCGGCGTCGCGCCTTCACCCTCGCCGTCGCCCTCCGCAGGAGGCGTCGCGGGATCCTCGGGAGTCTCGCCCACATTGTCCTGGTCGCCGGTCGTCGCTCCCGACTCGCCGCCGAACACCTGATCGAGGGCCTCGGCGAGCGTCGGTGCGAAGCCGACGTTGTCGCCGAAGCTCACCAGCACCCGCCGCAGGACCGGGAAGGACGAACTGCCCGAGGACTGCACGTAGACCGGCTGGACGTACGCGATGCCGCCGCCGATGGGCAGGGTCAGCAGGTTGCCGTTGATCACCTCGGACGCACCCTGGCGCAGCAGGTTCAGCTCCTGCGAGACGGTCGTGTCCGAGTTGAAGAGGTTCTGCGCCTGGCCCGGACCCACCACCGAATCCCGGCCCGAGCTGTCCAGCAGGGTCAGCCGGCCGTAGTTCTCGCTCTTGACGCCGTCCTCACCGGTCCCCGCATCGCCGTTGGCCGCGAGGAAGCCGTAGAGCACGTTCCTCGGAGTCTGGCCCGTCGGCACGAAGGGGATGTACGGCGTGGTCAGCGAGAACGCGGCCTCGTCCTGGTTGGGCATCTGCAGCGTCAGGTAGAACGGCGGCTGGCGGTCCGTCGCCGCCGTCGTCGCCGTGCCATCCGTGCTCTCCCCCGGATCGGACGGCACGTTCCACGCCTCGCTGTTGTTGTAGAACTCGTCCGTCGAGGTCACGTGGTAGCGGGCGAGCAGCTCACGCTGCACCTTGAAGAGATCCTCGGGGTAGCGCACGTGCGCCATGAGGTCGGCCGACATGTCGCTGTAGGGCTTCAGCGACGCCGGGTAGACGTTCTGCCAGGACTTAAGGACGGGATCCTGGTCGTCCCAGGCGTACAGGTTCACGGAGCCGTCATAGGCGTCGACCGTGGCCTTCACGGCGTTGCGGATGTAGTTGACCTGCTCGGCGGGCAGCGCGGTCGCGAGGCCCTCCGCCGTCTGCGAGTCCTGCGTGGCGGATTCGAGCTCCTGCTGGGTCGAGTAGGGGAAGTTGGCGCTGGTCGTGTAGCCGTCGATGATCCACTTCACCCGGCCGTCGACGATCGCCGGGTAGCTGTTGCCGTCGAGCGTCAGGTAGGGGGCGACCTTGCGGACGCGCTCCACCGGGTCACGGTCGTAGAGGATCTGCGATTCGCTGTTGACCTGGTTGGACAGCAGGAGGTCGGTGGACTGGAACTTCAGGGCGTAGACCAGCCGGTTGAAGGCGTTGCCCACGTTCGGTCCGCCGTCACCGCTGAACGTGGTCCGCGACTCGTCGTCCGAGTTCTCGTTCTGCGGCCGGTCGATCTCCGCGGGATCCTGGCCTTCCGGGGCCCCGACGACCGAGTACTCGGGAGAGTCCTCGCCGAAGTAGATGCGGGGCTCATAGGTGGATTCGTCCCCGAGCACGCCGGTCGAGGGGATCCCGGACTGCAGGAAGGACGGGCGCCCGTCCGGCTGCACGGTGGAACCGGCAGCCGCCACGACACCGTAGCCGTGGGTGTAGAAGACGTGCTCGTTGACCCAGCCGTCCGGGACGCCGTTGGTGTCCAGTTCGCGGACGGCGATGACGGTGTCCTGGACTTCGCCGTCGATCTCGTAGCGGTCGACGTTGAGTGTCTCGGGGAACTGGTAGTACTGGCGGAACTGCTGGAGCTGGCTGAAGGCGTCGGAGACGAGGTTCGGGTCGAGCAGGCGGATGTTCGCCGTGGTCTCGCCGTCGTCGCCCAGGGCGCCTGCCTGCGGCACGTCCGTGGGGTTGTACGCCTCGACCTCGACGCGGTCCAGCCCATACGCCTCACGCGTGAGCTCGATGTTCCGGTCGATGTATTCCCCTTCGAGGCTGAGCTCGGAGGGACGCACCTGGAAGCGCTGGACCACCGAGGGGTAGACACCGCCGGCGAGAAGGGCCGTGATGATCAGCATCGCGGTGCCGATCAGCGGGAGGCGCCAGCGGCCGATGAACGCCGAGGCGATGAACAGGATCGCCACGATGACGGCCGCGACGGCGAGGATCGCCTTGGTGGGGATGACGGCGTTGACGTCGGTGTAGAGCGCGCCGGCCCAGGTGCCCTGGTTCAGCAGCGTGTCATAACGGTCCAGCCAGTAGTTGAGCCCCTGCAGGGCGAGGAAGAGCGCGGCGACGACCGCGATCTGGACGCGGGCGGCCTTCGTGGTGAACAGGCCCTTCTCCTCGAGCCGGATGCCCCCGTACAGGTAGTGCGTGAGGATCGTGGCGATGGCGCTGATGATCACGACGCTGATCAGGAAGCCGATCACGAAGCTCAGGAACGGCAGCGTGAACATGTAGAACGCGTAGTCCATGTTGAACTCGGGATCGGACTTGCCGAACGGCTCCTGGTTGAGGAAGAGGAGCACCTCCTGCCACTGCGACGAGGCCGCCGTCCCGGCGAAGGCGCCGAGCACCGCGGGGATGCCGAGCATCAGCAGCCGCCGGATCGGTTCGAGCTGGGCCTGGTAGCGGTTCAGGTTGTCCTGGATGGCGCTGTCGGGCGCATAGATCGGCCTGCTGCGGAACGCGATGCGCAGGCTGAAGTACACGGCACCGGCCATGACGAGGAACGCGACGACGAACAGCACGATCCGCGACAGGTTCTCCGTGACGAACACCTCGAGGAACCCGAGTTGCTGGTACCAGAGCACGTCGGCGTAGACCTGGGACAGGTAGACGAAGGCGATGACGATCACCGCCACCACGATGATCGTAGGGATCAGCGGGCTGCGCCGCCGGCTGGTTGCTGCACGTGCTGGGCTCGGCCTACTGCCGAACGGACGGTCTGGTCCGGATGTCACATCTACCTCATCGTTAGCTGCTGCGGGTCACGATGACCGGTGTTCCACTTCGCTCCCCAGCCCGACACGGGCAGCAGACAGCGTGCAGTCACGCCCTTCGTGTTTTCATTCTGCCCTGTTCACGCTCGGCCGGACCAATTAGGTTCCCGACTGCCGCCCGGCGCCTCGGGATCGTCACCCAACCGTGTCCTCACGGACGACCGGCCGGCCGCCGAGGACCCTCCCGGTCAGCAGGAGGGCAGCGTGGCGGGATCCCCGTCGGCTCCGAGCGTCTCGACCGCCTCCACGGCGTCGTCGAGCGTCTCGACCTTCACCACGGTCAGTCCGTCGGGGATGTTACCGACGACCTCCCCGCAGTTCTCCGCCGGTGCCAGGAAGAACTCGGCACCGCTGGACCTTGCGCCCACCAGCTTCTGGGCGATGCCGCCGATCGGGCCCACGACCCCCGCTGAATCGATGGTGCCCGTTCCCGCGAAGTGCCGGCCTCCGGTGAGGTCCCCCTCGGTGAGGGTGTCGATGATCCCGAGGGCGAACATCGTCCCGGCGGACGGTCCGCCGACGTTGTCGAGCTGGATGGTGACGTCGAAGGGGAACTCGAACGTGGAGGCGAGCACGATACCCAGCTGGTAGCCGCCCTCCGGCGACTCCCTGGGCGTCACATCGACGTCCAGCGGTGCGCCGTCGCGGACGATGGAGAGGGTGGCAGGCGCACCCTCGGCGCCGTTCAACGCGGAGCGCAGCGTTCCGATGTTCTCGATGCCTTCGCCGTCGATCGTGCGCAGAATGTCGCCTTCCCGCAGGATGCCCTCCGCCGCGGAGTCGGTGGCGAAGCCGGCGACGGACAGTTCCTCGGTGTAGTCGATGTCCTCGTGGGAGAGTGCCGCTGCGATCGCGGACTCCTGCGACGACGTCATCGCGACGGCGTTCTGCTCCTGCAGGTCCGACGAGGTGGTTCCTTCCGGATACACCAGTTGCTCGGGCAGGACGTTCTCGTTCGGGTTCGCCCAGGCGCGGAACGTGTCGAGCACGTTCACCTGTCCGTTCGGCCCGCCGCTCACGAACACCGTGGTGAGGTCCAGTTCTCCCTCCGGAGGGAAAGTCTCCCTGCCTTCCACCTGGATCAGCGGCTGTCCGTTCACCTCGCCGATCGTGTTGAAGGTCGGCCCCGGCGACTCGATGACGTAGGGCGACGGCAGGAGGACGGCGGCGGCGCAGAGGACGACGGCGAGGCCGCCGGACACCGCCATCGCGCGGAAGCGCGGGTCCCTCGGCCGCGTGGGCTCTCCGGGACTGTAGGTCTCGACGTGGGCAGGCTGCGTCACTGTGCTTCTCTCTGTCGGGCGCCTCGGGCGCGGGCGGCGGGCGCCGGGACAATGGGTGCCGTACCGCACCCCTAGGGTAGACGCTTTCACCGTCGCCGTTCCTGGTGGACGGCCGCAGGGTTCCTGCGCTCGTCCACCCGCCCCGCCCCATCGTCTTCCCGGGGTGTCCGCGAGGCGCTCCCCGCCTTCGCCCGGCACGACGTCGTCCGGCACGACGTCGTCCGGCACGACGTCGCCCGGCACGGCGTCGTCCGGCACGGCGTCGTCCGGCACGGCTTTGCCCTCAGCGAACGGTGCATGGCGTGAGGGACACCGGCAAGGCCGGGCCGGTAGCGTGTCTTCCACAGCCGGCTGGAGTGGCTTCGCCCTCCGCCGGACCCGCCAAGCTACTCCCCAGGACCGGTGGTATCAGTGACCAACCCATCCAACCCCTCGAACGGCGACGACGACACGCCCCAGGATCCGCTGTCCGAGATGCTGTCGAAGATGTTCGGCGGCGGGGGCGGCGGATTCGACCCCCAGGAGATCGCCAAGGCGGCCGGACTGCCCTCGGACCCGGCAGCGATGGCGATGATCATGCAGCAGGTCCAGGCCATGTTCTCCACGCCGAGCGAGGGGCCGGTGAACTGGCAGATGGCCCATGAGCAGGCACGCCGGGTCGCAGCGTCCGACAGCGACCCTTCGGTGACGCCCCTGCAGCGGCGCAGCGTCGACGAGTCGCTGAAGCTCGCCGAGATGTGGCTCGACCCCGTGACGGACTTCCCGAGCACCGGTCAGCTGGGGCGCGCCTGGTCCCGCGCCGAATGGGTCGAAGCCACCATGGCGACCTGGCGGCGCCTCACCGAACCCGTCGCGACGAGCATCGCCAAAGCGCTCTCCGATGTCATCTCGGAGCAGCTGCCCGAGGAGATGAAGTCGATGATGGGCATGATGGGCGGCCCCGCCTCGATGCTGCAGAACGTCGGTGGCGCGATGTTCGGCATGCAGCTGGGCCAGGCCGTCGGCGCCCTGTCCAAGGACGTCGTCGGTTCGACGGACATCGGTGTCCCGCTGGCCGACGGGCGCATGGCGCTGCTCCCCGCGAACGTCGCGGCGTTCGGCGAAGGGCTCGACATCCCCGCCCAGGAGGTACAGCTCTTCCTCGCCGTCCGCGAGGCGGCCCACGTCCGTTTGTTCACCCACATCCCCTGGCTCACGAGCCACCTGCTGGGCAGTATCGAAAGCTATGCCCGGGGTATCCACATCGACATGGGCAAGATCGAGGAAGCCGCGCGCGACATCGATCCGACCAATCCCGAGAGCCTTCAGGGCGCCCTCTCCCAGGGCGTGTTCATGCCCGAGCGGACGCCTGAGCAGGACGCCGCGCTCGTTCGACTCGAGACGACGCTCGCCCTGGTCGAAGGCTGGGTCGACGAACTGACGGCCGCGGCAGCCGCCAACCTGCCCTCGGCAGGTGCACTGCGCGAGATGGTCCGGCGCCGACGGGCGACGGGCGGACCGGCCGAACACGCGTTCGCTTCGCTCGTCGGGCTGGAATTGAGGCCCCGCCGCCTGCGCGACGCCGCCGCCCTCTGGTCGCTGCTCACGTCGGAACGCGGGATCGAGGGACGGGACGCCCTGTGGCAGCACCCGGACCTGCTGCCCACGGCCGAGGACCTCGACGATCCGGCGGGATTCTCCAAGCGCCGGAAGCTCATCGAGTCCTCCGACGCGGACGTCGACGCCGCCCTCCAGCGCCTTCTCGCGGGTGACTTCGAACCGAAGGACGAGGATGGCCCGGACGGGGTAGACGGGGACGGCTCCGCCGAGGATCCCGACAGCGAGGATCCCGGCACGGAGCAGGGACCCGGAAGCAGCGGCGGCGACGACGCTCCCCGCTGACCACCGCGGTCCTGGGGGCCGGGACGTCCCGTCGAGCGCCTGGTTCTCCAGCAGCTCGACGGGTCGTCAGAGGTCGTCCGGCCCGCCGGACGGGGTGCGATGGGCGGCGAACGCCGCGCCCTCGAGGAAGGCCTTCGCCGTCTCGGTCCGCGGATAGGCCGTCAGCAGCTTCCAGAACACGGCGTTGTGGGACGGCTCGATCAGGTGGGCCATCTCGTGCAGGATCACATAGTCGACGACCCACTCGGGCATGCCCTGCAGCTTGTGGGACAGGCGGATGGTGCGGCGCGCCGGGGTAGCCGAGGCCCACCGGGAGTTCTGGTTGGTCACCCAGCCGATCGTGGACGGCACTCCCCTCCCGCCGAGGTACTGCTCGGCGAGCCGCTCGGCCCGCTGGAGCAGCGCCGGCACGGGCTCGTTGTCATCGATGGTGGGGGCGGCGAGGTACTTCGCCGACATCCTCTCGACCATCCGATCCACCCAGTGGCGCTCCTGGCTCGCCGAGAAATGACCAGGGATGGACACGCGGATCACGCCGTCCCGGATATCGGCGCTCACCGTCCGCTTCCGCCGTGGCGACCGCCGTACCTCCACCGGCAGCCGTGCCGGATCGGGCGATCGTCCTGCGTCAGGAGTTGTCACTGATGATCTCGAGGACGGCGTCACCGTAGCGCTCGAGCTTCGACGAGCCGACCCCGGCCAGCTCTCCGAGCTCGTCGAGGGTCTGCGGTCTCGCCTCGGCGATCGCGACGAGCGTGGCATCGGTGAAGACGACGAAGGCCGGTACGTCCTTCTCACGGGCCTCGACGAGCCGCCAGGCGCGCAGCGCCTCGAACGTCTCCTCCTGATAGCTCACCGGGCAGTCGTTACAGCGCCCGATCTTCCGCTCGGAGCCCGTCAGCAGCGGGCGCTTGCAGACCCGGCAGACGGCCGGCGCGGATGACTTGCGGGAGGCCTTGGCGCGCGGCTGGCGGAAGGACGCCTGGCCGGCACTCGCGGGGCGGAGTGCGTCGAGGAACCGCGAGGGCTTCCTGCTGGCCCGTCCGCCGGGTGAGCGGGAAGTGGACCAGGACATGGACAGGTGGACCCGTGCCCGGGTGATCCCGACATAGAGCAGCCGGCGTTCCTCGTCGACGGCTTCCTGCGTGTCGGCGAACGAGATGGGCATGAGCCCCTCGCTCAGCCCGACGAGGAAGACGGCGTCCCACTCGAGGCCCTTAGCCGAGTGCAGGGAAGCGAGCGTGACGCCCTGCACCGTGGGCGCGTGCTGGGCGGCCGCGCGTTCCTCGAGTTCGGCGACGAACGTCTGCAGGGTGAACGCCTCCGGCCCCCGGACCCTGTTGAGTTCGTCCGCCAGGCCGACGAGGGCCGCGAGGGACTCCCACTTCTCACGGACAGCCCCGGAGTTCTGGGGTGCGACGGAGGTGTAGCCGAGGGACGCCAGGACATCACGCACCTGCTGGGGTACGTCCTCGTCGCCCTGGGTTCGTGCCGCTGCCCGGAGCTGCAGCAACGCATCGCGCACCTCACGCCGTTGGAAGAACCTCTCCCCGCCACGCAACTGGTACCCGATGCCCGCGCTCGCCAGCGCCTGCTCGTACGCCTCGGACTGGCCGTTCGTGCGGTAGAGGATCGCGATCTCGCTCGCCTTCACGCCCTGGTCGAGCAGCACGCCGATGCGCCGTGCGCATTCCGCGGCCTCGGCCTCGTCGTCACTGCACTCGGTGAAGACGGGCTCGGGGCCGGGATCCCGCTGCGCGATCAGTTCCAGCGGCGCCGACCAGGTGGTGCCCACGGCCCGCCTGTCGGCCTCGCTGCTCCGCGCCGCCAGCAGCGTGTTGGCTGCGCGGACCACCTGGGGGGTGGAGCGGTAGTCCCTCACCAGCCTCACCACCTGGGCGCCCTCGTAGCGCTTGGTGAAGTCCAGGAGATGCCGAGATGTCGCGCCCGTGAAGGAGTAGATGGTCTGGCTGGCATCACCGACGACGCACAGTTCCCTCCGCTCCCCGAGCCACAGGTCGAGGAGGCGCTGCTGGAGCGGCGAGACGTCCTGGTACTCGTCGACCACGAAGTGGCGGTACTGGGCCCGCACCGTGGCTGCCACCTTCTCGTCCTCCTCGAGGATGGCGACGGTGGTCAGCAGCACGTCCTCGAAGTCGATGAGGTTGCGGTCGATCTTGAGGTCCTCGTACGCCGAGAAGATCCTGGACACCGTGATGAGGTCCATCCCCGCCGGCTCCGCGCGGCCTGCCGCTGCGGCAGCGTACCCGTCGGGCGTCAGCATCGACACCTTGGCCCATTCGATCTCCGCCGCGACATCCCGGATGGCAGCGCGGTCCGTCGACAGGCGCAGGCGACGCGCCGCCTCCGCGATGAGCTGGGCCTTGTGGTCCACCAGCGCCGGAAGGGGTCCGCCCACGGCCTGGGGCCAGAAGTACTGGAGCTGTCGGAGGGCAGCTGCGTGGAAGGTACGGGCCTGCACTCCCCCGGCCCCGAGGTCGCGGAGTCGGGTGCGCATCTCTGCCGCCGCGCGGGCGGTGAAGGTCACGGCGAGCACCTGCTGCGGTTTGTAGACGCCGGTGTGGACGCCGTAGGCGATGCGGTGGGTGATGGCGCGGGTCTTTCCCGTACCGGCTCCTGCCAGCACGCAGAGCGGACCGGTGAGGGTACTCGCCACCGTCCGCTGTTCGTCGTCGAGCCCCTCGAGGATGCTGTCCTCGAGCAGTAGTCCGGACACTAGGGGCGCGCCTCCGAAGGCTCCTCGTCCAGCGGGCCCCCGTACCAGCGCTCGATCAGGGCACGGGCGATGGAGACACCGCCGGCGACGGCGATCTTCTCGTCCCGCACCTCGGCGAACAGCTGCTCCCGGGTGAACCAGCGCAGGGACCGCATCTCCTCACGGTCCGGTACGGCATCGGTGGTGAGGGCTCGTGCTGTGAAGCCGAGCATCAGCGATGCGGGGAAGGGCCAGGGCTGCGACCCGAGGTACTGCGGGGACTCGATCTCGATGCCGGACTCCTCACCGACCTCGCGGATCACGGCGGCCTCGAGGGACTCGCCGGGCTCGACGAAACCGGCGAGCGTGGAGAACCGGTCCTCGGGCCATGCGACGGCGGACCCGAGCAGCAGCCGGTCGTCGTCGTCGACCACGGAGACGATGATCGCCGGATCGGTGCGGGGATAGTGCTCCGAGTCGTCGCGGGGGCACTGGCGGACCCACCCGGCCGCGCGCACCTCCGTCACCGTGCCGCAGCGCGGGCAGTGGGTGTGGGTTGCGTGCCAGTTGGCGATGGCGGCCCCCTGGACGAACAGCCCCGTGTCCCGCGCGTCGAGCGATGCCGCGATCTCGCGGATGCCGACCCATTGGTCGACGGGCGCCAGTGCGGCGTCTTCCGCCTCGAAGACGGCGAGGACCACCTGCCTCCCGGCATCGGTGGCGCCCTCGTTGATCCGCCCGAGGTAGACCAGCAGTTCCGGGCGCTCCACCTCGGACGGCGCGACCAGCCGGAGCCCGCCGCCCACGACCGGCGCCTTCCCCCGGGCGAAGGGCAGGACCCCCGTCTCGTCGGAGCCCCACAGGGTGTCGAGGAGGTTCTCTGTGGTCCTCGCATCACCGTCCCGGTCGGAATCGGCGCGGGACAGCGGCAGCGATCCGAGGGGAGGCAGCACGAGGGTCCGGAGGGAATCGGTCATGCATCTACGGTACGGTCTCGCTCTCCCAAAACACATTCTGCGAGGCTCGGGTGGAGGAGTAGTGCGGCACCGGAAACGAGTGGTGCATCTGGCGACTCGCCGCACCGGAATGGGCGGGCGGCGCGGGGACGCCCTACGGTGGATCTTGTGAAACGGACACCCATGGAACTTGCCGCCATCGCCAGCGCCGCAGTACCTGGCCTGGCACCGACGGGCGTCGCCGGCGCTCCCGACGACGCCGCCGATTTCGACTCCGCGCTGCTCGTCGACGACGCGGGAAAGCAGTGGAGGGTCCGCTCGCCCAGGCACGCGGAGGCCAGCATGCGCCTCGAGACCGAGCTGCAGGCCCTGCGCGCCTTCACGCCCGCGATCAAGGCGGAGCTCCCCTTCCTCATCCCGCACATGGCCGGCAGTGTCCGCCAGGGTGAGCTCAGCACCTTCGTGTACTCGCACCTCGCCGGGACGACCCGCGCTCTCGACACGCTCACCGCGGGCGGGCGCACGATGGCGCGGGAACTCGGGCGCGTCATCGCTGCCATCCACGAACTGCCGCAGGACATGGTGCAGCGCGCCGACCTGCCCAGCTACGAAGCGAACGAGTACCGCCGGCGCAAGCTCAACGAACTCGACCAGGCAGCGACGACCGGGAAGATCCCGGCGATCCTGCTGCGCCGCTGGGAGCATGCCCTCGAGGACGTGGCGCTCTGGCGCTTCAGCCCGACGGTGGTGCACGGCGACCTGCACGAGGACCATCTCCTGATCGCCGCCGGGCGCGTGTCCGCCGTGACGGGCTGGACCGATCTGTGCATCGGCGATCCCGCCGAGGACTTCGCCTGGCTTGCTGCTGCCGAGGACACCGCCTTCGTCGACGCCGTCCACGAGGCGTACGCCGCGGCCCGCTCGACCGCCGTCGATCCCCACCTGTCCCGCCGCGCCGCGCTCGCCGCCGAATTCGCCCTCGCGCAGTGGCTGGTGCGCGGGGTGGCGCTCGAGGACCGCGGCATGGTCCATGAGGCCGAGGGCATGCTCGCGACCCTCGAAGCGGATGTGGAGGCCATCGAGCGGGAACAGCACGAGGCGGCCGAGCGTGCGCGCCGGGCGCATGAGGAACGCCTCGAATGGGGCAACGAGCTCGGGACCGACGACGACCACTACGCCGCGGGCGATGAGCGCTTTGCCGTGCACCCCGACAGGGAGGACCCGGCCGGGGGTCACGACCCGTCGATCGACGCTCCGGCGAGGAAAGAGGGCACGCTCCGCCCCGACTCGCCGGACGGATCGACCGACGACGACGGGAGTGCCCGGGATGCGGCACGGTCCCAGGAGGGAGTGCCTGTGGCACCCGCCGCGGGACAGCACCTCACCGGCGCCGACCGGTCCCCGGGGACCGGTAGCCACGCCTATGACCCGGACGGTGCGTCGGACCAGGAGCACCGTCGCCCGGTCAGCCAGCCGTCCGGACACGGCGCCGACCACTCCGGCAGCCATGGGGATCGCTCCGCGCTGCATCACGGTGATGACGACCACGGGACGCCCTCGGGATCATCGCTGGCCTACGCCCGCCTGACAGCGGGCCGTACTCGTCCCGCGACCACCTCGTCGAAGGTCACGCTCCTGAGGAACAGCGAGCCCGGCGCGGGTTCTCCGGACGACGTCGCGACGTCGGCCCTGCCCATCGTGTCCTTCGGCAGCTGACGCCCCGACCTGCTGACGAGGCTCCTGCCGAAGCCCCTGCCGTCGCCCTACGCAGCAGCACCGGGTTCCACCTCCCACAGGGCGATCAGGCGGATCCGGCGGATCCCGCAGATCCGGCAGATCCCGCTGCTGCGATGATCCGCTCGAGTTCCGCCGCGTCGGCGAGGTCGTGCGGCCGGACCACCAGGTCGTCCGCCACGTAGAAGAACGCCGCGCGCACCTTCTCGAGCGGGACGTCCTTCAACCGTGACCAGGCGAGCCGGTAGACGGCGAGCTGGACGGCCTTGGCCGCGCGCCGGTCGGGCGCGGGCGGGCGACCCGTCTTCCAGTCGATGAGGTCCCAGCCGCCGTCGGCGTCGCGGAACACCGCGTCGATCCGGCCGCGCACCACGATGCTGCCGATCTTCGTCTCGATCGGCGCCTCGATGGCCGCGGGTTCGCGAAGGGCCCATTCCGACTGCTCGAAGATCGCGGCCATCTCCTTCAGGCCGAGCGTCTCGTCGACATGGGCATCGGCGCCGCCGGGGTAGTCGCCGAGGTCGAGCATCCCTCCGGACCCGTAGAACTCCTCGATCCAGGCGTGGAACGCGGTGCCCTTGCGGGCCGCCGAGCCGGGACGCCGCGGCAGCGGGCGCCGCAGTTGCTGCATCACCGCGTCGGGATCCTCGCGCAGTTCCACGAGAGTCGAGGCGGAGATGTGCGAGGGCAGCGTCAGCGGCATCCGTTCCTTCTCCCGGGCCTGCCGGGCCAGCGCGAGCCTCACCTCCCGCCCCCAGCGCCCGCCGTCGACGTCGACCTCGAGTGCGGGCGCAGCGGCTTGTTCGAGGACGGCCCGCGCCGCCTGTTCCATGGCGGCGCGTCGGGTCCCCAGCGGATCGAACGGCCACGACGCGCGTTCGGGGCTGGCATTCGCCGGATTGGCATCACCTTCGTTGTCCTCCGGGAGCCACTGCGGCATGAGGAAGCCCTCGGTTCCGGCTTCCGCGAGCGCTACGAGGTCCACCAGGTAGGGCGAGGGCGCGGACGGCCTCGACCGCCCACCACCCCAGGCCGACGACGTGCAGACGAGCGAGTGCTTGGCGCGGGTGAAGGCGACATAGGCCAGGCGTCGTTCCTCCCGTTCGGCGTGCGCCCTTGCCTCGTCGGTGAACTCCTTCTCGCTGGCCAGCCATTCCTTCTGGTCCTGCTGTTCCCAGTCCCACTGTGGCAGTTCGGGTGCATCCCCGCGCAGCGGCCAGGGAATGGCCGAGTCGCCGCTGCTCCAGCGTGAGTCCTTGCCGCTGGGGAAGGACCCTTCATTGAGGCCGGGCACGAACACGACGTCCCACTCGAGGCCCTTCGAGGCGTGGACCGTCAGGAGCTGCACCGCGTCCCTGCTCGCCTCGAGCTGCGTCACGGGCAGGCCGTCCTCCTCCTGGTCCGCCGCCTCGAGCCAGGCGAGGAACGCCGGGAGGTCGACGCGCTCGGCGGTGGACACGAATCCTGCGACGGCCTCCGTGAAGGCGTCGAGGTTGCGTCGCGCCTCATGGATGCTCACCCCCGGTTTCGCGGCCACCTCGATGTCGAGCAGGATGGTGCGCTCCACCTCCCCGATCATGCTGCCGAGGTCGTCGCCCACGAAACTCCGGAGCATGCGCAGCTCCTGGCGGAGGGCGCGGAGCCTGTGCCGGGCCGTGTCGCTCAGTGCCCTGCCGGCGGAGGACACCCAGTCCGACGGCGGCAGGTAGTCGACGGCCTCGACGAGGCTCCCGGCCTCGGCGAGGTCGGGGGCGACGACGGCGTCCCTGCTCTGCTCGGCGTCGAGCTCCTCCCCCGCCGCACTGCCGTGGCGGAACATCGCCTCCCGGGTACGGGCGAGTTGGCGGGACCAGTCCCCGAGCGCCATCAGGTCGGCTGGTCCCAGGCGCCACCGCGCACCGGATAGGAGCCTCAGCATCGAATCCGAGCGGTCGGGGTCGCCGAGCACCCTCAGGGTGGCCAGCAGGTCGACGATCTCCGGGGTGCGCAGCAATCCGCCGAGGCCGACCACCTGGACCGGGACACCGGCGCGCTCGAGTTCGCGCCGGATGGGGTCGAACTGCTTGCGTCCGCGGCAGAGGACGGCCATGGTCGGCCGGAGCGGTGCGCCGCCGTCGTCCGACTCGTAGCTGCGCCGGCGCTGTCGCAGGACCTCCCGCGCAATGGCCTCGGCCTCACTGGGGGCGGGTCCGGGTGCGGTACCGGTTGCGCCCTCAGGCCCTGCTTCTCCCGCCCTGACGGGAGCATCGGTGAGGAAGCGCCCCAGGAGGACCTCGCCGAGCGGGGCGCCGGGTCGCGCGACGAGGCCGGGGACGTGCTGGACGGTGGTATTCCGGAGCCACGGCGCCGGCACGTTGAGGGGCGCCGACACGGTGTTCGCCGCCTCGAGTATCGACGTCGCGTTCCGCCATGCGACGGACAGGTGCGCGACGTCCGACGGCGCCCGGCCGTCCGCGGTCACCCTGGGGAAGGCCGTGCGGAAGGTGGCGAGCTGCCCGGCGGAAGCCCCCCTGAAACCGTAGATCGACTGGTGCGGGTCACCGACCGCGGTGACCGAGCGTCCGTCGGCGAACAACCTCGAGAACAGCACCATCTGCGCATGGGAGGTGTCCTGGAACTCGTCGAGCAGCACCACCTTGTACTTCTCGCGTTCGAGCGCCCCCGCCTCCGGGATGTCGCGGGCTATCCTGGCGGCCAGGGACACGAGGTCCCCGAAGTCCAGCTGTCGGCGTGCGAGTTTGGCCGCGGCGTAGCGCTCGGCGAGTTCGGTCACGGTGATGCGGGTGCGCAGCTTGTTCAGCAGCTCGTGCACCTTCTGCGTGGCGGCCTTGCCGGAGCCCGCGACGTACGGCCGGGCGACGACGTGCTCGATCTGGCGTCGGAGTTCGTCGCGCACCCTCGCCGGGCTGACCAGGTGCTCCGCACACTCTCCCGCCATGTCGAGCACCCCCTTGACGAGGGTGCTCTTGGCGGCGGTGAAGTGCTCCCATTCGCCGTCGTACGCTTCGACCACCGAGGAGGCGAGCTGCCAGGACTGCGCGGTGCCGAGCATGACCGAATCGCGTTCGACACCGATCCGCAGACCGTAGTCCTGCACGATGCCGTTCGCGAAGGAGTGGTAGGTGGAGATGGCAGGATCGAGCCGGTCCAGCGCATCCCCTCCGGTGGAATCCGGATCGTCCTGTGCGAGGGAGGCATACAACTGGGCCAGCCGCTGACGGACACGGGAGGCGAGCTCCCCGGCAGCCTTCCGGGTGAAGGTGACACCCAGGATCTGCTCGGGGCGCACGAGTCCGTTGGCGACGAGCCAGACGACCCTGTCCGCCATGGTCTTGGTCTTTCCCGACCCGGCACCGGCGATGACCAGGAGTGGCTCCAGGGGGGCTTCGATGACGCGGGCCTGGTCCTCCGTCGGATACTGCACGGGAGCATCCGGGTCCGTGTGCAGCAGTTCCGCCAACTGGCGCGCCGAGTACCGGTAGGTGGACCGCGGGCCGGCGGCCGGGGTCGATGCTGTGGTGCTCACTGCTGCGTCACCTGCTTTCCTTCCTCGCACAGCGGGCAGATCTCGGGCAGGCGGCAGCCGCTGCCCCCGAACCCGGACCGCCGCGGGTCGTGGATGGTGTCGAACGTCGCGGCCGCCATCAGGGCTGCGGCGTCCTCGATCATCGTCCTCGCCCAGGTGTCCTCGGGGCCCACGGGTGGCTGCACCTGGATGGGAACCCCCTTGGACTTCGTCCCCAGCTGCACGAGTGACGCGCCTCCCGGCACCGCGGGCCCGGCAGGCGCAGTGGCGACACCGTCTTCCGCGAGGGCTGCACTCGCCGCATCGTCCGCCGCTTCGTCGGCAGTAGCGCCGCCGGTGCCGTCATTCTGCAGCGCACCCGACGCCACCGCTGTCTGGTAGGCGGCCAGCTGCGGGTGCCGCTCGATGTCCGCCACGGCGGGCGTGCTCCTGCCCGTCTTCAGGTCGACGACCACGAATCGTCCGTCCCCGTCGACCTCCAGGCGGTCGATCTGCCCACGCAGCCGGGCGATCCGCCGGGTCCCGTCCAGCTCGACATCGAGGTCCACCGAGAAATCCACCTCCGTTGCCTGCAGGCTTCTCCCGTCCTGGCGCATCGACAGCACGTAGGCGGCGAGCTTGCGCACCATGCCCTCTGCGCGCCTGAAGTCCGCCTGGCCCTCCCAGGTGTCCTTGATGCCGAGTTGCGGCCAGCGCCGTTCGAGTTCGCGCACGTACTCGTTGCCGGTCGCCTCCGGCAGGTCCTGCGCGATCTGGTGGACGAGCGTGCCGAGGGACCGGGCGAAGTCGGTGGTCCGCTCTCCCCCGGCAGCAGACACGAACCAGCTGAGGGGCGAGGTGAGCACGGAGTCGACCTTGGACGGCGACACCGGGATCGGCTGGTCCTGCGGGATCACGGGTTCCTCGCTGCTCATCCCCAGGACCCCCCACCACTGCGACGGGTGCGCCCCCGGTACCGGTGGCTCGAGCACGGCCATGCGGCCGAGGTGCTGGACGGCCTCCCGCGACAGGGCGGCGCCGGCCTGCGGGTCCTGCGCGAACTTGCGCAGCTCGGCGACCAGGGCGCGCAGGGTGACCGGCCGCAGCACCTCGGTGCGGGGCCGTTCGGCCGTCCCGGGCGGGAGGGGGTCGAGCACGTCGAGGAACTGGGAGGCCTGCTCGTCCTGGGAGGAGACAGCGCAGCAGATCAGTTCCCGGGTTGCCCGCGACACGGCCAGCGAGAAGGTCCGCAGCTCGTCGAAGCGGATGTCCTGCAGCAGGGACACCGGATCGCGGGTGCTGCGGAAGGACTCGCCGTGATCGAGGAGGGCCCGCAGCTCGCCCGAGCCGAGGAGTTCACCGCGCAGCCTGAGGTTGGGCCAGACGCCGTCCTGTACGCCCGCCACGATCACCAGCGGCCAGTGCCTGCCGGCGGCGCTCGCCGGTGTCAGCACCGACACCGACGCCTGGCGACTGGTGCGCTGGGCCAGCGTGTCCATGGGGATGTCCTGGCTCAGGAGGTAGTCGAGGAAGAGCTCGGGATCCGCGCCGGGCATCTGCTCGACGAATCGCTCGGCTGTGTGGAAGAGGGCCATCATCGCGTCCAGGTCCCGATCGGCGCGCGTGGAGGAGGGCCCCTCGGACAGGGCCGCTCCGGACCACTGCTGTGCGAGCCCGGAGGCGGACCAGAGCGCCCACAGGACCGTCTCCGGGTCCCGCGCCGGGTCCGCCGCGGCGGCCCTGCCGGCCTCCAGCATGCGGTGCAGGCGCCGGACCGGGGCACCCTCGGAGGGGAGGGCGGCGATCTCCTCGGGAGCGGAGAACAGGGCCGTAAGGAGTTCGTCGCTCGTGCGGCCGCCGCCCTGCTGCAGTTCCGTGCGCCGCAGGATCTGGCGCAGTCGCCGGAGGTCGAGGCTGCCCGCACCACCGATCCTCGAGGTGAGCAGCGAGATGCACAGCTCGGTGTCGAGTTCCGCGCGTCCGACGGCCACGGCGTAGAGATCGAGCAGGGGGCGGACGGCAGGCTCCTCCCGGATGGCGGTCTCTGCCGCCGGCACGTTCACGGCGATACCCTGTGCCGTGAGGAAACGCTGGACGGCGGACACCTGCGCGCCGTTGCGCACGATCACGGCGATGTCGTCGAGGCTCCGCTCGCCGAACAGGTGGGCTTCGAGTACCCGCTGCGTGATGAACCGCTGCTCGTGGAAGACGCTGTCGAGCACGTGGGCGGAGACCGCCGGACCGTGCGAAGGCGGGACGTCCTGCCGGCCGTCCTGCCGTTCGTCGGCGACGACGTCCGGGAGGGCGCGGTAGGACGTGCTGACACCGCTGGTCGCGATGCGGCCGGCGACGTTGCCCCACGCCTCCGCGAGCGGGCCCTGCATCGTCAGCGACCCGGGCAGGGTCACGGTGGTCAGGCCACTGCCCCGGCGGAAGAGGGTGGCGAGGCGCCCCGTCAGTTCGGGACGGGCGCCGCGGAAACCCTGTGCCACCGTATCGGGGCAGGAGGTCACGACGACGTCGGTGCCCGCTCCGATGAGTCCCAGCAGCGCATGGACCGCCGGATTGGCCTCCTGGTAGTCGTCGACGAGGATCAGCTGCAGTCTCTTCCGTTCCCTGTCGAGGAAGTCCCGGTCCGTCTCGAGGATCTCCCGGGCGGCGGTGAGGATCCCGGCCGGATCGAAGGCCTCGGGCATCCGGAGGTCGAGGACGTCGCGGTATTCGCGGTACAGCGCGGCCGCCGCCACCCAGTCCGGCCGGTCGAACCGCTCGCCCCAGTCCGCGAGGTCGTCGGCGGGCACGCCGTACTCGCTCACGCGGTCGAACAGGTCGCGGATCTCCTGCCGGAAACCCCGCGTAGGCAGCGCCAGGGTGAGGCTCGACGGCCAGTCGAGTCCGGGCGCACCGTCGCGGCCGTGTCCGGAGAGGAGCTCCTTGATGATGAGGTCCTGTTCCGCGCCCGACAACAGCCGCGGAGCGCGCGGAATGGCGGGCGTCCTTCCCTCGGCCTTGGCCCGGCGGATGAGGTCGAAGGCGTAGGAGGCCCAGGTGCGGGCGGGCGCCGTGCTGATGCTGCGGTCGAGCTTCGCGGTGAGTTCGTCCCGGAGCCGGGTCGCCGCCGCACGGGTCGGAGCGAGCAGGAGCAGCCCCTCGGGGTCGAGCGAACCGGTTTCGACGCGCCGGACGGCGAGGTCCGTGAGCAGTGAGGACTTCCCGCTGCCGGGAGCACCGAGGACCAGGACCTGACCGGTGACGTGCTCCAGTGACCCGAGGACGGCGTCGTACCCCGCCCGGGCCGTCCGCGACGGCACATCCGGTATCTCGGGGGAGGACGCCTGCGGAGCATCGTGGAGGGTACTGGTCATGGATCCAGCCCATCACACGCCACGGACAATCAGCAGGACCGCAACGGGTGTCCCCCGCTACTGTCCGGCGCGCCGCAGGGACGCGCCGAGTCCGGCCACGACGGCCTGCTCGATCTCCGACGGCCACCAGCGGGCGCGTCGCAGATCCACGCGGTACTCCTCCGGGTCGGCGGGCCCGGGCGGCAGGGTCAGGGCGGTCCCCTCGTCGTCGTAGTGGGCGCGGGCGCGCACGGCCAGCCCGCGCGGCGGGTGGCCGCCGGATCGCAGGACGCGCCACCACGGGACGTCGCGCGTACTGCGGGAGAGGGCCCTGCCGACCTGGCGGGGGCCACCGCATTCCAGCAGCTCGGCGATATCGCCGTAGGTGAGCACCCGGCCCGCGGGAATCATGTCGGTGACGGCCAGCACGGCGTCCACGTAGGCATCCGGATCGGCACGCGCAGGAGACGCACGGCCTGGGACGACGGCGTCCTGCCGCGTGTCCTCCGTGCCGTGGGCCGCTCCTGGGTGCATGGGCCCACCCTAGTCCGGCAGGGCACGTCGGAGCGGCACCGCCATTTGGTCGGACCCCGCCAGTACGGTGGTGCCCATGACGAGCTGGCATGAAGGCCCGAGGGCCGCCTTCGACCTCGAGACGACCGGGCGGGACCCCCTCTCCGCGCGTATCGTCACCGCGACGGTGATCCTCCTGGACGGCGACGGCGCCGTGCTCGAGCACCACGAGTGGCTGGCGGACCCCGGCGTCGAGATCCCCGACGGCGCCGCTGCCGTCCACGGCATCACGACGTCGCACGCACGGGCCCACGGCCTCGCCGCCGTCGAGGTGGTGCGGGGCATCTCGGCGGTCCTCGCCCGGCTCTTCGCCGCCGGAGTGCCCGTGCTCGCCTACAACGCCCGCTACGACTTCACGGTGCTCGCCCAGGAGGGACGCCGCCACGGCGTCCCGACGCCCCGTCCCACGCCCGTGATCGATCCGTTCATCATGGACAAGCAGGCGGACCGCTACCGGCGAGGCAAGCGCACGCTGACGGCATTGTGCGAGCACTACGGCATCCGGTTCGAGAACGCCCACACCTCCGCCGCCGACGTCCTCGCGACCCTGCAGGTGGGGCAGGTCCTCGCCGAGCACCACGCATTCCTCAGGAAGCCGGCCGCGGACCTGCACGCCTCGCTGGTCGTGTGGGCGGACCGGCAGGCGGCCGACTTCGAGGAGTACCTCCGCCGGACGGAACCCGACGCCGTGATCGAGCGTGCGTGGCCGGTCATCGAACCGGTCATGGGGCCGGTCATGGGGCCGGTCGTGGAGGACACCGTCGGGGGCGGGCCGCCCGCGGACCCCTCGGGAATCCTGGCGCCGTCCGGACCCCGGCAGGCGATGACCGCCGTCGCCTGATCTGCGACGGCGGCCGGCTGCATCGGCCTAGTCGGTCGGGACCGCTGCCGCTGCTGCCTTCGCCGCGGCGGGGAGTGCGGCGTGGATGCGGTCCATCGCGGCGTCGTCGTGTGCCGCCGAGAGGAACCACGCCTCGTACACCGACGGCGGGAGGTACACACCCGAATCGAGCATGGAGTGGAAGAACGGGCCGTAGCGGAAGGCTTCCTGGCCCTGCGCGTCGGCGTAGTTCGACACCCCGTGCTCGGCGGTGCCGAAGGCCACGCTGAACAGGTTCCCCGCCCGCTGGATCGAGTGGTCCACGCCGGCTCTGGAGAGCTCGGAGGAGAGGGCGTCACCGACCTCGAGCGAGCGTGCGTCGACGTGGCGGTAGACGTCGTCGGTCGCCGCGGTGAGGGTGGCGACTCCGGCGGCCATGGCGATCGGATTGCCCGAGAGCGTACCCGCCTGGTAGACGGGCCCGATGGGCGCGAGGTAGTTCATGACGTCCGCGCGTCCGCCGAGGGCGGCCGCGGGGATCCCGCCGCCGATCACCTTGCCGAACGTCAGGAGGTCGGGCGTCCAGGGATGCTCGGCGTCGTCGGCTCCGCCCGTGAGCTTCCAGTACCCGCCCGGGTGCGTGCGGAAGCCCGTCATGACCTCGTCGACGATGAACAGCGCGCCGTGTTCGGCGGTGATGCGGCTCAGGAAGGCGTTGAAGCCGGGCGCGGGCGTCACGACGCCCATGTTCGCGGGGGCGGCCTCCGTGATCACTGCGGCGATGCGCTCGCCGTGCGTGCGGAACGCCTCCTCGACCGCTTCGACGTCGTTGTACGGGAGCACGAGCGTCTCCGCGGTCGTGGCCTCCGTGACGCCGGCCGACCCGGGCAACGCCAGGGTCGCCACGCCGGATCCCGCGGACGCGAGGAGGCTGTCCACGTGTCCGTGGTAGCACCCGGCGAACTTGACGATCAGGTTGCGCGACGTGAAGCCACGGGCCAGGCGTACCGCCGTCATGGTCGCCTCGGTGCCGGTGGACACCATGCGCAGGAGTTCGACGGCCGGCACGCGCTCCTTCACGAGCTGCGCCAGGTCGGCCTCGGCGGGCGTCGAGGCGCCGAAGGTGAGCCCGTGGTCGACGGCGCGGTGCACGGCGGCGATCACGTCGGGGTGGGAGTGGCCGAGCAGCGCCGGTCCCCACGAGCAGACGAGGTCGACGTACTCCTTGCCGTCCGCATCGGTCACGTAGGCGCCGTGCGCATCGACCAGGAAGCGCGGGGTCCCGCCGACCGAGCCGAAGGCACGCACCGGCGAGTTGACGCCGCCGGGCATGAGGGCGCGGGCGCGTTCGTAGAGGTTCTCGGAAGTCGTCATGGCGGTCCCTTAGCTGGAGTTCGGGTTCTAGTGGTCGGTCTCGTGGAGCCAGAGCGCGAGCTCCGAGGCCCAGTAGGTGAGGATCATCTGCGCACCGGCGCGCTTGATCCCGAGGACGGACTCCTCGATGGCACGGCGCCGGTCGATCCAGCCGTTCGCCGCGGCCGCCTCGATCATCGCGTACTCCCCCGAGATCTGGTACGCCGCGACGGGGACGGGTGACATGGCAGCGACATCGGCGAGGATGTCGAGGTAGCTCATGGCGGGCTTGACCATCACCATGTCCGCGCCCTCCTCGATGTCGAGCTCGACCTCGAGGATCGCCTCGCGCCGGTTGGCCGCGTCCATCTGGTAGGTCCGGCGGTCGCCCGTGAGCTGGGAGTCGACGGCTTCGCGGAAGGGGCCGTAGAACGCTGAGGCGTACTTGGCCGCGTACGCGAGCACCACGGTGTCCTGGTGCCCGGCCTCGTCCAGCGCCTGGCGGATGACCGCGACCTGGCCGTCCATCATGCCCGAGGGGCCGAGGACGTGCGCGCCGGCCCGTGCCTGCTCGACGGCCATCCGGGCGTAGAGCTCCAGCGTGGCGTCGTTGTCCACGGAGCCGTCGTCGGCGAGGACGCCGCAGTGGCCGTGGTCGGTGAACTCGTCGAGGCAGACATCGCTCATCACGACCAGCGAGTCGCCGACCTCGGCGCGGACATCGGCGATGGCACGGTTGAGGACGCCGTCGGGGTCGATCCCGGCGCTGCCGGTCGCGTCCCGGTGCTCGGGGATGCCGAACAGCATGATGCCGCCGACGCCGCGCTCGACCGCCTCGGCTGCCGCACGCTTCAGTGAGTCGGTGGTGTGCTGCACGACGCCGGGCATCGACAGGATGGGCGACGGCTCGCCGAGGCCCTCCCGGATGAAGGCCGGCAGGATCAGCTCGGAGGGGTGGACGCGGTACTCCGCCACCATGCGCCGCATGGCCGGTGTCGAGCGCAGCCTCCGTGGCCGGTGCTGGGGGAAACTCATGGCTGATCTCCGTTCAGTGGTGCGGGTGCAGGATCGTCGGTCCGCCTCGCGAGATGGCGTGCTCGACGGCCCGGGCTATTCCCTGCGGGGTCGGGTCGGCTGCTGTCGCTCCCGGTCCCCAGCCCTGCTGGCGCAGGGCCGCGGCCGTCGTCCGCCCGATGGCGACGGGGAAGAACGCGAGGGGCCCCTCGCCCAGCCTTTCACGGAATTGCCGCACCGTGCTCGGTGCGGTGAAGACGACGGCGGGCTGGACACCGCCGGGCGCGAACGCCGCGACCTCGCCGGTGGACAGCAACGGTGGGAGCTGCCCGCGTTCCTCGATGCCGGGGATCCGACGCGCCGGATCGGCCGGATAGGGCACGGTGCGATAGGCCTCGACCCGGCGGACGGACCAGCCCCGGGCGGCGAGCCCGGTCGAGAGGTCGTCGGGGGCGAGGTCGGCCTGGGGCAGGAGGACCGCGCCGTTCCCGCGCGGAAAAGCGCCGAGCAGGCCGCCCGAGGACGCATCCTGCGGCACCAGGTCCACGGCGACGCCGGCGTCGGCCAGCAGCCGCGCGGTGGCCGATCCGACGGCGGCGACACTGGCTCCGCCGTCGTCCACCAGCGCGGCGAGCGTCACCCCGCGTGACCGCGCGAGCATCGACAGTGCCTGGACCGTGTTGCCGCTGGTCACCACGACCCATCGGTACGCGCCGCGGCCTAGGGCCTCGAGCTCGTCGGCGACGGCACCCGTATGGGCCGGCAGTTCGGCATCCGTGAGCGGCAGGGCGAAGGGCGACAGCCCGACGGCACGGAGGGCCTCGGCGATGTGGACGGCCCGTGCCGGGTGCCGCAGGATGATCACCGGACGCGCCGTGCGATCGTGTCCCACGAGGCCCTAGCTGTTCAGCGGAGCGATGTCCGCGGCGCCGGCTGCCAGCAGGTCCTCGGCGAGGTCGAGTCCCAGCTGCGCGGCGGCCACGGCGTCCGCTGCGGGGGCCGAGCGTGTCAGCCGGAGGATCGACCGCCCGTCCAGGCTGCAGACCACGGCCTCGAGGGCGAGTTCGTCGCCCCGCAGGTGTGCGAGCGCACCGATCGGGGCCGCGCATCCCGCCTCGAGCTGCAGCAGGACCGCGCGCTCGGCCGTGACGGCGAGCCGCGTGGGCAGGTGGTCGTAGGCTGCCAGTGCTTCGCGCACCCCTGGAGCGGCCTCGCTCTCGCGGCACTCGACGGCGAGGGCACCCTGTCCGGGGGCGGGCAGCATGACGTCGGTGTCGATCAGCTCCGTGATGGCGTCGTCGCGTCCCAGGCGCCGGAGCCCCGCCGCGGCGAGGACGACGGCGTCGAGGTCTCCGGGTGCGCCGATGACGAGTCCGGCGACGCGTCCGAGCCGCGTGTCCACGTTCCCGCGGATGTCGACGACCTCGAGCCCCGGTCGCGCGGACCGGAGCTGCGCGGCACGCCGCGGGGATCCCGTGCCCACCCGGGCGCCGTCGGGCAGCGTGGCCAGTGTCAGGCCGTCCCGTGCGCACAGGGCGTCCCGGACGTCCTCGCGCTCGGGGACCGACGCCACGGTGAGCCCGGGCGCCGGCAGCGTGGGGAGGTCCTTCAGCGAATGCACGGCGATGTCGCACCGCTCCTCGAGCAGGGCGTCACGGAGGGCGGCGACGAAGACCCCGGTGCCGCCGATCTGCGACAGCGACCCCTTGAGGACGTCCCCCTCGGTCCGGACGCGCACGAGTTCGTACGGCAGCGCCGCGAGGTCCGATACGCGCTCGGCGACCGTCGTCGTCTGCGTCATCGCGAGGGCGCTGCCCCGCGTGCCGACCCGGATGCCTGTGCTCATTCCGTACCGGGGTTGGGCAGCGGGGTCCCCACGGTGGAGTCGGCGGCCGCGATGGTCGGCTTCTCCCCGCGGCGGTTCGCGCAGCAGTTCGGCCGGCAGACGTCGTACCAGGGACCGAGCGCCGTCGCCGACGGCCGATCGGTGATGTTGTTCTCGATGGTGCGCTCGAGGATGAGGTCGATCAGGCCCTCCACGAACTTCCGGTGGGTACCCGGGGTCGGCACGCGGTCGGCCACGATACCGAGCTCGCCGCAGGTCTCCATCGCCTCGGTGTCGAGGTCCCACGCGACCTCCATGTGGTCCGAGACGAACCCCAGCGGGACGATGACGACGCCGCGGGTCCCGGCCTCGTAGCGGTCGCGGAGCGCATCGCTGATGTCGGGCTCGAGCCAGGGGATGTGCGGCGCGCCGGAACGGGACTGGTAGACCAGCGACCACTCGACGCCGGCGGCCTCCGGGATCCGGTCCAGCACCGCCTGCGCGGTCGCGAGGTGCTGCGCCACGTAGGCGCCCTCCTCGTAGGCGGGGCCGCCCTCTGCGTTGCGTGGGCCGGCGGCCTCGGCGTCACCCGTGGGGATCGAGTGCGTGGAGAACATGACGTGGACGGGAGCGTCCGGGTCCCCCTGCTCGGCGAGCCCGGCGCGGACCGTGGCCAGGCCTTCCGTCACTCCCTCGACGAAGGGCTCCACGAATCCCGGGTGGTCGAAGTACTGCCGCACCTTGTCCACCTCGAGCCGGCCCTCGAGCCCGGTCTTCACGAGCGCCATGCCGAGGTCCTCGCGGTACTGCCGGCAGCTCGAGTAGCACGAGTAGGCGCTCGTGGTGACGGCGAGCACCTTCCGGTGGCCGGCGTCGTACGCCTCCTGGAGGGTGTCCGCGATGAAGGGCTCCCAGTTGCGGTTGCCCCAGTAGACGGGAAGATCGATACCGCGACGGCGCAGTTCGGCTTCCATGGCGGCGCGGAGCGCGCGGTTCTGGCTGTTGATGGGGCTGACCCCGCCGAACGCGCGGTAGTGGTGCGAGACCTCTTCGAGCCGCTCGTCGGGGATGCCGCGTCCGCGGGTCACGTTGCGCAGGAAGGGGATGACGTCGTCCTGCCCCTCGGGCCCGCCGAAGGAGGCGAGCACGACGGCGTCGTACGCCTTCGGGGCCATCCGGCCGTTCTCGTCGACTCCCTCCAGGGGATCGAATGCCTGTGTCGTCACTGGAGCACCTCTGCAATCTCGTCGTGGTTGATCCGCCGGCCGGTGTAGAACGGCACTTCCTCGCGGACGTGGCGGCGCGCCTCGGTCTCCCGGAGGTACCGCATGAGGTCCACGAGGTCCACGAGGTCGGGAGCCTCGAGTGCCAGGATCCATTCGTAGTCGTTGAGGGCGAAGGATGACACGGTGTTCGAGATCACCTGGGGGTACTTCCGGCCCTTCATGCCATGGTCCGTCAGCATCTCGCGGCGCTCCTCCGTCGGCAGGATGTACCACTCGTAGGATCGGACGAACGGGTACACGCAGACCCACTCCGCAGGGGCCACCCCGCGGGAGAACGCAGGGCTGTGGGACTTCGAGAACTCCGCGTCGCGGTGGACGCCCATGGCCGACCACACCATGGTGGTCTCGGCGAACGTCTCGGTGCGGCGAAGCCTGCGCACGGCCGCCTGCAGGTCTTCCGGTCGGGGACCGTGGAGCCAGACCATGACGTCGGCGTCCGCCCGCATGGCCGACACGTCGTAGAAACCGCGCAGCACCACGCCGTCGGGTTCGAAGGAGGCGATGACTTCCTCGAGCGTGTGGGCCCCGGAATCCGTCGTCGCGGTTCCCCGCTTGAAGACGGTCCAGAGGGTGTAGAACAGCTCACCGGGGGCGTCGGCGCCCTCTCCGGTGTGCTGGGGAGCGTGGGCGTTGCTACCGGTTGGCTCAGTCATGGTACTAGTCTGCCCCTTGCCCGGAGACGAACCGAAATCCTTTTCTTCTACAAAAGGTAGAAGAGATCAAGGTCACATCCGGGCGGCAGGATCGCCCGCAGCGGAGGAATCGGCGAGCACGTCGGCGAGCTGGCCGGCCCGCGCTCTGGCGTCGTCGATGACCGCCACGAGGCCCGTCCCGGCAAGCCATCCGCCGGTCACGGCGAGGGACGCCGAGCGGTCCGCGACGAGCGAGCGGATGCGCGCCACCCGCTCCCGGTGCCCCACGGAGGCGTGCGGCAGGGCGCCCGTCCAGCGCACCACGTCCCAGTCGAGCACATCGGCCTCGTCGATGGACACGCCGAGGAGGGCCGAGGCGTCCGCGAGCGCGTGGCGGTAGAGGACGTCGTCGGGCGTGCCGAGCCCGACGTCGGCAGGGGTGTCACCGACACGCCCGAAGGACAGCCGGAGGACATGCGAGCCGGGACCGGCCTGATCCCGCAGCCAGGCCCACTTCGCGGTCGCATGGGTCAGTGCCTTCGCGGCGACGCCCTCGACGCCGCGGGCGACCAGGACCCCGGTGCCGCGGGGGCGGGCATCGAGTTCGGGGACATCGACGATCAGGGTGACCAGGGCGACGCCGGGCACCGCGTCGGGCCGCTCGGTGGCCAGGTCGGGGATCACCGGCGCCAGGAGGTCGACGGCGGCGCGGCCTTCCGTCGCGACCACCACGCCGTCGGCCTGGATGCGCCGTGTCAGGATCGAGTGCTCCGTCGTGACCGTCCAGCCGGAGGCGGAACGAGCGACGCGGGTCACCTGCTCCCCCGTGCGGAGGTCGGCGCCGTCCGCCTCGAGCTGCCGGACCAGGGCATCGCGGAGCTGGGCGATGCCACCGGCGAGACCGGCCACGGCGGACCCCGCGGGCGCCGCCGCGCGGAGCGCTCCCGCTGCCGCCCCGAGGGACCCCAGGCGGCCCATCGTCGCGCGGAGGCCCGGCGCCACGGAATCGACGTCGAGGTCGTCGGGATCGGCGGAGAAGACGCCTCCCGCCACGGGCGCCACGAGCCGCGTGAGCACCTCCTCGCCCATCCGTGCCCGGACGAGCTCGCCGAGGCTGACCTTCGGGCGCGTTGCGAGGGATCCGACCGGCAGGACCCTGTCGAGGGCCGCGCGGAGGGCGCCGCTGCGGCCGATCACGGCGGTGATCGCGGGATCGGACGGATCCGCGGGTATGCCGAGGATCCCGGAGTTGGGCAGGGGCTGCGCGGAGGCGCGCAGGTCCTTGCCCGGGAGCTGCACCCAGGCTCCCGTGGCATCGGGGGAAACGATCCGGTCGCCGAGCCCCAGTTCGTCGGCCAGGGCCGGCACGGTGGCGGAGCGCGTCGAGAAGGACTCCGCACCGCTGTCGAGCCGGAAGCCGCCGAGGACACGCCCGTCCACGGTGCCGCCGAACCGGTCGGACCGCTCGAGGACGGTGACGCGGAATCCGCGCCCGAGCAGTGTCCGCGCTGCGACGAGTCCCGCCATCCCGCCGCCGACGACCACGACCGTCCGCCGTGGGACCGGCCCGGCCTGGACGGTCTCCACCGGCGTCTCCGGTGTCGTGTCCCTGCCTGCCCCCCTCGCCATCGCTACGGCTCCACGGAGTGGATGAGGTCGACGACGCGCGTCAGGACATCCGGGTCCGTCTCCGGCGGGACGCCGTGCCCGAGGTTCACCACGTGGCCCGGCGCGGATGCGCCGGCGGCGATGACGTCGCGGACGTGCTGTTCCAGCACGGGCCACGGCGCAGGGAGCAGTGCCGGATCGATGTTGCCCTGCAGCGGCACCGTCCCGCCGAGTCGGCGGTTCGCCTCGTCGAGGGGAAGGCGGTAGTCGACGCCGATGACGTCCACGCCCACCTCGTGCATGGCGACGAGCAGTTCGGAGGTGCCCGTGCCGAAGTGGACCAGCGGTGCCCCGAGTCCGCGCACGTGGTCGAGCGCACGGCGTGAGGCAGGCGCCACGTGGCGGCGGTAGTCCGCGAGGCCGAGGGACCCCGCCCAGGAGTCGAACAGCTGGGCCGCACTGGCGCCCGCCTCGAGTTGTGCGCGGAGGAACATCCCCGAGGCGTCCGCCGCCCAGTCGGTCAGGGCCCGCCACGTCTCGGGGTCGGCATGCATCATGGTGCGCGGACCGAGATGGTCGCGCGACGGACGGCCCTCGACCATGTAGGCGGCCAGCGTGAACGGCGCACCGGCGAAGCCGATCAGCGGCGTGGAGCCGAGCTGGGCGACGGTCAGCGCGACAGCCGCGCGGATGGGCTCGAGCGCCTCGTCCGTGAGGGTGGGCAGTGCGGCGACGTCGGCCGCGGAGCGTATCGGGGCCCCGAGGACCGGACCCACGCCGGGGACGATGTCGACGTCCACTCCGGCGAGCTTGAGCGGGATCACGATGTCCGAGAAGAAGATGGCGGCATCGACGTCGTGCCGGCGCACGGGCTGGAGCGTGATCTCGGACGCCATCTCCGGGTCCAGGCAGGATTCGAGCATGTCGGTGCCCTCGCGCAGGGCGCGATACTCGGGCAGGGACCGTCCCGCCTGCCGCATGAACCACACGGGCCGCCGGTGCGGGGTCCGGCCCCGGTAGGCGGAGATGAGAGCCGAGCCGGACGTGCGTCCGTCGACCAGCGGGTGCGATGCTCCAAGGTCCATACCGCCGATTCTGCCGAAGATCGCGGCGGATGGTTAACCGGGGCGGCACGGCCGATGCTCCACGTGGCCAACATCACCCCCGGCTCCGGGGGGCAGGATCCCGCAGGAATCCGCGGAAAGCAAGCTCCGGTAAGGATGGCCTATTCAGTGGGAAAGGTTCGTTCTCGGTATGATCGGAGGGCTGTGGTACTTCTTTCACTTGTCGCGACACACTCGAACGTGGACCTGGAAACCGTCGCCCGACTCAGCGTCGGCGCCCCCCAGGTCCCTTCCGCCGTGCTCTCCGATGACAGGGCGCTCTCGGGCGCCGTCGTCCTCGCGACGTGCAACCGCTTCGAGATCTATGCCGAGGCCCCCTCCGAGGACGACGTGGAGGCCGCCCGCTCCGCGATCGTGTCGACCATCAGCGAGTACTCCGGCATCCCCGAGCAGTCCGTGTCCTCCTCCTTCGAGACGCACACCGGCCAGGACGTCGCCGAACACCTCTTCGCCGTCGGCGCCGGACTCGACTCGGCCGTGATCGGCGAACGCGAGATCGCCGGGCAGGTGCGCCGCGCGCTGATCGAGGCGCAGGGCTCCGGAGCCGCCAGCGGCGGACTCGTGCGCCTCTTCCAGGCCGCCTCGAAGACCGCGAAGGACGTCGGTGCGCAGACGGCCCTCGGCAGCCGCGGCCGGTCCATCGTGTCCGTGGCCCTGGAACTCGCCGGCGACCTGTCCGAGGATGCCGACTGGTCGCGCAAGGCCGTGGTCCTGTTCGGTACGGGAGCCTACGCGGGTGCCACCATGGCCGCCCTCAAGGACAAGGGCTGCACCGACATCTCCGTCTTCTCCTCCTCGGGACGGGCCGAGGCCTTCGTCGCGACGCGCGGCGGGACGGCCGTGGCCGCCGCCGACCTGCCCGGTGCCATGCGCCGGGCCGACGTCGTCATCGGCTGCAGCGGGAGCGACGCCCGGATCGACGCGGCCGACATCGAACGCGTCCGCGACGGCAGCAACCGCCCGCTCGTGATCATCGACCTCGCGCTGAGCCATGACTTCGATCCCGCCGTGGGAACGCTCGACGGCGTCGAGCTCATCACCCTCGAATCCGTCCGTGCCGCGGCCCCGGAGGAGCAGGCCGATGCCCTCGCCCAGGCCGGCGACCTGGTGCGCGCCGCTGCCCGCACCTTCGAGGAGCAGCAGACCACGCGGGCCATGAACGCGGCCATCGTGGCCCTCCGGCAGCACACGCAGGCGGTCCTCGACTCCGAGATGGAGCGCGTGAGGGCACAGCACGGCTGCACGGCGGCCGCCGAGGAGGTCGAGTTCGCCCTGCGGCGCATGGTCCGCCAGCTCCTGCACGTACCGACCGTCCGCGCCCGCGAACTCGCGGCCGAGGGACGCCAGGACGAGTACACGGCAGCACTCGAAGCCCTCTACGGGATCGACGTGGCTCCCGCCGTCGAGAAGGCCCCCACCGCCGAGCGCGATCCGCATGCCGCAGAGTCCCCGGACGCCGTCGCGCGCCTCACCCGGCCACAGCACACGCACGCCGAGGGCGCCGCGTGCCCCGTGGACCACGAGAGGCCCGCGCAGAGCGCCTAGCCGCACTGCGTCCCGGCGCACTCCATCCCGGCGCACTGAATCCCGGCGCACGGCATCCCGGTCGGGGCCGAGCGCTCAGTAGGTCATCTTCCCCGGTTCGATCCGCCGAACCCATTCGATGATGCCGCCGTCCACCGACCGCGCATCCGGATGGCCCTCCGCGCGGAGGAACCGGACCACATCCGCGGAGCGCACCCCCGACTTGCAGTGCACGTAGACCGTCCGGCTGCCGTCGACGGTCGCATCGCCGTCGAGGATCAGGTTCTTCGGGACCAGCACCGCCCCGTCGATGTTCACGATCGCGTGCTCCTCCGGGTTGCGGACATCCAGCAGGTCGAAGTCGGCGTTCCCGGCGGACCGTGCGGCGAGGAGTTCCGCGAGCTCGTCCACGGAGACGGTCGGGACCGGCTCCTCCTGGGAGGCGTCGCCGGCGGCCGTCGGGCCCGGCAGACCGCAGAACTGCTCGTAGTCGACGAGCTCCGTGACCCGGGGAGCCGTCGGATCCGGCCGCACGCGCAGCTCCCGCCAGCTCATGTCCAGCGCGTTGAAGACCAGCACCCTGCCGAGGAGCGTGGTACCCACCCCGGTGATGAGCTTGATCGCCTCGTTCACCATCACCGAACCGATCTGCGCGCACAGCACGCCGAGTACGCCCCCCTCGGCGCAGGACGGCACGGAACCGGGCGGGGGTGCCTCCGGGTACAGGTCGCGGTAGGTGGGTCCCTGGTCCTGCCAGAAGACGCTCACCTGCCCGTCGAAGCGCAGGATGGAACCCCACACGTAGGGTTTGCCGAGGATCGCCGCCGCGTCGTTGACGAGGTAGCGCGTGGCGAAGTTGTCCGTGCCGTCGACGATGAGGTCGTACCCGGCGAAGAGGGACAGCGCGTTCGAGCGGTCCAGCCGCTCCTCGTGCAGCACCACCTCCACCAGCGGATTCAGCTCGATGATGCTGTCCCGTGCGGAGGCCGCCTTGGACCGCCCCAGGTCCGGCATGCCGTGGATGACCTGGCGCTGCAGGTTCGAGAGTTCGACGTCGTCGTCGTCCACGATCCCGAGCGTCCCGACTCCCGCGGCGGCCAGGTACAGCAGTGCCGGGGAGCCGAGCCCGCCGGCTCCGATCACGAGGACCCGGGCGTTCTTCAGGCGCAGCTGCGCATCCGTACCGAAGCCGGGGATGATGAGGTGCCGTGAGTAGCGCAGCGTCTCGTCCTGCGTCAGGGCGCCGGTCGCCGCGACGAGGGGCGGCAGGCCGGCAGGCCCGCCGGACGGCGGCGGCTCCACGGAAGCGGGGGCCTGCGGCGAGGACGGGACGGCGGTCATACCCAAGGGTATTCCGCCGGACGTCGGACCTGCCAGCGAGCGCAGGAGCACGGGAGGAGGCCCGACGCCGGGTGCAGCGGCCGCGCCGTGCTGCGGCTACCGGTGGGTAAACTGGACGGACGTCCCTGACCGTTGAACCGAGGATCGCCCTACGTGAGTGCTGAACCGACCGCCGCAGGAAAAGCCGTGCGCCTGCCGCGGGACGAGCGCCGGCGCCAGCTCCTGGCGGCAGCCCAGGAGGTCTTCGTGGGCAACGGCTACCACGGGGCGGCCATGGACGACATAGCCGTGGCGGCGAAGGTCAGCAAGCCCGTGCTGTACCAGCACTTTCCCGGCAAGCGGGATCTCTACCTCGCGTTGCTCGACAGCCATCTCGCCGAACTGACGCAGCTGCTCGTCGACGCGCTCCGCTCGACCGACGACAACAAGCTGCGCGTCCATGCGACCATGCGCGCCTACTTCCAGTTCATCGCGCAGGACAGCCGGGCGCACCGTCTCGTGTTCGAGTCGGACATCAGCAGCGAGCCCGATGTCAGCAGCCGGCTCGAGGCGTTCAACGCCCACTTCGCCGGCGCGATCGCAGGCGTGATCGCGGATGACACGCAGTTGTCGATGGTGGAGGCCACCCTGCTGGGCCGCGGTCTTGCGGGGATGGCGCAGATCAGCGCGCGCTACTGGCTGGAGACGGACGGCAGCCTGGACATCGATGCCGCAGCCGAGCTCATCTACCGTTTAGCTTGGCGCGGAATCAGCCGCTTCCCCAAGGAGATCTAGAGTAGGTTTCGAAGCGATATCACGCTCACAACACAGGAGGCATGCGCCGTGGAAGTCAAGATCGGTATCCAGAACGTCAACCGGGAGATCATCCTCGATTCCGCCGAGAGCGCCGACGCCATCGCCGAGCTCGTGGCCGCTGCGATGAGCGGCGGCTCCGAATTGCGCCTCAAGGATTCCAAGGGCCGCCAGGTCATCGTCCCGACGTCGGTCCTCGGCTATGTCGAGATCGGCGCAGAGGAGACCCGCCGGGTCGGTTTCGGCGCGCTCTAGCAGGAGAGCTTCGCTGCACGAGGACCCGCGGACGACGGCGCACGCCGCCTGCCGCGGGTCCTTCCATGCGTAGCGGACCTAGGCGGTGAGCCCGAGGGCGCTCATGCGCCGGGAATGGTTGCGTGTCAGCTGCGAGAAGAGCGCTGTCGTGTGCTGTGTCTGGTCCGCCTCGTTCGCGAACAGCAGGCCCGCGAGGTATTCGCGCTCGATGCCCACGCGCTGCGCCTGGGTCAGCGCCTCCCCCACGAGCCTCCGGCCCCACAGCGCGAGGCGCGAGGCGAGCCGGGGATCGTCCGCGAGTGCTTCCTTGAGGCGCCGCTGCAGGTGGGCCGCGCCCTCTCCCGAGTCGATGGTGCTGATGAGGTCGCGCGACCGCGGATCGAGGGTGTCGGCCAGGGAACGGTAGAAGTCGCCGGAGAAGGCGTCGATCACATAGGCCTTCATGAGGGATTCGTACCAGTCGCCCGGGCGCGTGCGCTCATGGAAGGCGTCGACGGACGCCTGGAAGGGCGCCATGGCGTCCTCCACCGTGACTCCCAGCTCTGCCAGGAATCGGCCGACCAGCTCGAAGTGCTCGAATTCCTGCACGGCGAGCCGGCCCAGGCTCGCGCGGTCGGCGAGACTGGGCGAGAACCTGGCGTCCGACGAGAGACGTTCGAAGCCCGACAGCTCGCCGTACGCGATGACCCCGAGCAGGTCGGTGACGAAGCGGGCGTAGCGGGGATTGGCGAGGGCATCCTCTGCGGCGCTGGCAGGAACGGCGGGAGCCTCCGGCTGCATCGGTGTTCCGACCGGCGCGCCGTCGTCCGGCCCGGCGGCGGAGAGGGCTGTGCTGTCCGGGGAGCCGTTGTTCATTCTGCTAAGAGTACGCAATCGGAGGGGCCCGGCAAGCTGCTGCGCGGCTCCGGGGCCTGCTGCGGGGCGGCCTCCTGGTCCCCCCGGCGGGTGCAGGGAGTTTTCACGTGCCCGATGTCCGGAGGGTGCATTACCGTAAGGCCTGTGCCAGCACAGCATATGGACCTCAGGGACCGGGAGTCCCAGCAGCGCCTCACCGCATCGCTCCGGGCGCTGCGCGAAGAACTCGGCATCCGGGAGGACTTCCCCGAGGATGTCCTGCGGGAGGCGGAGGCGGCCGTGGCCGCCCACGAACTCCATCCCACCGACCTTCGGGCCCTCCCCTTCCTCACGATCGATCCGCCCGGTTCGACCGACCTCGACCAGGCCGTGCACCTGACGCGCAGCAGGAGTACGGGCGCTGACGGCACGGCGGGCACGGGCGGTTACGAGGTCTGGTACGCCATCGCGGACGTCCCCCTCTTCGTCGCGCCGGGCGGAGCCGTCGACGCCGAGGCGCGGCTGCGCGGCCAGACGATGTATGCGCCCGACGGCCGGATCTCGATGCACCCGGAGGTCATCTCCGAGAACGCCGCGAGCCTCCTCCCCGCCCGGGACCGCCCGGCCTTCGTCTGGCACTTCCTGCTCGACGCCGAAGCGGTCGTGCAGTCCGTCACCGTCGGCCGCGCGACCGTCCGCAGCAGGCGGCAGCTCACCTACGCCCAGGTGCAGGCGGACCTCGACGCCGGCACGGCGGACGAACAACTCGTCCTGCTGCAGGAGATCGGGACCCTCCGCGTCCAGCAGGAACTGGACCGCGGCGGTGCGAGCCTGAACCTGCCACGCCAGGAGATCACGCACGACGGCGAGAGCTACGGGATCATCACGGAGCCGGCCCTCCCCTGCGAGGGCTGGAACGCACAGATCTCGCTCATGACGGGGATGGCCGCGGCACGCATGATGATCGACGGCGGGATCGGCATCCTGCGCACCATGCCGGAACCGGACGAGGGTGCGCTCGGCAAGTTCCGCCGCCAGTCGGAGGCGCTCGAGCACCCCTGGCCCGCCGACATGCCCTACGGTGCCTTCCTCCGCACGCTCGACGTCACCGACCCGCGGCAGCTCGCCCTGATGCATGCGGCAGCGGCACTCTTCCGGGGTGCCGGCTACACCGCCTTCGACGGCGAGGTGCCCGACGCCGTCGTCCAGTCGGCCATCGCCGCACCCTACGCGCACACCACAGCCCCCCTGCGCCGCCTCGTGGACCGGTTCGTGCTCGTCACGTGCGCGGCCATCTGTGCCGGCGAGGAGGTCCCGGAGCCGGTCCGTGCGGCTCTCCCCGACCTCAACACACTGATGGCGTCCTCCAACCAGACGGCGTCCCGGCTGGATTCCGGCGCCATGGATGCCGTGCAGGCCGCACTGCTGAGCAACCGGATCGGCGAGGCGTTCTCCGCCGTCGTGCTCCAGGGCGCGCCGCCCGCCGTCGAGGATGCCCCCGGCCGGCAGGCTCCCCGCCTTTCGGGGACGGTGCAGGTCACCGAGCCCCCGCTGGAGGCGAAGTGCTACGGCGAACTCGTGGCGGGAGAGCGCGTCACGGTGATCCTGCTGGAAGCGGACATCGCGCGCCGCCGCCTCCGCTTCGAGGTCAAGCCGACGGACGCGCCCCCGCGCAGCCCGCAATGACGCGCGGCAGGTGTGGGCAGGGTAGTCTTGACGCGTAGTAATGGATGCCCGGTCGTTATCACATCTTCGATAACCCGAAGTACCTACTCGATCCCGAGTTTTCCCGCGGGCGCAGGTCTCCCTCCGCAGCCCGCACGCAGTCGCAAGCCCGCGATCGGCTTCCACTGGACGCCCCGCGCCCGCCGATACGCTCCGCACGAGATGTCAATCCATCCCGGCGTCGAGCCTCAGCGGCCGCGTGGCCTGAATGAACGGTAGAACGTGCACAACACAGATCACGATACGAACACCGCCCTGGGTACAGACATCGCCACGGCAACCGACTCGCACCACCTCGTCGCCGACAACTCGGCCGACGCCATCGACGTCGAGGAGACCCTCGTCACCACCGAGGCGCCGCACGCGCCCGTCGCCGAGACCTTCGCGGACTTCAACGTCCGCCCGGACATCGTCGAGTCCCTCGCCGATGCCGGCATCACGCACCCCTTCCCCATCCAGGCCATGACCCTGTCGATCGCCCTCGGCGGACACGACATCATCGGCCAGGCGAAGACCGGAACGGGTAAGACGCTCGGGTTCGGCATCCCCGCGATCCAGCGTGTCGTCGGGCCGGAGGACGCGGGCTACGAGAAGCTCCCGGTCCCGGGTGCGCCGCAGGCACTCGTCATCGTGCCCACCCGTGAACTCGCCGTCCAGGTGGCCAGCGACCTCACGACGGCGGCGAAGAAGCGCAACGCCCGCATCGTCACCATCTACGGCGGCCGTGCCTACGAGCCCCAGATCGAGGCCATCAAGAAGGGCGTCGAGATCGTCGTCGGCACCCCGGGCCGCCTGATCGACCTGTACCGGCAGAAGCTGCTGGTGCTGAAGAACGTCAAGATCGTGGTGCTCGACGAGGCCGACGAGATGCTGGACCTCGGCTTCCTGCCCGACGTCGAGACCCTGATCGCCGCGACTCCGCCGGTGCGCCAGACGCTCCTGTTCTCCGCGACCATGCCCGGCCCCGTCATTGCGATGGCCCGCCGGTACATGACGCAGCCCACGCATATCCGGGCCGCTGATCCCGAGGACGAGGGCATCACCAAGAAGGACATCCGCCAGGTCATCTACCGGGCGCACAACCTGGACAAGGCCGAGGTCGTGGCCCGCATCCTGCAGGCGCGGGGCCGCGGGCGCGCCATCATCTTCTGCAAGACGAAGCGCACCGCCGCGAAGCTCTCCGAGGAACTGATCGACCGCGGCTTCGCGGCCGGGGCGATCCACGGCGACCTCGGACAGGGCGCCCGCGAGCAGGCGCTGCGTGCCTTCCGCGGCGACAAGATCGACGTCCTCGTCGCCACCGAGGTCGCGGCGCGCGGCATCGACGTCGAAGACATCACGCACGTCATCAACTACCAGTGCCCCGAGGACGAGAAGGCCTACCTGCACCGGGTGGGCCGCACGGGGCGTGCCGGCAAGAAGGGCACGGCCGTGACCTTCGTCGACTGGGACGACGTCCCCCGCTGGGGCCTGATCAACAAGGCACTCGGCCTCGACACGCCCGAGCCGGTGGAGACGTACTCGTCGTCGCCGCACCTGTACACGGACCTCGACATCCCCGAGGGCACCAAGGGACGCCTCCCCCGCAAGGACCGCAAGCTCGCGGGCATCAACGCAGAGGTCCTCGAGGACCTGGGCGAGACCGGCAAGCGCGGAGGTGGCACCCGCTCGGACAGCGGCCGGAACGACGGCGGCCGGAACGACGGCGGCCGGAACGAGAACTCCAGGAACGACGGCGGACGCGGACGCTCCGGCGAGCGCGGCGGACAGCGGCGCGACGGCGAGTCCGGCGAGGGCTCGCGGGGTTCCCGCGGCCGCGGCCGTGGAACGACGCGTTCCGGTGACGCCGAGGCGCCTGCAGCACCCGCCGCGTCCGATGCCGCGGTGGAAGGCGGCGGACGCCGCCGTCGTGCCGCGGGCGAGGGCGAGGCGCCGTCGGGTGACCGCCCCCGCCGCAGCCGGACCCGCCGCCGCAACGGCGAGGTCGTCGCGGACCCTGCCGGCGGCTCAGAGGACTAGCCCCCGGTGACCGGGCTTCCAGTGCCGTCCGCGCCTCCCTGGAGTGCGGACGGCGCCAACCTCGTGGTGCACGCGGACAACGCGGAGTACCTCGCGACGCTGCCGGACGCAGCCTTCACCATGGTCTACGTGGACCCGCCGTTCAACACGGGCCGGGTGCAGCGCCGCCAGCAGACCACGATGGTGCGCGCCGCGGACGGCACGGGCGACCGCGTGGGCTTCAAGGGTCTCTCCTACGCGACCGTCAAGGGCATGCTCGCGAGCTACGACGACGCCTTCGAGGACTACTGGGACTTCCTCGCGCCACGGCTCGCCGAGGCCTGGCGGCTCCTGGCCGACGACGGCACCCTGTACCTGCACCTGGACTACCGGGAGGTGCACTACGCGAAGGTCATGCTGGACGCGCTCTTCGGGCGCGAGTGCTTCCTGAACGAGATCATCTGGGCCTACGACTACGGTGCGCGGGCCAAGCGGAAGTGGCCGGCGAAGCACGACAACATCCTCGTCTACGTGAAGAACCCTGCCGGCTACTACTTCAACAGCGACGAGGTGGACCGGGAGCCCTACATGGCGCCCGGGCTGGTCACCGCCGAGAAGGCCGCGCTCGGCAAGCTCCCCACCGATGTCTGGTGGCACACCATCGTGTCGCCGACGGGCCGCGAGAAGACGGGCTACCCCACGCAGAAGCCGGAGGGCCTGCTGCGGCGGGCCGTTGCGGCGAGCAGCCGCGAGGGTGACTGGGTCCTCGACTTCTTCGCCGGATCGGGCACGCTCGGCGCGGTAGCCGGGAAGCTCGGTCGGCGCTTCGTCTGCGTGGACCGCAACCCCCAGGCCGTCGAGGTCATGCGGGCCCGGCTGGCCCCCTGGACGCAGCCCGCCGCGAGGAGCAGCTGAGCGAATCCGCAGGTCCGGCCGGACATATCTGACCCGACAGGTACGCCTCAGCTGACCGCGGTGCCCGTCGCGAGCCCCGTGATGGCCTCGAGGGTCTCCCTGCTCGTGACGTTCTCGCCGAGCAGGTTCGGTTTGCCGCTGCCATGATAGTCGCTCGACCCCGTGACGAGCAGCCCGTTGTGCCGGGCGATCCTCCTCAGCTCCACGCGCGCGCTCTCGGGGTTGTCCCGGTGCTCGATCTCCAGGCCCAGCAGGCCGGCGTCGATCATCTCGTCGATGACGGCTCCGCCCACCACGGCTCCACGGTTGAAGGCCGACGGGTGGGCGAAGACGGGGATCCCGCCGGCCTGGCGGATGAGTGCGACGGCGTGGGCGGGGTGCGGCGCGTAGTGGCTGACCCAGTACGGCGAACGGGCCGTCAGCACACGCTCGAACGCCTCCGAACGCGTGCCCACGACGCCGAGGGAGATCAGGGCGTCGGCGATGTGCGGCCGCCCCACGGTGGCGCCCTCGGTCACATGCTCCTGCACGAGCTCCCAGGTGATGGGGAAATCCACCGACATGAGCTCGACCATCCGCTGCGCACGCGTCAGCCGCGCCGTCCTCGACTTCCCGATCTCCGCGAGCAGCCCGGCGTGCAGCGGATCGTGCAGGTAGGACAGGACGTGCACGCTGATGCCGGTGTCCGTGCGGCACGAGACCTCCATGCCGGGAACGAAGGTGATGCCGTGCCCGGCCGCTGCAGCACGGGCACGGTCCCAGCCGGCCGTGGAGTCGTGGTCGGTGAGCGCGACGGCGTCGAGGCCTGCTGCGGCGGCGGACGCGATCAGGACCTCGGGGTCCTCGGTGCCGTCCGAGACGTTGGAGTGGGTGTGCAGATCGATTCTCACCGGGTCCAATCTACGCGCCGCGGGCAGCCCCTCCGGCCATCGCCGCAGCACCGCCGCCCGTCGCGTGCCCTGGGCCGCGGGCGCTCTACGGGTACCCGGGGCGGGGCCTGACAACTGCATGGAACGGTACCCGGACTTTCCCGGCGCGCGACGATGGTGGGACGATAACGGGGTGAGCACTGACGACACCACCTTCGCAGCCCAGAACCCCACCGACGCACCGGAGGGCCAGCCGCTGTCCGACCGGAACGAGAACCGCTCGCAGCGGCCCGACTCCGACGCCTTCAAGGCGTTCATGGCCAGTAGCTGGGCGCCGCCTTCGGATGATCTCCCGGCCGAGTCGCCCGTCGCGGCGCACGCTGCCCGCCGTCGTCGCACCGTCTCCGACCGCTTCCCCGGCGAGCGCATCGTGGTTCCGGCGGGCCCCTTCAAGGTCCGTTCCAACGACACCGACTACCGGTACCGCCCGCACTCGGCCTTCGCGCACCTGACCGGACTCGGCCTGGACCACGAGCCCGACGCCGTGCTGGTCCTCGAGCCGGTCGACCAGGGCACGGGCGACGACGGCGGGAACCACACCGCGACGCTGTACTTCCGCGAACTCGCCGGGCGAGCCAGCGCCGAGTTCTACGCGAACTCGCGCTACGGCGAGTTCTGGATCGGCCAGCGCCTCTCAATGGCGCAGCTCAGGGCCCAGTTGGCGCTCGAGACCGCGGACCTCGCCGAACTCGAGGTCGCCATCACCAAGGACGCCGGCGTCGCGGCGATCGGTGGCATCAGCATCCGGCTCCTCCGCGAGGTGGACTTCAACGCCGACGCCCTCGTGGACACCTCGCGCATCAACACGGGCGTGGACCTGGAGCAGGCCGACGCCCTCGACGCCGTGCTCGCGGAAGCCCTGTCCGAGCTGCGCCTCGTCAAGGACGCGTGGGAGATCGAGCAGATGGAGGCGGCCGTCGCAGCCACCGTCAACGGCTTCCACGAGGTCGTCCGGGCGCTCCCCCGTGCGCTGACCCACCACCGCGGCGAGCGCGTGGTCGAGGGCGCGTTCTTCGCCCGGGCCCGCGAGGACGGCAATGATCTCGGGTACGACACCATCGCCGCCTCGGGCAACAACGCCACCACGCTGCACTGGATCCGCAATACGGGCCAGGTCAACGCGGGTGAGCTGCTCCTGCTGGATGCGGGGGTCGAGGCCGAGAGCCTCTACACCGCCGACATCACCAGGACCATCCCCGTCAACGGGCGCTACACCGACGTGCAGCGGAAGATCTACCAGGCGGTGCTCGACGCCGCCGACGCCGGCTTCGCAGCAGCCCGCCCCGGGCGGAAGTTCCGGGAGATCCACCTCGCGGCGGTCACGGTCCTCGCGGAGAACCTCGACCGGTGGGGGTTGCTTCCCGTCTCCCTCGAGGAGGCCCTGGCGCCCGAGGGCCAGCACCACCGGCGCTGGATGCCCCACGGCACGAGCCACCACCTCGGCATGGACGTCCACGACTGCGCGCAGGCCAAGCGCGATCTGTACCTGGACGGCATCCTCACCGAGGGGATGGTCTTCACCATCGAACCGGGCCTCTACTTCAAGGCCGAGGACCTTGCGGTCCCGGAGGAGTACCGGGGCATCGGAGTGCGGATCGAGGACGACATCCTCATGACCGCGGACGGTCCGGTGAACCTCAGCGCCGCCCTCCCCCGCAATCCCGATGACGTCGAGGACTGGATGGCCGGTATCTGGGGCAGCACCGGCGAGTAGCCGTCCTTCCCCCGGGCCGCCTCCACGCACCGGGCAGGCAGACATGACGAAGGCAGGAACCTCCGGGTCCCTGCCTTCGTCGTGTCAGCCGGCCGTGTCCGCCGGCCGTGTCCGCCGCTCGGCGCTAGCGCGGTCCTCCCGCTGCCGAGGAGCCGTGGCTGCCCTGTCCGCCGTCCTCAGGGGGCGTGTCCTGCCGGGGCCCGGCGGCCGTCCCCGACTGCCCGACGACGTCCGCCGGGGGGTTGCCGGCGGCCTGGTCCTCGACGCGGACCCCGTACTGGGGCCGGCCGTCCGGAAGGTCGGGGAACTGCCCGCGCCTGGGTCCGCTGGTGCCGGGACCGGCGGTCTGGCCCTCGGCACCCGGCTGATTCGGCTGGTTCGGCTGGTTCGGATCCTGCGGCTGCTGGCCCGTGTAGGGGTCGTTCCAGGCGGCAGGACGCTCGGGCGCCTGCTGCTGCGGCTGCTGGCCCTGCCCGGGGGCCTGTCCCCAGCCGGAGGGAGCGGCACCGGGGTGCTGGGACTGCCCGTTCATGGGCAATTGCTGCAGCATCCTGCGCGCGTCACCGGCGAGGCTCGGATCGACGATCACGTCGTAACTCGTCGCGATGACCTGGCTCGTGGAGGTGAAGTCCCGCTTACCGCGCTGGAAGGCGTAGGTGAGGATGCCGAAGAGCAGCCAGAAGATGGCGCCCAGCGCGATCGAGGACGTGATGGTGATCCCGGACTCGCTGCCCGCGAAGAGGCTCAGGATCAGGCCGACGAACAGGCCGAACCAGGCCCCGGTCGCGGCGCTGCCGAGGGCGACCCGCGGGTAGCTCAGGCGCCCCGTGACGCGCTCCACCGTCTTGAGGTCGTTACCGATGATCGCCACCCGCTGCACCGCGAACTTGTGGTCGGCGAGGTAGTCCACCGCCTTCTGGGCGTCCAGGTAGCTCGTGTACCGGCCGATGGTCTCGCCCGTGGGCAGCACGCGGCCCAGGTCGCGGGAGGCAGTGGTTCCAAGTGGTGGTGTCGACATGCTCTCCATTCTTGCCTACCTCCTCCGCGCATGGGAGTCGTATCGCCCGGGGTGAACTCCCGGTCGGCCTCACACCTCCCGGAAGAACCCGGGCGATACCGCCCCGATTTGCCGCGCCCGATAGCCTAGAGCAGTGACTACCAACCCGACCCGCGTCTTCGTCGCCCGACTCCTGGGGCTCGATGTCTTCGATCCCCTCGGTGACCGCCTCGGCCGCCTGCGGGACGCCGTCGTGCTCGACCGCGGGCCCGCCAAGGCGCCGCAGGTCGTGGGCCTCGTGGTCGAGGTTCCCGGCAAGAAGCGCGTGTTCGTGCCGATGACGCGCATCACGTCGATGGACCCGTCCCAGATCATCTGCACCGGCCTCGTCAACCTTCGCCGCTTCGAGCAGCGTGGCGCCGAGATGCTCGTGGTCGCCGAGCTCTTCGACCGCCGCCTCACCCTGCGCGACGGCACGGGCAGCGCCGTCGTCGAGGACATCGCGATGGAGCGCAACCGCGCCGGGGACTGGCACGTGTCGCAGCTCTTCGTGCGCCGCGGCGGTTCGGCGTCGCCCCTGCGCGGACTCCGCCGAGGCGGTGAGCGGCTCATCATCGACTGGCTCGACGCCTTCCACGGCACCACCGACGAACCACAGGGCGCCACCCAGTTCGTCGCCCAGCACGACGACCTCAAGCCCGCCGACTTCGCCGACGCGCTGCACGAGATGAACGACAAGCGGCGCATCGAGGTGGCCGGAGAACTCCAGGACGACCGCCTCGCGGACGTCCTCCAGGAACTGCCCGACGACGACCAGGTCCAGATCCTCCAGTCCCTGACGCGCGAGCGGGCGGCGGACGTCCTCGAGGAGATGGACCCCGATGACGCCGCCGATCTCCTCAACGAGTTGCCCGAGGCCCAGAAGGAGGAGCTCCTCCAGCTCATGGAGCCCGACGACGCCGAGGACGTACGCCGGCTGCTCGAGTACGAGGAGGACACGGCGGGTTCCCTCATGACCACCGTGCCCGTCATCCTCCCGCCCGAGGCGACCGTCGCGGAGGCGCTCGCACACGTCCGGCGCGAGGAGCTGACCCCCGCCCTCGCCTCCTCCATCTTCGTGTGCCGGCCTCCGCTGGAGACCCCGACCGGGCGCTACCTCGGCGTGGTGCACATCCAGCAGCTGCTGCGCTATCCGCCGCCCGAGCCACTCGGCAACATCATCGACACGGACCTCGAGGCCGTGGGCGACCAGGCGAACGTGAGCGAAGTGTCGAGGATCCTCGCCACCTACAACCTGAACTCGTTGCCCGTCGTCAACACCGAAGGCCGGCTCGTCGGCGCCGTGACGGTCGACGACGTGCTGGATCACCTCCTGCCCGACGACTGGCGGGCACAGGACGACACACGAGGACAGAAGCGAGGTGACCGTCGTGGTTGAGAAGATCAGGTCGAGTACGCGTGGGCTCGATACGCCGCGTGAGGCGCGCAAGCGCATCCTCCCGCGCCTGCGACCGAACCCGGACCGGTTCGGCAGCGGCACGGAGAACATCGCCCGTTTCATGGGTACCCCGCAGTTCCTCTTCTACATGACCGTGTTCGTCGTGGTCTGGCTGACGTGGAACACCATCGCCCCCGAGAACCTGCGCTTCGACAGCGCGGCCCTCGGCTTCACGGCACTGACCCTGATGCTCTCCCTGCAGGCCTCCTACGCCGCACCCCTGCTGCTGCTCGCGCAGAACCGCCAGGACGACCGCGACCGCGTCTCCATGCGCGAGGACCGCCAGCGTGCGGAGCGGAACCTCTCCGACACCGAGTACCTGACGCGGGAGATCGCGGAACTGCGCATCGCCCTGCGCGAGGTGGCGACACGCGACTACGTGCGGTCCGAACTGCGCTCCATTTTCGAGGAACTCCTCGAGACGACCGACGGCCAGGAGCTGACCCTGCAGAAACGGAAGCCCCGGAAGCCGTCGGAGAGCACCATGGCGCTGTCGAAGGTCCAGCCCGCCGGGAGGAAGCCCGTCCGGTGAGCACCGCCCCGCCCCGTGAGGAGGCCGTACGGCAGGCCCTCGCCACCGTGATCGATCCCGAGCTGCGCCGCCCCATCACCGAACTCGGCATGCTCGAATCGGTGGCCATCGACGGGCGGACCGTCCGGATCAGGGTCCTGCTGACCATCGCGGGGTGCCCCCTGCGCGACACGATCAGGCAGGACGCCGAGGCAGCCCTGTCCGCCGTCGAGGGGGTGGACCGCGTCGACGTCGACCTCGGCGTCATGGACCAGGCCCAGCGCGATGCCCTGAAGGAGCAGCTGAAGGGCGCCGGGGGCCGCCGGGGCATCCCCTTCAACGATCCGGCCTCGCTCACGCGGGTCTACGCCGTCGCGAGCGGCAAGGGCGGTGTCGGGAAGTCCAGCGTGACCGTGAACCTGGCCGTCGCCATGGCCGCCCAGGGGCTCCGGGTGGGCATCGTCGACGCCGACGTCTACGGCTTCTCCGTTCCCGCGCTCCTGGGCATCACGCAGCAGCCCACGCGGGTCGACGAGCTCATCCTGCCGCCGGTGGCCCACGGCGTGAAGGTCATCTCGATCGGCATGTTCGTCGAGGGCAACCAGCCCATCTCCTGGCGCGGGCCCATGCTGCACCGGGCCCTCGAGCAGTTCCTCACCGACGTGTACTTCGGCGACCTCGACGCCCTGTTCCTCGACCTTCCTCCCGGTACCGGCGACATCGCCATCTCCGTGGCCCAGCTGCTGCCGTCGTCGGAGCTCCTCGTGGTGACGACGCCGCAGAGCGCTGCCGCGGACGTCGCCGAACGCGCAGGCTCCATGGCGGCCCAGACCGGGCAGCGGGTGGCCGGGGTCATCGAGAACATGTCCTGGCTCGAACTGCCGGACGGCGGGCGGCTCGAACTCTTCGGAACCGGCGGCGGCACCACGCTGGCCGCCCGCCTGTCGACGGCGCTCGGAGCGGAGGTGCCCCTGCTCGGCAGCATCCCGCTGGAGATGGCGCTGCGCGAGGGCGGAGATGCCGGCATCCCGCTCGTGCTCGGTGCAGGCGGGTCGAAGGCTCGCGACGAACTCACGGCGATCGCGTCCTCCCTGGCACGGCGCCCACGCGGGCTGGAGGGGCTGAAGCTCCCCGTGAGCGTCCGCTGACGCTCTTCTCCGCCCGGAGGCGGCAGGCCTACGTCGCTTCGAGGTCGTAGGGCGCGGCGCGGCCCGCTTCGAGACGCGGGCCGATTCCGACGGACACGCCTGCCGTGCGGGTAGGGGCGGCAGCGGGCGCGGCAGCGGCCACGGGTTTCGGGGCGCCCTGGCTGACGGGCTTGAAGACGTCCTCGATGTCGTCGAGGAGGGCCTCCTTGATGATGCGGCGGGGATCGTACTGGCGGGGGTCGAGTTTTCGCCAGTCGACCTCGTCGAGTTCGGGCCCGACTTCCTCCCGGAGCTGCTCGCGGGCCCCGGTCGCCATGCGCCGGAGGCCCTTCACGAGCCGGGCGAGCTGGGCAGCGTACTCCGGAAGACGCTCCGGGCCGAGCACCACGACGGCGATGATCGCCAGGACCACGAGTTCGAGGCCGTTGATTCCCAACACGTGAAAAGACTACCTTCCCGGCCTGCGCCGAACACACTCGCCCGAACCGTCCCGCCGGCCGGCGGGCAGCAGCGCGCGAGCCTTCACACCGCCGTCGTCGAGCCGTCGTCGAGCCATCACCGCACCGTTGCCCGGCGTTCACCGGACGGCCACCGACCGGCAGCTACCCGGCACCCTCCCGGGGGTAGGCGATCATCGAGAGCCCCCGGATGATGCGCTCCATCATCGAATCGCCCTGTCCCTGGGGTGACAGCGCCAGCTGCGCGTGCTCGGTGGTGACGAGCTGGCTGAGTGTCTGCGGCATGACGGCCGCGGGGAGGTCCGAGACCACCGTGTAGGTGACCGCCGGAGAATCGAGGACGACCTGCCAGGGGTCCCCTGAACGCACCCAGACGTCCCGGTCGGTCCCGCCGACGTGCTCGAAACCGTCCGACGTCACGATGTTGCCGGTCACGGCACTGACAGGCGCTGTCTCCGCGTCGCGGACGTCGCCCACCTTCCGCTGCTCGTACACGGTGACGGTGTCGCCGCCGTTCTCGAGCACGAGTTCCAGTGTGGGCCTGCCGCCCACGGTGATGCCTTCCGCGCTCTGCAGCGTGAAGCCCAGCGATTCGAGCTCGGGGCAGTACCAGCCTCCGGCCCGGAGCGTCTCGAGCTGCTCGGTGTCCAGGTAGGTGGGGGTCTGCGGCGCCACGGATTCCCATCCCGCGCGCAGCGAGGTGGTCCCGGTCACGCCGTCGGCCGTCGCGGAACCGGCCTCCGATCCGACGACGTACGCGCCGGCGAGGATGGCCGTGGCGACGACGGCGGAGCCTCCGGCCGCCGTCACGAGCGTGAGGCGGCGCGGCGGGCCGGTGCGCTCGTGGTGGGCACGGACGAAAGCGGCGCTGGACCCGGTGCGCGCCTCCCGCGCGGTGAGGGCGGAGTCGAGGCCGGGCGCGAGCAGCCGGCGCCTGAAGTCGGGATCCGGGGACGGCTTCCTCAGGCCGAGCAGTGCGCTCTTCAGTCTCCGCAGGCGGGCGACTGCCTCTGCGCAGGGAGGGCAGCGGGAGACGTGGCGTTCCACGGCGATGCGGCGGCGGTCGGACAACTCACCGTCCACGAGGTCCTGCAGGGATCGACGGGGATGAAGCATCGTTCCTAGCCCACACCGGCGATCCGTGGGACGCCGAGGGCACTCCCGCCGGAGACGCGTGGGTCGCGGTGCGCGAGCTTCTCGCGCAGCATGGTCCGCCCTCGGTGGATGCGCGATCGGACGGTGCCGAGCTTGACGCCCAGCACCTGCGCCACCTCGTCATAGGCGAGGCCTTCGAGGTCGCAGAGCACGACGGCGGCGCGGAAGTCCGGCGGCAGCTCCTCCAGCGCGGCCTGCACGTCGATGTCGAGGTTGTTGAACTCGAAGCTGCGCTCGGGGCCCGGGTGCTTGCTCGGCAGGCGGCTTTCAGCCTCCTCCGTGAGGCCGTCGAAGCGGATCCGGGTCTTGCGGCGTGCCTGGTCGAGGAAGAGGTTGGTGGTGATGCGGTGCAGCCAGCCGTCGAGCGTGCCCGGCTTGAAGTTCGCGAGCGACCGGAACACCCTGACGAAGACTTCCTGCGTGAGGTCCTCGGCGTCGAACTTGTTGCCCGTCAGCCGATAGGCCAGGCGGTAGACCTTCGGCGAGTAGTTGGTGACGACCTCTTCCCACGACGGCGCGACCCACGGGTTGCCGTGCTCATCGAGGACGGGAGCATCCACTCCGGAGACAGCCTCCACGGCGGCCTGTGCCGCTTTCACGCTGGACATGATGTTCCCCTTCTCACCGCGAATCCGACCGGTCCTGCTCCGGGCCGTGCGGCCGGAGACTGTAGTAGGAGGGATTCGGGGCTGTACTCATGCTGGATGTCCCGAGGAAAAAGTCTTTCGCACCAAGCTGGGAACCAGCTGGCAGCTCTGTGCGTGTTGCACACCCTCCCGCCGCGCCGGATCGGCTGTCCTCGCGTGCCCCTCAGCGCCCGGCCGCATGGAAGTGGAGGCAGGCCGCACAGTAGTGTTGGGGCGGGGCTCCTGCCTCCCGACACCCCGCATTTCCCCGGAACTTCCCGCGAACCACAGAACGGACGTCCATGGCCGCCGACAAACACAGCAGCTGGTCCTACACCGAAGGGCTCCCCGACGAGGACGACATCCTGCTCAGGGCACGCGACCGCTCCCACGAGCTGGGCGTGGCCCCGGTGACTCCCGCGGTCGGCGCCGCCCTCACGGTGCTCGCAGCCGCGTCCAAGGCCACCACCGCCGTCGAGGTGGGCGCGGGCGCCGGCGTGTCCGGCGTGTGCCTGCTGCGGGGCCTCGGCCGGAACGCGGTGCTGACGACGATCGACTCGGACGTGGACCACCTGCGTGCAGCCCGCGAGGCCTACTCGGAAGCCGGGATCCCCTCGAACCGCACGCGCACCATCTCCGGCCGCGCGGCGGATGTGCTGCCGCGCCTCACGGACAGGGCGTACGACCTGGTCTTCATCGACGCGGACAAGGCCGGCCTCCCCGTCTACGTCGAGCAGGCCACGCGACTGCTCAAGGACGGCGGCATCCTGATCGTCAACGACGCGCTCGATCAGGACCGTGTCGCGGAGCCGGCGGTACGCGAGCAGTCGACGAACACGCTGCGCCAGGTCGGCAGGATGGTCCGTGAGAACGAGTCCCTCGTGTCCGCACTCCTGCCGACCGGCACAGGGCTCCTCCTCGCGGTCAAGCAGCGCGCCTGACCGTACTCGGGGCCTGCTCCCGGGCGCTGCGGCATCCGCCGCAGCGCCCGGGAGCAGTGCGGGCTAGCCCGTGACGGTGAGCAGGCAGTCCTTGAGCTTGCCCGCCTCTTCCGCGTTGAGTTCCACGACGAGGCGTCCGCCGCCGTCGATCGGCACCCGCATGATGAGGCTGCGCCCTTCCTTGGTGACTTCCATCGGTCCGTCGCCGGTACGCGGTTTCATGGCAGCCATAGGAGTGTCCCTTTCGACAGGGCGCGACCGCGATCAGCGGCAGCGCGACAGTAAACGGTGCTCCGTCCCGGCGGCCCGATGGAGGGCCCGGCGGTGCACGTCATCTCCTTCATTATTCAGCACAAGGCCTGCACCTGCTAATTCCGGTGCGGCGTGGATCACACTCAGGGTGGATAATCCCCGTCCGGCCCCGTCGGCGTCCAGCCCCACAGCCAGTCCACCCAGAGGAACTGGAGCATCACCGACACCGGCAGGAGCACCCAGAGGATGAGCCGCCCGCGGAGGGTCGCGACCGCCAGGGCCAGGGGGAAGAGCGGCAGCAGGATGCGCCACGTGCTCGACTGCGGGTCCCAGAATGCCGCGAGGTACAGCAGGTACGCGGCGCACCAGGCGCCGAGGACCAGCCCGATCGACCGCACCGCCGGGGCGAGGAAGAGCCCGGCCGTGCCCAGCAGCAGGGCCGCGACGACCAATGCGGCGGCGGCCGGGCCCACGACGGCGGCGGGGGCCTCGAACCATGGCGTGAACGGAGCCAGGGCCTCCCCGCGCCACGCGGTCTCCGTGGCCACGTAGGCGTCGCGCCGCCCCGTGACCGCCCACGCGATGAGGGGCCAGGCCACCGCGGCGAGGGCCGAGACCGCTCCGAGCAGGAAGAGGGGGAGCACCTGCTGCGCCGCCTGCGCCCGGCGGGCCGGGTCGGTCTCCGGGCGGCACGCCACCCGGAGGGCATGGAGGAACAGGATGCCCACCATGACGGCGAAGGGCACCCCGGCCGGACGTGCCAGGCACATGAGCGCGACGACGGGCATCGCGGCGTAGTACCGGCCGACCGCCACGAGATAGAGGGCCGAGGCGAGGAGCAGCAGGTGCAGCGACTCCGCATAGGGCACCTGGAGGATCGCGGAGACGGGAGCGAGGGAGACGACGGCGACTCCCGTGAGGGCGGTGCCGTGCCCGGACCGGAGCCGGAACAGCCTGTAGACGACGAGCGAGGCGGCCGAGGCGGCCGCGACGGCCACGAGGGGTGCGAGGACACCCCAGCCGAGGCCGGTGACGGCATGGAGGCCCCGGACGAGCCCCGGGAAGAGGGGGTAGAACGCCCACTGGTTGTGGCTGACGGCACCCCGGGCGTCCCGGGGCAGTACGGAGGGGTAGCCCTCCCTGAAGATGCGCTCGTACCAGCCGCTGTCCCAGTAATTGATGAACGTGCCGTACCCGGGAGCCGGTCCGGACCACGGGCTGGAGTCCTGGCGCGCTGCGGCGACCAGGAGGATCACGGTGGACACGAGGCGCCCGAGGACGAAGACCGCCAGCACCTGGACGGACCAGTGCGCCGGCAGCAGCGCCGGCCCGCGGGTCCCCGCCCTGCTCGTTCCGCTCACGGGGTGGCTGCATCCGGACCCGCGGCGGAGGCTCCTTCGTGGCCGTGCCTTGATCTGACCCAGCAGTCCCTGAGGTGGTCGTCGACATAGCCCGTGGCCTGCAGCATGGCGTAGGCCGTCGTCGGGCCCACGAAGCGGAACCCGAGGGCCTTGAGCTCGCGGGCCAGGGCCGTGCTCTCGGGCGTGATCGCCGGCACGTCCGCCAGGGCCGCCGGTGCAGGACGGGGTTCGGGGCGATGGCCCTCGAGGAGGCCGGCGAGGGTCGTGCCGTCCGGCAGTGCCAGCAGCGCCCGGGCATTGGCGATCGTCGCCTCGATCTTCTGCCGGTTCCGGACGATCCCGGCGTCGCCCAGGAGCCGCTCCGTGTCCTGCGGACCGAAGTCCGCCACGACGGCGGGATCGAAACCGGCGAAGGCGCGGCGGAAGGCCTCGCGCTTCCGCAGGATGGTGATCCAGCTCAGTCCCGACTGAAACGCTTCGAGGCTCAACCTCTCGAACAGTGCTGACTCGCCGTGAACCGGACGACCCCACTCGTCGTCGTGGTAGCGCTCGTACTCCGCGCTCGAGACCGCCCAGCCGCAGCGCAGCCGGCCGTCCGAACCCGGGACGGCACCACTCATCGCACCCGGTCCCGGTCCGCGAGCTGCGAGCGCAGATCCCTGATCACGGCGTCACGATCCTCGATGGCGGCTGCGAGCCGGTCCAGGACCTCGTCCACCTGGTCCATGCGGTAACCGCGCAGGCCGAGCCCGAAACGGACGGCGTCGACATCCTGGGCAGAGGGAGCCTCCGGGAGGAGGACGGGCGGCAGTGACGCCACCGGCTGCACAAGGCCCAGCCCGTCGCGTCCTGCGGGAGCGTACCTCCCGCCGTCGTCACCGCCAGGACGGATCGCGGAACCGGCCGCGGGACCTGTGCGGGAACCGGCGCCGAGACGTCGGAGCGGCGCCGGCAGCGGGCGCCCCGATGCGAGGACGGCGGTTCCTCCTACCAGCAGGATGGCGAGGATCACCAGGAAGATAGTCACATCGCAATGGTGCCAGAGACACCCGGGAGCAAGCCTCAGGAGTGGTGTTCGTGCCCTGCGGATGCCGCGACGATGCGCACGGCCTCCTCCGCGGTGTCCACGAGCTGCAGCAGCGAGAGGTCCTTCTCGGAGATGGTGCCCTCGACGAGCAGCGTGCCCTCGACCCAGTCGAGGAGCGGGCGCCAGTAGTCGACGCCGATGAGCACGATCGGGAAGGACGTGACCTTCCCCGTCTGGACGAGCGTCATGGCCTCGAACAGCTCGTCGAGGGTCCCGAACCCACCCGGGAGCACCACGAAACCGCTCGCGTACTTGACGAACATCGTCTTGCGGGCGAAGAAGTACCGGAAGTTGATGCCGAGGTCCACCCACTCGTTCATGCCCTGTTCGAACGGCAGTTCGATGCCGAGCCCCACGGACGTCCCTCCCGCCTCGACCGCTCCCTTGTTGGCGGCCTCCATGGCGCCGGGGCCGCCCCCGGTGATCACCGCAAACCCCGATGCGACGAGGCGCCGGCCCACCTCCTCGCCGATGGAGTAGAACGACGAGTTCCGGGTGGTGCGCGCGGAACCGAACACGCTGATGGCCGGACCGAGATCCGCGAGCGTTCCGAATCCCTCGACGAACTCGCTCTGGATGCGCAGCACCCGCCACGGGTCGGTCCGGGTGAAGCCCCCGGAATCGTCCGCGTCGAGGAGCATGTTGTCCGACTGGGGCACGGCCGCCTGCCCGCGCCTCAACTCCACCGAGCCCTTGCGCCGTGCCGCCTTCCCCTCCGCGGTGCCGTGCGTGCGGGTGCCGTTCGTCCCGCTCCCGCCGGCACCCGGAAGCCGGCCCGAGAGCGGACCGGAGTCCTCGTCGTGGACGGCGGAGGGCCGTGCGTCGTCGCTGGCCGCGGGGTGCTGGGATGAAGACATTTTCCTAGGCTAACCAACGGCCCGATGCCGCGGGGACTTTTGGTTGCTTTTGAAGAACGATCATCCCCATTCCACTCCTGTGTATTGCTGGCGGGGAATAGTTCGCTAGATTTCTCCCATGACAAGTGCACCGCAACGGACTGGCCCCACGTCCTCGGGAAGCCCCCTCGTCTCCCTCAGGAACGTCAACAAGCATTTCGGGGAGCTGCACGTCCTCCGGGACATCGACCTGGACATCGCCCGCGGCGAGGTCGTCGTCGTGATCGGGCCCTCCGGCTCGGGGAAGTCGACCCTCTGCCGGGCGATCAACCGGCTCGAGACGATCGACGACGGTGAGATCACCATCGACGGCAAGGTGCTTCCCGCCGAGGGCAAGGCGCTCGCGAAACTGCGTGCCGACGTCGGCATGGTCTTCCAGTCCTTCAACCTGTTCGCGCACAAGTCCATCCTCGAGAACGTCACGCTGGGCCCCATGAAGGTCAAGGGCATGAAGGCCGGCGAAGCCAAGGAACTGGCGATGTCCCTGCTCAAGCGCGTCGGCGTGGACAACCAGGCCCAGAAGCTCCCGGCCCAGCTGTCCGGAGGCCAGCAGCAGCGCGTGGCCATCGCCCGCGCCCTCGCCATGAAGCCCAAGGTCATGCTCTTCGACGAGCCCACGTCGGCCCTCGACCCGGAGATGATCAACGAGGTGCTCGACGCCATGGTGTCCCTCGCCAAGGAGGGCATGACCATGATCGTGGTGACCCACGAGATGGGCTTCGCCCGCCGGGCCGCGGACCGCGTGATCTTCATGGCGGACGGACAGATCATGGAGCAGGCCACCCCCGAGGAATTCTTCACGAATCCCAAGAGCGACCGCGCCAAGGACTTCCTGGGCAAGATCCTCTCGCACTGACCCCCACTCATCACCCCGAGGCCCTCGTAGGGCCGCAACGCTAGGAGAACCAATGCAGAAGACCCGATACGCGGTAGCCGCGGTGGCTGCGGTGGCCGCACTGACCCTGTCCGCCTGTGGTGGCGGCGACAGCGCCGAGGGAGAGTCCGGCGGCGAGGGCGGGGGCGAGCGCATCCGCATCGGCATCAAGTTCGACCAGCCGGGCCTCGGCTACGACGAGGGCGGATCCTACTCCGGCTTCGACGTCGACGTGGCCAAGTATGTGGCGGGCGAACTGGGATACGGCGAGGACCAGATCGACTTCACTGAAGCCCCGTCGGCCAACCGTGAGAACCTGCTGTCCAACAACCAGGTGGACATGATCTTCGCGACCTACTCGATCACCGACACCCGCAAGGAGACCGTCGACTTCGCCGGTCCGTACTTCGTGGCGGGCCAGGACCTCCTGGTGCCCACGGACAGCGACATCGCCGGTCCCGAGGACCTCGAGGGCAAGAATCTCTGCTCGGTCACCGGCTCCACCTCGGCGCAGAAGATCAAGGACCAGTACCCGGGCGTCCAGCTCGTCGAGCAGCCGGGCTACGCAGAGTGCGTCACGGCGATGGGCGGCGGCCAGATCGACGCCGTCACCACCGACGACATCATCCTCGCCGGCCTCGCCGCACAGGAGGCGAATGCCGGCAAGTTCAAGGTCGTCGGCAACACGTTCTCCGAGGAGAACTACGGCGTCGGCCTGCCGAAGGGCAGCACCGAGCGCTGCGAGGAGGTCAACGCGGCCATCACCAAGATGATCGAGGACGGCGCCTGGGAAGAGGCGATCACCAGCAACACCGAGGGTGCCGACTACACCTTCAACGCAGAGCTGAACCCGCCGACCCCGGCGCCCTGCGCCTAGCATCGCTCCCATTGGTGGGGCAGTCCGCACGGGCTGCCCCACCAATGCCATGTTCCCCACCAGGAAAGAGGTGAACCGTGGAGAACTACCTGTCGCTGTTCGAGACCTACGACGTGCCCGCCGCATTCTGGGTCAACATCCAGCTGTCGTTCTGGGCAGCCATCTGGGCACTGGCCATCGGCACCGTGCTCGCCCTGTTCCGCATCTCCCCCATCCCGAGCCTGCAGTGGTTCGGCGCGGCCTACGTCAACATCTTCCGCAACACGCCGCTGACGATCATCCTCGCGTTCGGTTTCCTCGGGCTGTTCTCCGTCATGCAGATCAGCCTTGCGTCCGAACTGGACGTGAGCCTGTTCCGGATCGCGATCGTCGGGCTCGCCCTGTACCACGCCGCCTTCGTGTGCGAGGCCATCCGAAGCGGGGTCAACACGGTTCCGCTGGGCCAGGCCGAGGCCGCGCGCGCCATCGGCCTGAGCTTCCTGCCGGCAGCACGCCTCATCATCCTGCCGCAGGCCTTCCGTGGGGCCGTTGCCCCGCTCGGCAACGTGCTGATAGCGCTCATCAAGAACTCGACCGTCGCCGCAGCCGGTTCCGTGGCAGCCGAATCGTCGAGCCTCATGAAGACCATGATCGAGTTCCGCTCGGACCTGGTCATCCCGATCTTCCTCACCTTCGCCCTGGGCTTCGTGATCCTGGTGATCCCCATCGGGCTCCTGACCACCTGGGCCTCACGGAAACTGGCGGTGGCCCGATGAGCGTTCAGCAGGTCCTCTTCGACGCACCCGGACCCCGTGCTCGCAGGAACATCCTGATCGGCAACATCGTCGGCGTGCTGGTGGTCCTCGGCATCCTCGCCTGGGTCATCTCCGCCCTGGCCGACAAGGGACAGCTCGCAGGAAGCATGTGGGCGCCGTTCCTCGAGTCCCGGACGTGGGAGTTCTTCATCCTGCCCGGCCTGCTCAACACGCTGAAGGCCGCGGGCATCGCCATCGTCACCTCGGTGCTCTTCGGGCTGATCTTCGGAGTGGGCAGGCTCTCGCACATCGCCCCGATCCGCTGGATCGCAGGGATCGTCGTCGAGTTCCTCCGCGCCGTGCCGGTGCTGCTCATGATGATCTTCTTCTGGCTGGCACTCGGCAGCTCCGGGGCGGTCAAGCCGCAGGATGCTCCGCTCATCGCGGTGGTCCTGGCGCTCACCCTCTACAACGGGTCCGTCATCGCCGAACTCGTCCGGTCCGGCGTGTACGGCCTGCCCAAGGGGCAGCGTGAGGCCGGGATGGCGATCGGGCTCACGAGGAACCAGTCGCTGCGCAGCATCGAGGTGCCGCAGGCACTGATCGCCATGCTCCCTGCCCTCATCAGCCAGTTCGTGGTCATCCTCAAGGACTCGGCGCTGGGCTTCATCATCACCTACCCCGAACTGCTGCAGTTCACCCGGCGGCTCGGGGTCGGCGAGGGCAATGTGATCCCGTCGCTGTTCGTCGCCGCGGCGATCTTCATCCTCATCAACTTCGCCCTCTCCACCCTTGCGACCCGCCTCTCCGTCCTCCTGAGCTTTCGGACGAAGGGACGCAGGCCCGCGGCGAAGGACGTCATCGCCCTGGACCCGGCATCCACCTGATCCGACCGGCGAACAACCCCGGGAGGAATCCCGGGGAGCACGACGACGAAGGGCCCGGCGCAGGCTGGGCCCTTCGTCGTCGTGCGGACCGGTGCAGTCAGGACAGCCAGGTCAGGACAGCCAGGTCACCAGGGCCCGGAGGCAGGCTCGGACGGCGTCGGCATGCACGTGCTCGTCGTCGGTGTGGGCCAGGAGCGCGTCGCCTGGTCCGAAGTTGACCGCGGGCACTCCGAGGGCGCTGAAGCGTGCGACGTCCGTCCAGCCGTACTTCGGCTTCGGCTCCGCGCCGACCGCCGCGACGAACGCGGCGGCGGCCGGGTGCTGCAGGCCGGGCCGTGCCCCCGCGGCAACGTCGGTGCGCGTGACGGAGAAGCCTTCGAGCAGGGCCCGAACGTACTCCTCGGCCTGCTCGGGGGTCTTGTCCGGCGCGAAGCGGTAGTTGACCTCGATGACCGCGCTGTCGGGGATCACGTTGCCCGCCGTCCCGCCCGTGATCCTCACGGCGTTCAGGCTCTCGCGGTAGTCGAGGCCGTCCACGTGGATTGTCGCCGGCTCATGGTCGCGCAGCCGCACCAGGATCTCCGCGGCGCCGTGGATGGCGTTGACGCCCCTCCAGGCGCGCGCGGAGTGGGCTGCCTTCCCGGCGACCCGCACCTCGAAGCGGGCCGTGCCGTTGCAGCCGCCCTCCACCGTCCCGTCGGTGGGTTCCAGGAGCACGGCGAAGTCGGCCTGCAGCCACTCGGGGTGGGATGCCGCTGCACGCCCGAGGCCGCTCAGCGACGCCTCGACCTCCTCATGGTCGTAGAAGATGAACGTGATGTCCCTCGTCGGCTCCCTGAGGGCCGCCGCGATCGCCAGCTGCACCGCCACCCCGCCCTTCATGTCGGTGGCTCCCCTGCCGAACAGGACCTCACCCTCCCAGGAGGACGGCACGGTTCCCCTCGACCCGGGCGCAGCCGGAAGCGGCACGGTGTCGATGTGCCCGGCGAGGATGACCCGCTCGGCCCTCCCGAACCGGGTGCGCGCCATGACGCAGTCCCCGTCGCGGACCACCTCGAGGTGGTCCAGCTGCCGCAGCGCATGCTCTATGGCATCGGCGATCCCGGCCTCGTTCCCGGACACGCTCTCGAGGTCGATGAGCCGGGCGGTCAGGTGGGCGACGTCGCAGGTCGGGTCGAGCTCCGCGGAGGGTGTCTGGATCATGCTGCAACACTAACCCTCGGTAGACTGCTGCCCATGACTCCTCCCACGCCCAGCTCATCCCTGCCCGTCGCCTCCCAGCGGTCGGCCGGCGGCATCGGCCTTGCCACGGTGGCCGCGGACGGCACCGTCCTGGACACCTGGTTCCCCGCTCCCTGGCTCGGGGAGGACGACGGCGCGGCCGCCGATCTGCGGGACACGCTGGAGGCCCTGGCGCAGTCGGGCGTGGACAACGCCCGGAAGGTCACGCAGCGCGTCGTCGACACCGTCGTGGACCTCGATGACGCCCCTGCCGGCACCGAGGACGCCTACCTGAGGCTCCACCTGCTCTCCCACCGGCTCGTGCAGCCCAACACCATCAACCTCGACGGCATGTTCGGGCTCCTCGCGAACGTGGTGTGGACGAACCACGGCCCCGCTTCCGTGCAGGGCTTCGAGGCGGTCCGCGCGGCACTTCGGGCCCGGGGTCCCGTGGCCGTGTACGGCGTCGACAAGTTCCCCCGGATGGTGGACTACGTGGTCCCGGCAGGCGTGCGCATCGCCGACGCGGACCGTGTGCGGCTGGGGGCGCACCTTGCCGACGGCACCACGGTGATGCACGAGGGCTTCGTGAACTTCAACGCGGGCACGCTCGGTCATTCGATGGTCGAGGGCCGTATCTCCGCGGGTGTGGTCGTCGGGGACGGCTCGGACGTGGGCGGCGGCGCTTCGATCATGGGCACCCTCTCGGGAGGCGGGAAGGAGCGCATCACCATCGGCGAGCGGTGCCTCCTCGGCGCGGAGTCCGGCGTCGGCATCTCCCTCGGGGACGACTGCGTCGTCGAGGCCGGCCTCTACCTCACCGCAGGCACCAAGGTGACCCTGCAGGACGGGACGCTCGTCAAGGCGAAGGACCTCTCGGGAGAGCCCGGCATCCTCTTCCTCCGCAACTCCACCACGGGAGCCGTCGAGGCGCGCCCCCGCACCGGGCAGGGCATCGCCCTGAATCCGGCCCTCCACGCGAACTAGCGCATGTCGCCGCGGCCTCCCTCCGCCGCCGTCCGTCGCCGCAGGCGCCGGGTCCGGGCCGGCGCCTTGCTCACGGCGCTCGTGGCCGTCGTCGTCGGCGGTGCCGTCGCGGTCGAGCAACTGAACGACGGCGAGATCCTCGTCCGTGAACGCTGCAGCGCCACCGTGGGCGCGGACACCTTCGAGCTCACACCGGTGCAGACCGGGAACGCGGCCCTGATCGCCGGGGTCGCCGTCAGCCGGGGGCTTCCCGCCCGCGCCGCGTCCATCGCCATCGCGACGGCCATCCAGGAGTCGAGGCTCGAGAACATCGACTACGGGGACGACGCCGGGCCGGACTCCCGCGGCCTGTTCCAGCAGAGGCCCTCGCAGGGCTGGGGCACCGAGGAGCAGGTCATGACGCCGCTCTATGCGACGGGCGCGTTCTACGACGCCCTCGTCCGGGTGCCGGGATACGAGACGCTGCCCATCACCGAGGCGGCGCAGACGGTGCAGCGATCGGCTTACCCGGAGGCCTACGCCGACCACGAGCCGGAGGGGCGTGCCTTCGCCTCGGCGCTGACGGGCAACTCCCCTGCGGCCCTCGACTGCACCCTCCGCGAACCCGCCGGCTCCGGTGACGCACTGGCCGTCTCCGCCGCCGTGGAGGAGGTCTTCGGACCCCTCGGGGGCGCGGTGGACGGCACGCGCCTGAGCATGGATGCCTCCGGTGCCACCGGCTGGGCGACCGCCCAGTGGGCCGTGGCGAACGCATCCGCCCTGCACATCACCTCGGTCTCCTACTCGGGCCTCGCCTGGGACAGGGCCGACGGCGGCTGGACGCCGGCGACGACGGCTCCGGACAGGCTCACCGTCACGGTGGCGGGAGCAACTCCCTGACGGCGGCGCTCCAGCGCGCTGCATCGCGCGGTCAGGCCAGCATCCTGACGACCGGCTCCACGTAGCTGCGGAAGGAATGCTCGTCCGCGAACAGCTCCTGGCACATGAGGAGCTTATCCGGCTCCACCCACCATGCGCGGTGCACACCGAGCGGCAGCTCGATGACCTGTAGCGCGAACCGCCGCGCCGACCGGCCCAACTCGAGTTCGCGCTCCTGGACGATGCGGGCCAGCAGGTACTCCATGCTCTCGGCGCCGCGGGAGCCGGCGTGCAGCGCGTACTCGGCGCACCGCTCCTCCGCCCACTCCCTCGCAGCACCGTAGCGCGCCCGCAGCAGCGCCTTGAGGGCTTCCATTCCGTCGAGGGCCTCGAAGTCCGGCGGCACGGGCATTGCGGCGTCACTGATCCGGTGCGCGAGGAGGCTGTGCCACCACGCCTCCCATTCCACGCGCAGCACCGCCCCGCCGGCCGGTGCGGCCAGGCGTCGGGACCCGACGCTCCGCACGGGCGGGATGACGGGCGGCAGAGCGGGCCGGCCCACCCCCTGCAGCCCGGCGAAGTCCCTGAGGTAGAGCGCCACGAGCAGCACTTCGGAGGTGTCCACCGTGAAATAGGCGCTGTATTCGGAGTCGGTGTAGGGCATCGGCCTCCTTCGGACAAGTCGGGCTGCTCCTAGGGTAGACCCCGGATCCGGAGCGCTCCAGAGCCTCCGGCACGGATTCCCGACCGGCGGGCTGCTCCCGCTCCGAGTCGTGTACGCTCCTGCCCGGCTCGGCCGGCTCGGGACCCAGCAGGACCGGGACACCTCGGGCCGCCGGCACCGGAGCCGAGTGGTGCCCGGCGAAGAACGGGTAACTGCCATTCATTGCGCCGATGGGGGCGAGTCGTAAAGTGAGTCATCTCGCGTCGCACGGACGATGGTCGACGAAGGGGTCTCAGGAGGCGGCATTGTTCGGAGCGGTTGCAGGCCCGTAGAGGATTGCGCAACCTTCCAAGGGTCCCGGGACGGCGTGAGCCCGAGGTGCCCCAGTTCGGAAAAGAGCCGTATGCCATGAGACCTTCGTCAGCAACCGTCCAGCCAGTCCGTGAACGGGCGTCCAGCTCCTCGAGGCGGGGCCGGTGGGCTTCCCGAGCGGCGGCGGCCCTGCTGGCCCTGGCCATGGGTGTGGCCGGTGCGGGCCTCACCGCTCCGGCGGCGCAGGCAGTCAATCCCACCGTCGTGTCCCTGACATTCGACGACGGCAACGCGGACCAGCTGCCGGCAGTCCAGATCCTGAACAGCCGCGGCCTCAAGGGGACCTTCTACATCCCCTCCGGGTACATCGACAGCCCGGGGTACATGTCCCAGGCCGATGTCAGGGGACTGGCCACTGCCGGCCACGAGATCGGCAGCCACACCGTGACGCACCCCGATCTGGCCGCACTGCCCGCGGACGAGGCGACGCGGCAGGTCTGCAACGACCGCGCCAACCTCACCGGCATGGGCTTCCGGATCACGAGTTTCGCCTACCCGTTCGCCTCCAGCACGGCAGCCCTCGAGACGACCGTGAGGAACTGTGGGTTCAACAGTGCCCGCGGGCTCGGCGACGTCCAGACGCGGTTCAGCTGCGCGGGCTGCCGCCTGGCCGAGACCATCCCCCCGGTAAATCCCTACAACACCGCAGCTCCGGACCAGGTGGACACCACCTGGACCCTGGCGGACCTGCAGAGGACCGTCACCCAGGCCGAGCCCGGGGGCGGCTGGGTCCAGCTCACCTTCCACCGTTTCGGGCCGGCGGGCACCGATCCACTGGCCATCACACCGGCGCTGTTCGACCAGTTCGCCGCCTGGCTGAAGACCCGGCCCGCGACGACGACAGTCAAGACCGTCGACCAGGTCATCGGCGGCACCGTCAAGCCGATCGTGTCCGGGCCTGCCGCACCCCCTCAGCCCACCAGCGGTAACCTCGTGAAGAACCCGAGCCTCGAAACCCTCACAAACGGTCTGCCGCAGTGCTGGAACGCGGCGAGCTACGGCACCAACACCGCGGCATTCTCGGTGGTCGGCCCCGGCCGCACCGGCTCCAGGGCGCAACAGCTGACGGTGAGCGGATATGCGAACGGAGACGCCAAACTCATTCCCGCGCTCGATCTCGGAGGCTGCTCCCCCACGGCCACTGCCGGGCACACCTACAACCTGGGTGCCTGGTACAAGTCCACCGGCAACACCCAGTTCGCGCTCTACTACCGCACGGGCCTGGGCTCATGGAAGTACTGGACCTCGAGCCCCTGGTTCGCGCCGTCCGGCACCTACCAGAAGGCGACCTGGACGACGCCGCCGCTGCCGGCCGGCGCGAACGGCATCAGCTTCGGACTCAACCTGTTCAGCAACGGCACCCTGACGACGGACGACTACGAGTTGTTCGACGTCGCCAACGTACCGGTTCCACCACCCCCGGCGGCCGGGACGAACCTGGTGCAGAACCCCGGGCTCGAGACCGCCGGGACGGGCGCTTACCCGCAGTGCTGGCAGCCCGCCGGGTTCGGCACCAACACCGCGGCCTACAGCACCGTCGCGACAGCGCGTACGGGCACGAAAGCCCAGAAGGTGACCATCACCGGCTACTCCAACGGTGATGCGAAGCTGCTTCCCTCACTGGACACCGGAACGTGCGCGCCACGGGCGGTGGCAGGCCACACCTACTCGGTGCGCGCCTGGTACACCTCCACCGCCGTCACCCAGTTCGCCCTGTACTACCGCGACGCGGCCGGCAACTGGGTGTACTGGACCTCCGGACCGTGGCTGCCCGCCGCGGGCGCCTACACCCAGGCGAGCTTCACCACGCCACCACTGCCTGCGGGGGCGACAGCCGTGAGTTTCGGGCTGAGCCTGTTCAGCAACGGCACCGTCACCACCGACGACTACGCCATGTACGACACCGTGGGAGCTCCGCCGCTCTGAGGGCACGAGGAGCGTCGCGGAGCAGCACGGAGCAGCACGGGCCGGCTGCCGCAGGACCCCGGGGAACGGGGGCCCGCGGCAGCCGGTGCTCGTTGTCACCCCGGCCGAGGACACCCACCGGCGGGCCACGTTCCCAACCTGTCAGGTCGGTACACCTAGGATGGAAACGTGAAGATACTCGTTACCGGTGGCAGCGGCTACATCGGCTCGCACACCGTCCTGACCCTGCTCGAACACGGCCACGACGTCGTCGTCGTCGACAACCTGCTGAACTCGACCGTGACCTCGCTCGAGCGGGTGGCGACACTCGCCGGCCGAGCGCCCACGTTCCACCAGGCGGACCTCCTCGACGAGCCACGCCTGCGGGCGATCTTCGCCGAGGAGGACGTCGACGCCGTCATCCACTTCGCGGGCCTGAAGGCCGTGGGCGAGTCGGTGGAGAAGCCGCTGTACTACTACCACAACAACGTGGGCGGCACGCTGAACCTCCTGCGGGTCATGGACGACGCGGGCGTGCGCACCCTGGTCTTCAGCTCCTCCGCCACGGTGTACGGTGCGTCCGAGGAAGTTCCCCTCACCGAGAAGCTCCCACTGGATGCCGTGAACCCGTACGGGCGCACCAAGGAGCAGATCGAGGACATCCTGACCGACCTCGGCGCGGCCGACCGGCGCTGGAGCATCGCGTTGCTGCGCTACTTCAACCCGGTCGGCGCGCACGCCTCGGGTACCATCGGCGAGGACCCCACCGGTGTCCCGAACAACCTGCTGCCCTTCGTGGCGCAGGTCGCCGTGGGCCGGCGCGAGAAGGTGATGGTGTTCGGGAACGACTACCCCACGCCGGACGGCACGGGCGTCCGCGACTACATCCACGTCGTCGACCTGGCGGCGGGACACCTCGCAGCGCTGGACTATCTCGTGGCCCGCGGCGGCGTGCACACCTGGAACCTCGGCACGGGCAACGGCTCGTCGGTGCTGGAGGTCCTCGCGGCGTTCTCCGCGGCGGTCGGCCGGGACATCCCGTACGAGTTCGCCCCGCGGCGGCCGGGCGACGCCGCGGTCAGCTACGCCGATCCGTCGTCGGCCCTCGCCGACCTCGGCTGGTCCGCGACGCGGACCCTGGCCGAGATGTGCGAGGACCACTGGCGCTGGCAGAAGAACAACCCTCAGGGCTACGCGACCGCCCCGGGAGAGTGAGCCCCTCCGGTCCCCGGAACGGCGACGGCCGCCCACCATCAGGTGGGCGGCCGTTCCCGTACCGGGCGCGTGCGGGGACGCGGGGCGATCAGTTCGCCGGGTAGTGGCGTTCGCCCTCACCCGTGTAGAGCTGGCGCGGACGGCCGATCTTGGTCTGCGGATCCTGCATCATCTCGCGCCACTGCGCGATCCAGCCGGGAAGGCGTCCGATCGCGAAGAGCACGGTGAACATCTTCTCGGGGAAGCCCATGGCCTTGTAGATCAGGCCCGTGTAGAAGTCCACGTTCGGGTACAGCTTCCGCTCGATGAAGTAGTCGTCGGCGAGGGCCTTCTCCTCGAGCCGCATGGCGATGTCCAGCAGTTCGTCGTTGCCGCCGAGCTTGTTGAGGATGTCATGGGCCGTGGCCTTGACGATCTTCGCGCGCGGATCGTAGTTCTTGTAGACGCGGTGCCCGAAGCCCATGAGCTTCACGCCGTCTTCCTTCTTCTTGACCTTCTCCATGAAGTCCTCGGGCTGCATGCCCTTGGCCTTGATGTCGCGCAGCATGTTCAGCACGGCCTCGTTGGCGCCACCGTGCAGGGGCCCGAAGAGCGCGTTGATCCCTGCGGAGACGGACGCGAACATGTTGGCGTTCGAGCTGCCGACGAGCCGGACGGTCGACGTCGAGCAGTTCTGCTCGTGGTCCGCGTGCAGGATGAGCAGCAGGTCGAGGGCCTTGACCATCATCGGATCGAGGTCGTAGGGCTCGGCGGGGAGGCCGAAGGACAGCCGCAGGAAGTTCTCCACGAGGTTCATGGAGTTGTCCGGGTACAGCATGGGCTGGCCGATGGACTTCTTGTGCGCGTAGGCCGCGATCACGGGCAGTTTCGCCATGAGGCGGAACGTGGAGAGCTCCACCTGCTCGTCGTCGAACGGATCCAGCGAGTCCTGGTAGAACGTGGACAGCGCCGAGACGGCCGAGGACAGCACCGGCATGGGGTGCGCGTCGCGGGGGAAGCCGCCGAAGAAGCCCTTGAGCTCCTCGTGCAGCAGGGTGTGGCGGCGGATCCGGCCGTCGAAGCCGCTCAGTTCCTCGGGCGTGGGCAGGTTGCCGTAGATGAGGAGGTAGGAGACCTCGAGGAAGCTGGAGTTCTTCGCGAGTTCCTCGATGGGGTACCCGCGGTAGCGCAGGATCCCGGCGTCGCCGTCGATGTAGGTGATCGCGGAGCTGGTGGCCGCGGTGTTCATGAAGCCGGGGTCGAAGGTCACCTGGCCTGTCTGCTTCAGCAGTTTCGACACGTCGTAGCCGTTGTTGCCTTCGACAGCGGGCACCAGCGGCAGGCTGAGTTCCCCGCCGTCGTAGTGCAGGGAAGCAGCATTCTGCTCGGTCATTGATTCTCCTTCAGGAGCTGGAGCGAGGTCGTCGCCACAAATCATCGCCCCGCAGGAGGACACACGTCACCCCTGCGTAAGCACATTCAGCTGAAACGCTACCGTCAGCGAGCCCTGAGCACTAATCCTGCTGTCCTTCGTCGTGGAACGGCAACAGGGCCTGCAGGTCAGTGGACCGCCGCGGCGAGGCGGTCCGCCGCCGCCTCGATCCTCTCGTCGCTGCCCGTGAGCGCCACGCGGATGAAGCCCTCACCGGCCTCGCCGTAGAAGGTCCCGGGGCCGGCGAGGATCCCGAGACCCGCGAGCCAGCCGATGGTCTCCCAGGTGGGTTTCCCGTTCGACGCCCAGAGATAGAGTCCGGCTTCCGAGCCGCTGATGGTGAAGCCGGCGGCCTCGAGCGCGGGGACGAGCACCGCACGACGACGGCGGTACAGGTCCTTCTGCCCGGCCACGTGCGCGTCGTCGCCGAGCGCGACCCGCATCGCCTCCTGCACCGGGTAGGGCACGATCATGCCGGCGTGCTTCCGCGAGTTGACGAGGTTGGCGATGATGGCGGGATCCCCTGCCGTGAAGGCCGCCCGGTACCCGGCGAGGTTGGACTGCTTGCTCAGCGAGTAGACCGCGAGGAGGAGTTCGTGCAAATCGCCGCAGACCCGCGGATCCAGGACGCTCGGCACGGGCTCGCCGCCCTCGGCGGGGTCCCACCGGCCCCAGCCGAGCTCGCCGTAGCACTCGTCGGACGCCACGACGGCTCCGAGCGAGCGGGCGTCGTCGACGATGGCCCGCAGTCCGTCGACGTCGAGCACCCCACCTGTGGGATTGCCCGGCGAGTTGATCCACACGAGGCGGACACGGGACCGGACATCCTCGGGAAGCTCGGCGAGGGAATCGGCGGGCACCGGCGTCGCGCCGGCGAGGTGCGCGCCGATGTCGTACGTCGGGTAGGCGACGGTGGGGCGGACGACGACGTCGCCCGCGCCCAGTCCGAGCAGAAGGGGGAGCCAGGCGACGAGCTCCTTGGACCCCACGGTGGGCAGGATGTCCAGGGGATCGAGCCCGGGTACTCCCCGGCGGCGCGCGAACCAGGAGCTGATCGCCTCGCGCAGGGCCACCGTGCCGTGCGTGGTCGGGTAGCCGTGCGCGTCGGACGCCGCGGCGAGGGCGGACCTGATCAGCTGCGGCGTCGGATCGACGGGCGTGCCGATGGACAGGTTGACGACGCCGTCGGCATGCCTGGACGCGATGTCCTGGTAGGGCGCCATGGCGTCCCACGGGTAGTCGGGCAGGTGCAGGCCGAAAGGCTTCGGCTCCCCGGCCGCCACCTATGCAGGCTGGTTCTGGGGCGGGAGGGCCGCGATGATCGGATGGTCGAAGCCCGTGTTGCCGACCTTCGCCGCGCCGCCGGGCGAGCCGAGGTCGTCGAAGAACTCGACGTTCGCCTTGTAGTACTCGGCCCACTGCTCGGGGGTGTCGTCCTCGTAGTAGATGGCCTCGACGGGACACACGGGTTCGCACGCGCCGCAGTCGACGCACTCGTCGGGCTGGATGTAGAGCGACCGCTCGCCCTCATAGATGCAGTCGACAGGGCACTCCTCGATACAGGCCTTGTCCTTGACATCCACGCATGGCTGCGCGATTACGTAGGTCACTTCCCACGCCTTTCTGTGGAACCGGGTCGACTGCCGCACCCTCGGTGCGGTTTCCAGCTTAACGCAACGGCCCGCGGCGGCAGGACCACCGGCCCGGGTCCGGTCACCGCCCCACCGGCCGGGGGAAGAGCCTACCCTTGACGGGTGCAGACTCCGGCGGCCCTTCTCGCATCACTCCCCCTGGACACGAGGGTGGTGGTGAGGCGCCGGCTCGACGACGGTTTCACGGACTCGCTGGGCGACCTGGTGGCGCTCGACCGGGTCACCTGCACCATCCGTACGCGCAAGGGCGACGACGTCGTGCTCCTCGCCGATATCACGGCCGCGAAACCCGTCCCGCCCGCTCCGCCCCGCCGCGCGCCGCGCCGCTAGGCAGGGACGACGCGCCCCCGTCGCGGGGCGTAACAGTGATTGGGACCTGTCAATCGATAGGGTCGTCTCCCGTAGAATCGGGGCATGGAAACAGACGAGGACCTCCAGGCCCGCGGCCGGGCGCTCAGCTCCCCCGTCAGGCTCCGCATCCTCCGGCTGTGCCTGCACAGGCCCCGGACCAACAAGGAGATCGCGGAGACGCTGGACCTCAATCCCGCCACCGCCCTGCACCATGTGCGCACCCTGCTCTCCACGGGCTTCCTCGCCGCCGACGACGCGCGGACGGGCAACCGCGGGGCGAAGGAGATCCCCTACCGTGCCACCGGGCTGTCCTGGCACAGCCGCATCCCCAACTCCGCGCCCGTCCTGATCGAGACGTTCCTGCAGGAGATCGACGGGCTGCAGCCCTCGGAGATCGACGTCTGGCGCCTCGGGGTACGGCTCAACGACGAGCACCGCGCCGAGATGATGGAGCGCATCCGGGAGGTCCTCGAGGACTACGCCCGACGCGGTCCGGACGAGGACGGCACCGCCACCTCGATCATGCTCGCGCACCACCTGGACCGCGCGGCCGACTGACTGCTGCCGAGGAGGGCGGCCCGAGTGCTATCGGCGCCGCGCAGGCCTCAGGACGACGGCCCCGGCCACCACCGCGGCGAGCGTCACCACGAGCACCCCGAAGAGCCAGAGATTGCCTGCCAGGGCCGTGCCCGGCGCGGCCTCCGACGAGCCTGTGAGGATCAGCGTCTTCGACGACGTCGAGAGCAGGGCCACCACACTGTAGGCCACACCTCCCGCGACCGCCGTCATGACGATGTTCCGCGCCCAGAGCCCGCAGAGCAGGAAGAGGCTGCCGGCGAGGACGAGAGCTGCCAGGGCACCCGCGGGAAGGGCCGTGCCGGCGACGACGACGAGGTGCGCGTGGAGCAGCGTTCCGAACACCCCCGCCGCGATGCCGGCCCCTACTGCCCCGACCACAGCCACGGGCCGCCGCGGTGCGGTCGCCGCGACGGGCCGACCGCGCCCGCTGCCCGGAGCCGCTGCAGGCCCTGCCGGCGATCCGGCGTCGTCGGCCGGTCCGGCATCGTCGGCCGGTCCGGAGGCAACGGTCCGCGGCAGCCGGGCCGCCGGCGCCCGCACGCCCGGTCGAAGGCTGCGGCCGCCGGCGTCATGGCCCCCGGACGCCGAACGCCGGCCCGCCCCTGCTGGGGAGGTGCCGGCGTCGTCGTGTGCCACGTGCTGCTGGCGTTATGCGCGGGCGCGTGAACGCGATGCGCGCATGCGCTCGTTGGCGTCGAGGATGACCTTGCGGATGCGGATGCTCTCCGGGGTGACCTCCACGCACTCGTCCTCGCGGGCGAACTCGAGGGACTCCTCCAGCGTGAGGTTGCGCGGCGGGGTCAGGTTCTCGAAGGTGTCGGACGAGGCCGCTCGCATGTTGGTGAGCTTCTTCTCCTTCGTGATGTTGACCTCCATGTCGTCGGCGCGCGAGTTCTCGCCGACGATCATGCCCTCGTACACCTCGGAGGTGGGCTGCACGAAGAAGGAGCCGCGCTCCTGGAGGTTGATCATCGCGAACGGGGTGACGACTCCGGCGCGGTCGGCGATCATCGAACCGTTGGTGCGGTACTCGATGTCGCCGGCCCACGGCTCGTAGCCCTCGGAGATCGACGCCGCGATGCCGGCACCGCGGGTGTCGGTGAGGAAGCGCGTACGGAACCCGATGAGGCCTCGCGCGGGGACGATGAACTCCATGCGGACCCAGCCCGTGCCGTGGTTGGCCATGTTGGTCATGCGTCCCTTGCGGGCGGCCATGAGCTGCGTGACGCCGCCGAGGTACTCCTCGGGGACGTCGATGGTCATGTGCTCCATCGGCTCGTGGATCTTGCCGTCGATGGTCTTGGTGACCACCTGGGGCTTGCCGACCGTGAGTTCGAAGCCTTCGCGGCGCATCTGCTCGACGAGGATGGCCAGCGCGAGCTCTCCACGGCCCTGGACCTCCCACGCGTCGGGGCGCGCGGTGGGCAGGACGCGGAGCGACACGTTGCCGATGAGCTCCTTGTCGAGGCGGTCCTTGACCTGGCGCGCGGTGACCTTGGCGCCCTTGACCTTGCCGGCCAGCGGCGAGGTGTTGATACCGATCGTCACCGAGATGGCGGGATCGTCGACGGTGATCAGCGGCAGCGGCTGGGGGTTGTCGACGTCGGTGAGCGTCTCGCCGATGGTGATGCCCTCGATGCCGGCGACGGCCACGATCTCGCCGGGACCGGCGGAATCGGTGGGTACGCGGTCGAGTGCCTTGGTGGCGAGCAGCTCGGTGATCTTGACGGTCTTGAGTTCACCGTTCTGGCGGGCCCAGGCGACGGTCTGGCCCTTGCGGAGCGTGCCGTTGAAGATGCGCAGCAGCGCGAGGCGGCCGAGGAACGGCGAGGCGTCGAGGTTGGTGACGTGTGCCTGCAGCACGCCGTCCGGGTTGTACCGGGGCGCCGGGATGTGGTCGACGATCGTCTGGAACAGCGGTTCCAGGTTGTCGTTCGTCGGCACGGTGCCGTCGGCCGGCTGCTCGATCGACGCGGCACCGACACGCGCTGCGGCGTAGACGACGGGCACGTTCAGGATCAGGTCGAGGTCGAGGTCGGGGACCTCGTCGGCGAGGTCCGAGGCGAGGCCGAGGAGGAGGTCCATCGACTCGCTGACGACCTCCTCGATGCGGGAGTCGGGGCGGTCGGTCTTGTTGACCAGCAGGATGACGGGGAGCTTGGCGGCGAGGGCCTTGCGGAGCACGAAGCGGGTCTGGGGCAGGGGCCCCTCGGACGCGTCGACGAGGAGGACGACGCCGTCGACCATGGACAGGCCGCGCTCCACCTCGCCACCGAAGTCGGCGTGGCCCGGGGTGTCGATGACGTTGATGGTGATGGTCTCGCCCTTGGCCGCGGGGCCGTCGTAGAACACCGTGGTGTTCTTCGCGAGGATGGTGATGCCCTTCTCGCGCTCGAGGTCGCCCGAGTCCATGACGCGGTCGGCGACGTCGCCATGCGCAGCGAACGAGTTGGTCTGCTTCAGCATGGCGTCGACCAGGGTGGTTTTTCCGTGGTCAACGTGAGCCACGATGGCTACGTTGCGGAGATCGCTGCGGACAGCGGTGTTGCCTGTGGTTTCAGACATGCGTAATGACTCAATTCAGTATCTACTGCGGGAAAATTGACGGCGGCTGCAGTGCACGCCCTCTTACCAGTCTAGGCGCTGGACAAAAACAGACCTAATGGACGGTGTCAAGGACGGCCCGAATCAGCTGTGGGCGCACAACGGCGGCGGTCCCTCCGAGGGGTCGCCGCCGTCGTTCCGCCGATCCGCGCGGTGTGCGCGCCGCGGGTCCTGCCGCTACGCGACCTCGGGAGGCAGTACGAGTCCCGCGCCGGGGATCGCTGCGAGCAGTGCCTGCGTGTACGCGGTCTTCGGGTTCTCGAACACCTCGTCGGTGGTGCCCTGCTCCACGAGCCTGCCCTTCTCCATCACGGCCACGTGGTCGGCGATCTGGCGGACCACCGCGAGGTCGTGCGTGATGAACAGGTAGCTCAGGCCGAGGTCCGACTGCAGGTCCGCGAGCAGGTTCAGGATCTGGGCCTGCACCAGCACGTCGAGCGCCGAGACGGCCTCGTCGCAGATGACGACCTCCGGGTCGAGTGCCAGTGCGCGGGCGATGGCCACGCGCTGGCGCTGCCCGCCGGAGAGCTCGTTGGGGAAGCGCTGCATCATCGCGGACGGCAGTGCCACCTGGTCCAGGAGCTCCCGGACCTTCTTCTCCCGGCTCTTCGCGTCGCCCACCCCGTGGACACGGAGGGGCTCCTCGATGGTCCGGTAGATGTTGTACATCGGGTCCAGCGAGCCGTAGGGATCCTGGAAGATCGGCTGGACGCGGCGGCGGAAGTCGAACATCTCCTTGCGTCCGAGCGTGGTGATGTCCACGCCGTCGAAGCGGATGCTGCCCGACGTCGCGCCCTCCAGTCCGAGCACCATCTTCGCCACGGTCGACTTTCCCGAGCCGGACTCGCCGACGACGGCGGTGGTGGTGCCGCGCGCGATCGAGAAGGAGACCTTGTCGACCGCGGTGAAATCGGTCGACTTGCCCCAGCTACCGCGGATCTTGAAGACCTTCGTCAGGTCCTCGACCTCGATGACCCTGTCCAGCGAGGCGCCCTTCGGCGCTGCGGGAGCGAGCAGGTCCTCCGTCTCGATGCCGGCCTTCTTCGCCGACTCGATGCGGCGCGACGCGATCGAGGGTGCCGATGCCACGAGCTTCTGCGTGTACGGGTGGCGCGGGTTCGTCAGGAGCTCGAGGGCCGGGCCGGCCTCCACGACCTGTCCCTTGTACATGACGATCACCTTGTGCGCGCGCTCGGCGGCGAGGCCGAGATCGTGCGTGATGAGCAGCACGGCCGTGCCGAGCTCCTCCGTCATGGTGTCGAGGTGGTCCAGGATCTGCCGCTGCACGGTGACATCAAGGGCCGACGTCGGCTCATCGGCGATGAGCAGGCGCGGCCGGCAGGACAGGCCGATGGCGATCAGGGCACGCTGGCGCATACCGCCGGAGAACTCGTGCGGGTACTGGTTGGCGCGGGATGCGGCGTCGGGCAGCCCCGCCTCCGAGAGCACCTTCGCGACGTCCTGGGGACCGCTCGGCAGGCCATTGGCGCGGAGGGTCTCCTTCACCTGGAACCCGATCTTCCACACGGGGTTCAGGTTGGACATCGGATCCTGCGGCACCATGCCGATCGAGGAGCCGCGGAGTTCGATGATCCGCTTCTCCGAGGCAGAGGTGATGTCCTCGCCGTCGAAGATGATGCTGCCGTTCGAGACCCTGCCGTTGGCGGGCAGGAGGCCGATGGCGGCCAGCGCCGTCGTGGACTTCCCGGAGCCCGACTCCCCCACGATCGCGACCGTCTCGCCGGGCATCACGGTCAGGTGCGCGTTGCGCACCGCCGGGACGTCCCCGTTCGACGTCGAGAACGTGATGGCGAGGTCCCGGAGCTCGAGCAGCGGCCGGACGCCTCCCGACGCCGAGGTATCCGCCACCGTTGCGGTGCGGGCGGCGCGGCGGCCGCCCTTCTCGTTTCCAGTGCTGTGGCTCATCGTTTGCGTGCCTTCGGATCGAGAGCGTCACGCAGGGCGTCGCCCAGCATGATGAAGCTCAGAACGGTGATCGACAGCGCGAGGCCCGGCCAGAAGATGGCCATGGGGTTGCTGCGCAGCGACGGCTTCGCCGAGAAGATGTCGTTCCCCCAGGACATGACATCCGGCGGGAGTCCGATGCCGAGGAACGACAGCGTCGACTCCGCGACGATGAACGTGCCGAGCGAGATCGTCGCGATGACGATCACCGGCGCGAGCGCGTTCGGGATGACGTGCTTGACCAGGGCGCCCAGGGGCGAGACGCCGAGTGAGCGCGCTGCCGTGACGAAGTCCGCGTTGCGAACCTCGATGACCGCTGCGCGCGTGATGCGGGCGATCTGCGGCCAGCCGAACGCCACGAGGATGACGACGAGCGTCCACACGTTGCGGTTCTGCTGGAAGACCGGGAGCTGCACGACGACGATCGCCCCGAGGATCAGCGGCAGGGCGAAGAAGATGTCACCCACGCGGGCGAGCACCGCGTCCACCCAGCCGCCGAAGAACCCGGCGAGCGCACCGATCAGGCCGCCGATGAGGACGACGCCGAGGGTGGCGAACAGGCCGACGGTCAGGGAGGACTGCGTGCCGTGGACCACGCGGGAGAGGATGTCGCAGCCCTGCACCGTGAAGCCCAGGGGGTGCCCGGGAGCCGGGCCGCCGTCCGAGTTCTCGAGCAGGCAGTTCTCGTTCGGCGGCTCGTTCGTGAAGAGACCGGGGAACAGTGCCACGAAGATGACCGCGAGGATCAGGATGGCGCTGATGATGAACAGCGGCTGCTTCCGCAGGCTGCGCCACGCCTCGCTCCAGAGGCTGCGGGGCGCGGCGTCGGACACGGCGCTGTCCGTGGCCCGCACCGGCGTCTCGTCGGGGTCGGCGACGAAGTGCTCGATCGGGTACGCGGACGTCTTGGTGCGTGCTGCCGGAACGGGAGCCTCCCGGGGGGCGGCCGCGTCGAGGGGGGAAAGTGGTTCAGGCATATCGAATCCTTGGGTCCAGCCACGCGTACAGGAGATCCACCAGCAGGTTCGCGAGGCAGAAGATGAGGATCAGGAACGTGACGATCGAGACGACCATCGGTCCGTCACCGTTCAGCACGGCACGGTAGAGGGTGTTGCCCACGCCGTTGACGTTGAAGATGCCCTCGGTCACGATCGCGCCGCCCATGAGGGCGCCGAGGTCCGCTCCGAGGAACGTCACGACGGGGATCAGGGAATTGCGCAGGACATGCACGACGACGACGCGACGGCGGCTGAGGCCCTTGGCCGTGGCCGTGCGCACGTAGTCGGCGTTGACGTTCTCGATGATGCTCGTGCGCGTCAGGCGCAGCACGTAGGCGAAGGACACGAGCCCGAGGACCACGGCCGGCAGGAGGAGCTCCGTGAACGTGGCGTCGCCGCTCACGGTCGGGTTGGTCCACTGCAGCTTGACGCCGATCAGGAACTGCATCAGGAAGCCGAGGACGAAGATGGGCACCGCGATCACGATCAGCGACAGGACGAGGACCGACGAGTCGAAGATCCTGCCCTTGCGCAGGCCGGCGATGAGACCGAAGACGATCCCGAAGACGGCCTCGATGACCAGGGCCATGACGGCGAGCTTCGCGGTGGTCGGGAAGACCTCGGCAATGATGGTCGCGATGGGGCGGCCGGAGAAGTTCGTGCCGAGATCGAACGTCAGCACGCCCTTGAGGTACAGCAGGTACTGGATCCAGAAGGGCTGGTCGAGGTTGTACTGCTCGCGCAGGCCGGCGACGACGGCGGGGGTGCAGCCCCGCTCACCGCAGATCGCGGCAGTGGCGTCACCCGGAAGGCTGAAGACGAGGAAGTACACCAGCAGCGTGGCGCCGAGGAAGACCGGGATGAGCTGCAGGAAGCGTCGGACGATGTACCAGGCCATCAGTGCGCACCTCCCGGCGCGGCGTGCGTCCGGACGGGACGCGGGTGGGGGTTGCTCATGGGGTGTTGGACCTTTTCGTTGGAGCACGGAAAAGGGGCCTGCCCTGTGCCGGGCAGGCCCCGAGACCGTTACGGGTTACTTGCCGGTGATGGCGTAGTAGAGCGGAACACCGTTCCAGCCGAACTCGACGTTGTCCACGTTGTTGCTCCAGCCGCCCTGGGCCACCTGGTACCAGAGGGGGATGGCCGGGAGGTCTTCCAGGAGCTGCTCCTGGGCCTTGTTCATGGCCTCGTTGCCCTCCTCGACAGAGCTGGCGGCGAGTCCGTCGGTCAGCTCCTGGTCGAACTCGGGGTTGCTGTAGCGGGCGTCGTTGGACCCGGCGCCGGTGGCGTAGATGGGTCCGAGGAAGTTGAACAGCGAGGGGTAGTCGGCCTGCCAGCCGGCACGCAGTGCACCGGTGAGGGTCTCCTCCGTGGCCTCCGTACGGGCTTCCTTGAACGTCGCGTACGGCTTGCCCGCGACCTCGATGCCGAGGTTGTTCTTCACGTTGTTCACCACGGCCTCGACCCACGTCTTGTGGTCGCCCTTGTCGGCGTTGTAGCCGATGGTCAGGGGCTGCGACTCGTCGTAGGGTGCGATCTTCTCGGCGTCGGCCCAGAGCTGCTTGGCCTTCTCCGGGTTGTACTCGAGGTTCTCGCTGCCGGGCAGGTCCTCGCTGTAGCCGTCGAGGACGGGTGCGGTGAAGTCCTTGGCAGGGGTGCGGCCGTTGTTGAAGATCACCTCGGTGATCTCGTCGCGGTTGATCGCCATGGAGATCGCCTGGCGGCGGAGCTTGCCGGCCTCGCCGTCCCAGTTCGGGAGGTAGTACGGAATGGCGATGGTCTGGTTGCCTGCGTACGGCGACTCGATGGAGCGCTCGCCGAGGTCGTTCTTGAAGTTCTTGATGTCGCTCGTCGGGATCGTCTTGAGGACGTCCAGGTTGTCCGAGATCAGGTCCTGGTAGGCCGTCGTGTCGTTCTGGTAGATCTTGAACGTGACGCCGGCGTTCTGCGCGGCCTGGGGGCCCTCGTACTCGTCGTTGGGGACGAGTTCGATCTGCTGGTTGTGCTGCCAGGCACCTTCGGAGGCGAACTTGTAGGGTCCGTTGCCGATCGGGTTCTCGCCGAAGGCGGCGGGATCCTCGAGCGCGGCGGCGGGCAGCGGGAAGAAGGCGCTGTAGCCGAGGCGGAGCGGCCAGTCGGACTCGGGCTGCGACAGCTTGACGGTGAACGTCCGGTCGTCGACGACCGCGAGGCCGCTCATGGTCTCCACGGTGGAGCCCTCGGCGCTGGCTTCTTCGTAGCCTTCGATGCTCTCGAAGAAGTAGCTCGAGAGCTGCGCGTTCTTCGCGGCTGCGCCGTAGTTCCAGGCGTCCACGAAGGAGCTCGCGGTGACGGGGTCGCCGTTGGTGAAGGTCTTGCCTTCCTTGAGCGTGATCGTGTAGTTCTGGGCGTCCTCGGTCTCGATGGACTCCGCCATCTCGTTCTGGGGCTTGCCGTCGGCGTCGTAGCTGACGAGGCCCGCGAAGATCAGGTCGAGGATCGCTCCGCCACCCACCTCGTTGGTGCTGGTGGGGATCAGCGGGTTCTGGGGCTCGGAGCCATCCACCACGATGACGGCGTCGGTGGTGCCGCCACCCGTGCTGGATTCAGTGCTTCCGCCGCCGCATGCACTCAGCGACAGGACGGCGATGGCCGCGACGCTGAGCATTCTGGAAGTGCGCGTGAAACGCATTCCGCCTCCTAGTTATCTGGGTCGTTCCGGCGCTGATGTTGCCGGATTAGTGGTCCCGCAGAGAGCGAGAGCCAACTCACACCGGAAAATCATATGCCCGTTCTGTTGCTTCCCTGAACATCCCGGTGGGAGGGGCTCCCAGCAAGCTTTCAGCCTGATGCAGGACGAGCGCGTTTCCGCAGGCCAGCACGGAGGTCCGGGAAAGCATCACGCTTTGATAACGAGTCGGCGAAAAGGTCCTCGAGCACTGTACATCGGGAGCCGGACCACCTATCCCGGGCCGAGGGATGGTGATACAGGAGAGCCCGCCCTGCTCACCTGCAGGACGGGCTTTCCCTCGCGAACGCTCGCGCAGGCGCCTAGTCGGTCGAGGCCATGAGTTTCGCGCGGAGTTCGCGACGCTCGCGCTGCTTCGCCGGATCGGGCAGGGGCACAGCGGCCAGGAGACGCTGGGTGTAGGGATCCTGGGGGCTGCGCAGGATCTGCTCGCGTGTTCCCTGCTCCACGATGCGGCCGCGCTTCATCACGCAGATGTAGTCCGCCAGCACGTCCACGACGGCGAGATCGTGGGTGACGAACAGGCAGGCGAAGCCGAGTTCCCGCTGCAGGTTCTGGAAGAGCTCCAGCACCTTGGCCTGCACGGACACGTCCAGCGCGGAAGTCGGCTCGTCCGCGACCATCAGCTTGGGCTTCAGTGACAGCGCCCGCGCGATCCCCACCCGCTGCTTCTGGCCGCCGGAGAGCTCGTGCGGATACCTGTTGCGGTAGGAGCGCGGCAGCTCCACCTGGTCGAGCAGCACCTCGATGCGCTTCTGCAGTTCGCCGCCCTTGGCCTCGCCCGCGAGTAACATCGGCTCCCCGATGCTCTCACCGATGGGGAGCCGGGGATTCAGCGACGACGACGGGTCCTGGAACACCATGCCGACGTGCCGGCGGACCTTCACGAGTTCCTTCGACGTGGGCCGGAAACCCGAGATGTCGGTCCCCACGACCTTCAGCGAGCCGTGGGCCACCGGCAGCAGGCCGACCGCGGCCCGACCGATGGTCGTCTTGCCGGACCCGGACTCTCCGACCAGCCCGATCACCTGGCCCGGGTAGACCGTCAGGTTCGCCCCCTCGACCGCCCGGAAGGCAGGAACACGGCCCTGCTTCGGGTATTCGATGGCGACGTCGATGAGCTCCAGCACCGGATCGGCAGCCGGCCGCGCCGCCGCGCCCTCCCCCAGATGGGCGAGCACCTCCTGCTCGCGCCGCTCCAGTTCGTCGCGGTCCACCGTCTGCAATTCGGTGTGGGTGGCCGCGGCCAGGGCGGCGGTGATGTCGACGTCGTCGTTCCCGTCCCCCTGCCCTAGGTGGGGCACGGCGGCGAGGAGTGCCCTCGTGTACTCGTGCTGCGGGTTGTTGAAGATCTGCTCCGCGGTGCCGGTCTCCACGATGCGGCCCTTCCGCATCACCGCGATCCGGTCCGCCAGGTCCGCGACCACGCCCATGTCGTGCGTGATCAGGACGATCGCGCTGTTGAGCTGGTTCCGGAGGTTGCGCATGAGGTCGAGGATCTCGGCCTGCACCGTGACGTCGAGGGCGGTCGTCGGCTCGTCCGCGATCAGGAGCTTCGGATCACACGACAGGGACTGCGCGATCATGGCGCGCTGGCGCTGGCCGCCGGACAGCTGGTGGGGGTAGGACCTGAACGCCTTGTCCGGATCCGGCAACTCCACCATCTGCAGCAGCCGCAGGGCGCGCTGCCTGGCCTCGTCGGGCGAGATCTCGTTGTGCAGGCGCAGGGTCTCCACGATCTGGAAGCCCACGGTGTACACGGGGTTCAGCGCCGTCATGGGCTCCTGGAAGATCACCGCGACGTCGTTGCCGCGGATCTGGCGCAGCTTGGCCGGGGACATCGTCAGGACGGACTTCCCGTTGAGCAGGACCTCGCCCGTGACCCGGCTGTTGGACGGCAGCAACCCGAGCAGCGACATGGAACTGGCGCTCTTGCCGGATCCGGACTCACCCACGATCGCCAGCACCTCGCCGGCCCGAACCTCGTAGTTGAGATCGATCGCAGCCGGGACCCACTTCTTGTCGACGCCGAAATCGACGCTGAGGTTCCGGACCTCGAGTACGGGGCCCTGGGACGCCGGCCGATCCGCGCCGGTGCCTCCGGTGCCGCCGATTACCTGAGTACTCATGAGGGGTTCTCCTTCGTGATGGAGGTCCCGCGGGATGGCGGGTACTCCTGGATTGCCGCGAGCGGCAGCGGTGCTGGGACTATTGAGCCATGGAAAGCTCGAAGGTGGCCGGGGCCACTGTTTTCAAGCCGCGCACCAGTGTCTGGTTCACCGGCGGCGCGGTTCTCGTCGCCGCGGGAGGGCTGGTGTCCGTCGTGGCGACCGGGGGCGCCGCCGGCCTGCTCGCGGGCTGGCCGCTGATCGGCATCGCCTACGGTGGCTGGTGGCTCTTCTGGTACCCCGCGGTGGTGATCGCCGAGGACTCCGTCACCCTCCGCAACCCCCTGGCGACCATCCGGGTGCCCTGGTCCGCGCTCATCGACGTCGACACGAAGTACGCCCTGAAGCTGGTCACGCCGTCCGGCGCCTTCACGGCCTGGGCGGCACCGGCTCCCGGCGTCTGGGGCACCCACGCCGGGAAGCCCGAACACGTCACCAACCTGCCGTCCACGAGCTACGGCCCCGGCGGGTCCGTGCGCCCGGGAGACCTGAAGAACACCGATTCGGGCTACGCCGCCTACCTCGTCCGCTCGCGCTGGCAGGAGCTGGTGGAGGGCGGAATGCTCGACGTCGACCATCCGGGCCGCGCGCACCGGACCTGGAACTGGTCGCACATCGCGGCAGCCGTCGTACTGCTGGCGGTCGGCGCCGTGTCGCAGGGCCTCGGCTCCTAGGGTCACCTTCACGCGGCTGCGGGCTTCTCTGACTCCTTGGCCCGGCCGGCGTTGAACTTCTTCTGCCGCGGGTCGAAGGCGTCACGCAGGCCATCGCCGATGAAGTTGATGCACAGGCAGATGAGCACGATGAACAGGCCCGGGAACCAGAACAGCCACGGCCGGGTCTGGAACGCCTCCTGGTTCTGGCTGATGATCAGGCCCAGGGACACGTCCGGCGCCTTCACACCGAAGCCGATGTAGCTGAGCGCGGTCTCGAGCAGGATGGCCGAGGACATCAGCAGCGTGGTGTTCACGATGATGACGCCGACGGCGTTCGGCAGGATGTGCTTGAAGATGATCCGTGCGTTCGATGCCCCTGCGATCTTCGCCGCGTCGACGAACTCGCGCTCGCGCAGCGTCAGGAACTCGCCGCGCACCAGGCGCGCCAGGCCGGTCCAGAGCACGAGTCCGAGGAACAGCCCCAGGAGCCAGATCTGCGCGCCGGCGCCCACGAGGCGGTTGACCCCTTCGCCCAGGGTCGCGGCGGCGAGCACGACGGGGATGATGATGATGACGTCGGTGAAGCGCATGAGCACGGCCTCGGGCCAGCCCCGGAAGTAGCCGGAGCAGGCACCGATGATGACCCCGACCAGTCCGGCGAGGGCGCCGATGATGATCATGATGATGATCGAGTTCTGGGTGCCGCGCATCGTCATGGCGAAGTAGTCGCGGCCGATCGAGTCCTGCCCGAACGGGTGATCCCCCCAGCTGAAGGGGCCCGTCACGGTCGGCGCGCCACCGTCGACCAGGGGCAGGAACTCGGTGTGGTTGTACTTCCACCACCCGGGGATGCCGGCGAATCCGACCGACGTGAACGCGAGGAGGAACACGATGGCGAACACGACGAGGCTGATGATGGCCGCCGTGTTGTCGAAGAACTTCCTGCGGACGATCTGCCCCTGCGACAGCCCCTTCGCCTCGTGTTCGTTCACCGGACGCCCGGGTCCCGTGACGGTTGCCGTCTCACTGTTCGGGAAGTCGGAGGGAGTTTGGATGCTCATGCTTTCACCCTTACGCGAGGATCGAGGAACGAATACACGATGTCGGCGACGAGGTTGAAGACCAGTGCCAGGATGCCGGCCACCAGGAAGAACCCCATGATGGGGTCGGGATCCGTCCGCTGGAGGGCCTGGACGAAGAGCTGGCCCATGCCGGAGAAGGCGAAGACCTGTTCGGTGATGATGGCGCCACCGATCAGCGCGCCGATGTCGAAGGCCACGAGGGTTGCGAGCGGGATCAGCGCGTTGCGGAACGCGTGGCGCATGACGACCGTCCGCTCGCTGAGGCCCTTTGCCCTGGCGGTGCGGATGTAGTCCATGTTCATGATCTCGAGCATGGAGGCGCGGGAGTAGCGGCTGTAGCTCGCGAGGGACGCGAGGAGGAGCGCGAGGGTGGGGAGCAGCAGGTGCGTGAAGGTGTCCAGGCCGTTGATCCAGAACGTCCCGTCCAGCCCTGGTGTTTCAGCGCCGACCGTCGCGATCGGCCTTCCACGGACACGCGGATTGCTCACGTAGGACGGCCACGTGACCATGAAGCGGTCCATCATGATCAGGAATCCCATGAGCAGGCCGGTCAGCGCCGCCGCACGCATGCTCTGGGTCCGGTCATAGCCGCCCATGAAGTAGCCGACCGCCACGCCCACGAGCACCGTGATGACCGCGAAGATGAGGATCATCCAGACGGTCGCGGCGTTCAGGATCGGGTTCACGACGTAGTAGGCGACGAGGCCGAGGGCCACCATGATCAGCGAGGAGTACAGGGCCTTGCGGTTGCGCAGGCCGGCCGTGAGCAGGACGATCCCGAAAGCGACGCCGACGCCCGTGAGGAGGATGATGATCGGACCCAGACCGGGGTTCGCGAACCAGCCCACCAGGTCGAGCAGGAAGAGCAGCGCAGCCGCGACGACGGCTCCCAGGATGAACGCGATGCCCTTGCGCTTCCAGGACCTGCTCGCGAAGAGCGCCCAGATCAGCCCGCTCGCCAGTGCGACGACGGCGATGGTGGAGGCCGGTATGTCGGGATCGGCCAGGAAGTTGTTGAAACCGATGGCCCCGAACTCCTTGAGGAGGACGGCCAGCCAGAAGATGGGGAGCGAGAAGAACAGGAAGGACATGAAGGTCACGCCGTAGTCCAGGCCGCTGTATTGGCGCAGGGCCGTGATGATGCCGAGCGAGATCCCGATGATGATCGCGAGCACCGTGGCGGTGGTCACGAGCGTGATCGTGTTGCCCATGGCGCGGGCCAGTGAGGTGGTGACGGCCTCCCCCTGGATGCTGGCCCCGAGGTCGCAGGTGGCGGCGAAGGGGATGATGCACTTGGCCGCTCCGGCGAGCCAGCCGAAGTACCGCAGGGGTGCAGGCGTATTCAAATCGAGCAACTCGGTGCGCGCCTGGATGAGCTCGTCCCGGTTCGGTGCGTTGCTCGCCCGCAGGTCCTCGAGCGGATCGCCCGACAGTGCGGTGAGCTGGTACACGACGAACGATGCGCCGAACAGGATGAGGACGGCAGTCACCAGACGCCGAACGATGTAGGTCACCATAGGTCTCAGGCCTCAAGATTGGATCGGGTGGGGGATTCCCGTGATATCGCAGAAGTGTAGTTCAGGGGCACAGAGAAAGGCGCCGGGACGGGCGAGTTCCCCGTCCCGGCGCCTTCCGTCTACCGTCGAACGTGTTCCGGAACCGGAACTACTGGACGACCTGCCAGTCCCAGAAGTTCCACCAGACGCCGGTCTGGTTCGGCATGTACTCGATGCCGGTGACGTTGTCGCTGTAGGCGTCGACTCCGGGCACCTGGAAGAGCGGCAGTCCGTACTTCGCGTCCCAGATCAGCTTGTCGATCTGGATCTGGATCTTGTCCTGCTCGGCCGGATCCGTGGTCACGATGAGTTCGTCCATCAGCTTGTCCGCCTCGGGGCTCGAGAACCCGTTGAAGTTGGACCCGTTGCCGGACTTGAAGATCTGCGGCACGCCGGACACGCCGACGCCCGAGTTGATCCAGCCGAAGATCGTGGCGTCATAGGTCCCGTTACCGAGCGCGGCTCCCCAGTCCGAGGATCCGAGGCCGCCGTCGACGATCTTGAACCCGGCCTGAGCGGCGGATTCGGCGATCAGCGTGTAGGAGTTGAGGCGGTTCGGGTTGTCGCGGTTGTACATGATGCGGACCTCGGGGGTCGCTCCCTTGAGCAGCTCCTTGGCCCCTTCGATGTCGACCTCGGCGTAGGCCTCGGACCCGTTGTTGCCGGCGGACTCCTCGTAGGGTTCCTGGTCGGTGAGGAAGAGCTGCGAGTCGAGCGGCTCGGCGTCGGGGTTGATCTTCTTGACGATCGTGTCGACGAGCTGCTGGCGCGGGACGGTCTTCATGAAGGCTTCGCGGACGCTCTCGTCCTCGAAGACGCCGCTGAAGTTGAGGTCCAGGTGGTCGTAGGAGAGCTGGTTGCCCTGCTCCACAGTGACGCCCTCGAGGCTTTCGAGCTGCTCGACCGTATCGGCCGATGCCTGCGGCGCGATGATGTCCACCTCACCGTTCTGCAGCGCCTGGACCTGCGCGGGAGCCTCACCGATGTAGCGGACGGTGATTTCGTCCACCTTCGGCATCGGACCCCAGCTGTAGTCCTCGTTGCGGGTCAGCGTCATCGACTGGTCCGGCGTGATGTCCGAGGCGATGAACGGACCGTTGGAGAGGTACAGGGACGGATCGGTGGGGAGCGACTTGGTGTCGAAGCCCGTGTTCCAGAAGTCCGCCAGAGCCTGGATCTCGGGACGCTCTACAGGCTTCTCCGGATCGCCGGCGGGCGTCGTCTTGATGAGCTCGATCAGCGCATCCTCATCAGCCAGGCCACCCTTGTCGGCCAGGACGTGGGCGGGCGTATCGATGCCACCCTCGCTCATCAAACCGAAGGCGACCTCGTAGTCGGCGAAGGGCTCCGAGTAGTTCAGGGTGATCGAGCGGCCGTCCTCGCCGATCTCCGGAAGTTCGGTGAGCCCGAGGCCACCGGTGTCACCGGCGTAGTCGAAGTAGGTGGCTCCCGACACGACTTCACCGGCGTCGTCGCTCTTGGCATCGTTGAAGTAGCCGGACTCGATGGCCCAGGCCAGCAGCAGGTCTCCGCCATCAACCGGTTCGCCGTCGGACCAGTTGACGCCTTCGTTGACCGTGTACTTCACGCTCAGCGGATCCTCGGAAAGGACCTCCATGGAGCCGAAGTCCTCGTTCTTCACAACTTCGAGGTCGTTGTTGATGTAGACGAAACCGGAGTGGGTCGCGTAGGCGATCTTTCCGTTGATGTCCACATTGCCTTCGGATGTGCTCGAGTTGAACGAGCTGAAGGCATTCACTTCTACGACACGGATGTTTCCGCCCGTTGCTTCGCCCTCGGCGCTCTCCTCGGGTGTTTCAGTTCCCGTGTTGGCAGCGCAGGCGCTCAATGCGAGTGCTGCGACAGCAGCAACTCCCAAAGCTTTGGAAGTACGTCCGAAACGCATTCCGCCTCCTATTTCATAGTGTGGTTCCAGCTTCACGCGGTGTTGCATGAGAGCCGATACGCCACCGGAAGGGTGACGCCACTCACGTGAGCAAAAGCCTAAGTGCACTTTGTTACCAACAGGTATCGATGGGGAAGGCCACCGCGGGTTGTTACCGAGCTGCAACCAAACGTTCATCGGACTGCTCCAGCTTCCCCCCAGCAGCGCATCCCCTCCTCGCTGGAGGCTCGATCCTGGACGAACCGATGCTTGATCGGGCGCTGGCGTCGATGTTTTGCTAGGGGAACCCGGCGGAGCGGTTGCGGCAATACCCGAGTACCGCTTGGAAACGCGGACTGGCGCTCAGACAGAGGGAAGCATCATGGCCTGGCTTTTCGTCGACAAGCACGCGGCGGTCTGGGACGACGACGCCGACGTCCAGGCCGCCATCGGCGCACTCAAGGTCCGGCTCGACCAGCACGCAGAGGTTCACCTGTCGATCCAGAGCAGGGGGCTGAAGGGGCCGGTCTTCGTCATCACGAAGGAGACCGTGCTCAGCTCTCCGGAACTGAGCAACCGCTTCAACGCGGACCTCTTCTCCGCACTGACCACACCGACCGCGCGAAACAGCTCCACCATCCACTGGTTCTCGGACGGCCGGGGCTTCGTCTCGGAGACGAACAGCCGGATGTGGTGACGCTGCGGCGGGGTTTCCGTGACGTCGGAGGATCGAGGAGCATGCGTCCGGCGCCTAGTCTGGGACCAGCCCTACGCCCCTCCCGAGAAGGAAGCCCATGCCCGACTCCACCCGCCCGCTGCGCAGGCTCGGCTTCCTCACGATCGGCCTGTTCGATCCCGCGGACCCGGCCGCGGGGCACGAATCGACGTTGCAGGTCATCGAACTCGGCGAGCGGCTCGGGTTCGACAGCGCCTGGCTCCGCCACCGCCATCTGCAGTACGGGATCTCCTCCCCCATCGCGATGATGGCCGCCGCCAGCCAGCGGACCTCCAGGATCGAGATCGGAACCGCCGTGACCTCGCTGGGTTGGGAGAATCCCCTGCGCCTGGCTGAGGACCTCGCCACCGTCGATCTGCTCGCCGGCGGGCGGATCAACCCGGGCCTGAGCGTCGGTGAACCCATGCACTACGACACGGTGAAGGACGAGCTGTACCCGGACTCGGCGGACCTCGAGGATTTCAGCTACGCCCGTGTGGAACGGCTGGCCCGCCTGATCGCAGGGGAACCGGTCCGCGAATTCTCCGGCAGGCAGGGAGTCGTCGAGGAGTTCTCCAACCGTGTCGAACCGCATTCCCCCGGGCTGCGTCAACGCCTCTGGTACGGGGCCGGCAGCAGCAGATCGGCCGCGTGGGCCGGGACGAATGGTTTCAACCTGCTCTCCAGCAGCGTCATCTTCCCCGACGAGGACCAGGAACCGGACTTCGCCCGGATCCAGCAGTCGCAGATCCGCGCCTATCGCGATGCGGCCAGCGCGTCACCCGGGGCCCATGGGCCGGCACGGGTCTCGCAGGGCCTGGTGGTGATCCCGACCGACTCGGCGTCGTCGAACCAGCGGGAGAAGTACCAGCGGTACGTCGATCAGCGACTGCCCCGCACCCGGTCTCCGCAGGGACCCAAGGGGATGCTGTTCGCCCCGGACATCATCGGCACCAGCAACGAGATCGCCGAGCAGCTCTACGCGCACGCCGGGTTCCAGGAGGTCGACGAGGTGGCGTTCGCCCTGCCCTTCAGCTTCGACCACGAGGACTACGTCCAGATCCTCACCGACATCGCCGAGAACCTGGGGCCTGCGCTGGGATGGACTCCGAACGGCATCGGGAAGACACCGCCGTGCTAGCCACCGGTTCTGGGGGCGAGCAGGATCTGCACGGCCTCGATCCGTTTGCCCATACCCGACGTGCCCGCCGTTCCGCCGTCGGCGACCCATGACTGCCAGCCCAGATCCTGCACGTGGGCGCGGTAGTGAATCCTGTAACGGTTCGCCATCTCACCGGTCAGCCTGATCTGGAATGCTTCCAGGCGCAGCCCTTGCCCGGCCGTGCCGATGGCATTGGCCGAGGATGTCCACGGCTGCCAGCCGATCGACTGCACATGCCCCCGCCACTGGATGTCACCGGTATAGGCCGTGCTGGACACGTTGAGGCGCAGCGCCTCGACCCGAAGGGCCCGACCCGTGGTCCCGGCGACGTTTCCATCCGAAACGTTCGCCACCCAACCGAGGTTCTGGACGTGGGCGGCGTACACGGCAGTGAAAGTCGGTGCGACCTTCGGAACCAGCTCGATCGTGACGGCCTCCACCCGCCGACCTTGCCCGACGGTGCCGGCCGTGGCTCCGTCGAGCCCGTACGGCTGCCAGCCGACGTTCTGCACGTGGGCCCGATACCTGATGCTGTACTGAGAGGCCAGCTCCCCCGTCAACCGCAGCTCGAACGCCTCCAGGCGCAGACCGCGGCCGGTCGTTCCGATCGGCGACGCCGACGTCGTCCATGGTTGCCAGCCGATGTTCTGCACGTGCCCCCTCCACAGGATGTCGCCCGACAGGCGGTCTCCTGCCACCGACAGGCGCAACGCCTCCATCGGCAGTGATCGGCCGGTCGTTCCTGCGGTGGCGCCGTCCGAGACGCTCGACTGCCAGCCGACGGTCGCGACGTGGGCCTGGTAGACCCCGATGCACGTCATGTCGAAGTCGTAGGTGCCGTCGGTCCATTGCGCGATGTGGACGGTGCCGCCGGAGAAGCTGCGGTTCACACAGAGGTCGGATGCTTCGCTGGCGAAGTCGAGACGCCCTGCCGGTGACCAGACCGGCACGTCGGGAAGCTGCCACGACCCGGTGATGGCCTCCCAACCGCTCGAATAGGAGTAGATCCCGTACGGATACCCCGCGTCCGCCAGTGCGGCAAGGAGCCCGGAGATGACGTACCGGTTCTCCTGCTGCTGGCCCGCTGTCGAGCTGGGCCAGGGCTGTCGCGGGCGGGGCTCGACGTCGACCCAGATTCTCTCCGGGCGCCAGCCCACCCCATTGAGTGACGCGAGAGCCGCACGGCCCTCGGCGTACCCGACGTTGCGCAGCCGGTCCGGTCTGGTGCTCGCGGGCCAGGGTCCGTCGTCGCCGTAGGTGTCGTACTGCGCTGTGGTGGGGAACGTGGCCATGGCGTAGGCCTGAGCCCGGACGCCTCGATCGAGCACCCACTGGAACTGCCCGTCCAGGCAGGGGTTCTCGGTGAACGCAAGTCCGTTCGTCAGCCCCACGACCACGAACTCCGTGCTTTCCGGCGGCATCGGAAGACCGCCCGGACACTGTGGCCATGAAACGTCATGTCCGTAGTCGGCTGCTCGGGCGGGTGCAGCGAACAGCACGCCGAGTGCGAGCACAAGCAGAACCGCCAGGAACCGGAGCGTCGATGCCCGGGAGCGGCGGCCAGGTCGAAGATCACCAAGGCCGGCCATGATGGCCCCCCTTATTCGAAGGATGACCGAACCATCCCACTCGTCACTCTTCGCCGCTAGGGTCGAAAGACCTGACGTGGCCCCTCCTTGGATGCGTGGTGCCCGACCTGCGGTGTCGCGGGCGTGTCGCGGGACTCCGCGGGTCCGTCAGCTCGCGCACGAACCGTTCGGCCACCGCCCGTGATCCTGCTGGTCATCGACCACACCCACCGTCGAAGCCGTGGCGACGATCCGAAGATGAGCAGGGTCATCGGTGAAGTCTCCGCGACGCCGTGGAGAAGGTCACCTTCGCGATCAGGAGGAGCGCGCCCAGGTCGGCGATGATCTGAATAGTGACGACTGTGCGCGCAAGCTGGTCCGACGGCGTGATGTCACCGAATCCCACCGTGGCGAACGTAGACGTCGTGAAGTAGAGGGCATCGATTCTGCCGAGCGACTCGCTGAAGGACAGTGGGTCTGTCACGGAGATCGAGAGGTAGAGCAGGGAGAAGAGGCATAGGAAGATCAGGACGGATTCACCGACCGCCGTTGCAGCCCTGATCTGGGGGACGTGCGCCGCCATGATCATCTGCAGCTGAAGGGCCAGGGCGCCGGTGAAGACCAGAACGACACCGGCCAGCCTGATCCACGCGCCCACGGCCCCACCCCCATCGAACCCCCCGACGGGGATGAGGAAATAGCAGCCAAGGACGACCACCGTCACGACCAGCGAGCGGACGAGCGCGCGGACTACCGCCCGACGACGTCCGGCGCGGTCGAGCTCACGGAAATACACCGGACGGTCCTCGAACCCGCTGTTCGAATCCATGGACGATGATAACGCCGGCTTCGCCGCCCAGCCGGTCCGATGCGGCGGGTGGGGGACGTGCGGCGAGGGGACTTTGGGCCCTTCTGACCGATTCCGCGGGTCATCAGACTTGACGCATCAGAGTCGGCCACCTCCCCGTGGCGCGGCATGGTGACACAGTCAACAGGAGTAGAGCAATGAATGTTGTGGAGAATATCTGGGATGTCTTCTGGCTGTTTTTCTGGTTCTTTGCGATGTTCGCCTATCTGATCGTCCTCTTCCAGGTCGTCATCGATCTCTTCCGGGATCGGAGTATCAGTGGATGGGCGAAGGCGCTGTGGGTGATCTTCCTCGTCTTCCTCCCGTTCCTGACTGTCCTGGCCTACCTCCTGAGCCGCGGTTCGGGAATGGTCAGCCGCGAGGCGGCACGTGCCGGGGCTGCACAGGAGGCGGCGGAGGACTACATCCGCGGCCTGTCGGCACCGAGTTCAGCCGAGGAGATCGCGAGGGCGAAGACGCTTCTGGACTCAGGCACCATCTCCGGGCCGGAGTTCACAGTACTGAAGGACCGGGCACTCGCCGGCAAAGCGTAAGCCCCCGACGACGACGACGAATCCGCGACACAGACGTTTCCTTCCTCAGGAGGGCCGTGAGGCCCGGAACTCGTCAGCCAGGCCGAGGTGCCCACCCTGGCCATGATCACGCCGATCATGATCGGGGTGGCGCCAGCTGCACCAGCACCCGCTCGGCGGCCAGGGCGGGGTCGGTGATGGACAGCGGTGTCGGTCATGGACAGCGGCAAGGAACTGCACCGCCGTACGTTCAGCGCTGTGGGGCAGGATCGGTTCGCAACCTCCTTCCTCAGTCCCTGATCGCGGGAAGCCAGACATCGCGGGCGACGCGGACGCCACAGGCGTCCGTTGCAGCGTGGGCGATGGACACCGCCAGCAGGGACCGGGTGCGTTGGGCGGCCCAGCCATACCCCAGTCCGATCAGGCCCGCGCCGAGCAACACCGGCCAGCGTCCGTGGGGATGGGGACGCACGGACAACGGGACCAGGTGCCACGCCGTGAAACACAGGGAAGGCCAGAGCCAACCAAGAACTCTCCGGCCCGGGAAGACCGCCAGGGGCACACCCCGCCACAGCACCTCCTCAGCGAGGGCGTTGGTGAGGCCAACACCCACTGCCACGAGCGCTATCGGCAGGCTGGTCTTCCTGGCGTTCGGGATCAGCTCGGTGGCGACGGCGCCGGCCGGCGGGATGACAAGGACGCTCCACAGCAGCACGGCGGGTTGGGCCGGGGAACCATTGCCCGCCCGCCACAGTCCCACGAGCCGGCTGTTCCCCGCGATTGGAAGAGCCAGGCACCAACACAGGGCCCAGTAGACGGCGAACCCTGCCTGGTACCCGCGCTCCTGTCCGAACCGTCGGACCGTGTATCTGAAAACCGGCAGCATCACTGCAGGAAGCGCTGCCGGCACCACTGTCGCCGCGGCGCGGCGCCAGGTGGCCGCTTTCTTCATGGTGGGCCTTCAACGGACGCGGGGAGGCAGGGGCCGGACAGTGATGATCCTGCCAGGTGGAAGTGCTCAGGGCTGGGGCATCCGCTCCAGCCGTCATCGCCGCGAACCCCGCGTCCCAGCATCACTGCCTCCTTCCGCCGATCCCGAAGCCGTGCATCACTTGAGGCTGAGCACCTCGTCGATCGGGCGGTTGTTGACGAACACCTGGGCACTTGTGGCACCGGCAGCGCCCATGGCGGTGTACTCCAGCTGCGCCTTCGCGCGCGGTATGTCGCAGACACCCCCGAGCAGGAACTGCCCGGTGAGCCAGATCGAGATCGTACTGCCGTTCAGCTCGCCGCCGACGTACGTGAGGCTCGACTGGTACAGGACGTTCACGAGCCCCGACATGCCGACGTCGCGGCTCCTGTTCGCAAGCAGGGTCTCCATGCTGGGACCCACCTGGTCCGTGAATCGGACGGGGGCCGTGGTCGTGGCGATGAGGCTGTCACCGCAGCCGATCATGGTTCCCGAGACACCGTTGTCACCGACGGCCACGTAGTAGATGGTGAGCGGAGCCACCTGCTCCGGGAGTCCCGAGGGTGTTGTGTCCTCCGTCGCGGGCGGGCTCGCGGGGGAGGACGGCACGGCAGCTGTGGGTGTCGGTGCAGTCGTGACGGACGGGCCAACTGTGGTTGGAGCAGCGGGGCTGCTTGTCGGGGCAGCGGTGGGTGGGCCGAAACAGCCCGTGAGCACGATCAGGCTGGAGAGCCCGAGAACGCGGAATGCCGACAGCCTGCTCATGATGCTCCTTGGTGCGGCCCTGCCCCGTTGCGGGACCGCACTTCGAAGCTACGCCTGCGTGATCATGCGGAACAGGGACTTTGGTCCGGTTTCGGCCGTCGGATCCCGTTCCGACGGCACTCCTCTGACAGACTCAGACGATGGACGTGCCCGAGATCGCTGACCGGTGGCCTGCTCTTGACCCTGCCTTCGGGACCGTGACCCTACGCGCCTTCCGCCCTGAGGACGCCAGCATGGCCATGGAGCTTTCCCGGGATCCCTACGTCCCCGCGATGGGGACCCTGGCCCTCAACGCCACTGCTTCTCAGGCACAGCGATGGATATACCGCCAGCAGACCCGGCACACAGCCGGCACCGGCTTTTCGTTCGCCGTCGTCGACACCATCGACGAAGGACGCTGCGCTGGATTCGTCGGGTTGTGGGTGCGCGAGTTGCCCGCCGGCCGCGCGAAGATCGGCTACGCGATTGCCCCGTCCTGCAGGGGCCGGCATCGTGCATCTGATGCACTCTGCGCGGTCACGACCTTCGCCTGGACACTTCCCGAGCTGCATCGCCTCGAGCTCTACATCGAGCCCTGGAATACGCCCTCCATCAGGACAGCGGAGCGAGCCGGGTACCTCCGCGAAGGCCTGCTCAGGTCCCACCAGGAGATTTCCGGTCGACGACGCGACATGCTGCTGTACTCCAGCGTGCGCGACTGACACTTCGATGGCAGTTGGCGGATCACTCGAGGACACCTTCGACCGCCGCCTCCATCACCGCCGCTTATTCCATCGCTACCACCGAAGAAGGCTGCAGCTCCCACAGCCGCGGCCGGCCCGCCGCCGCCGTCGTCCCGTCCCCGCGATGTCTTAGTCCTTGCGGGCTTCCGTGCCAGCTTGACCAACGCGAAGGGAATGAGAAACGTCAGCGCGATAGCGAGCCCGAATACCAGGATGCCGGAGACATTCACGGTCGGCATCCCGTCACGCTTCGCTTCCCGAACCAGGGCGACGGGCAGCCTCTGCATGATAGGACCGCGTGCCGTGCTTCACAGCGAAGCGGACCACTACATAGAGCATGAGGCCGACGACGGCGATCAAAAGCAGGTAGGCCCCCAGGATGGCTTCCGGTCGACACCTGGCCCACCGGCTCTCCGAGGACTGATCGTCCCTAGGGCCCCAGCGAGCAGCCGATCTGCCGGATGGCGGCATCGTAGGCTGCGTCCCAGGTCCAGCCCGCCGCCGGCGCGCCGGCCAGCTCAAGTGACACCAACCCGTGGACCTGGCCCCACACGACGCCGACCATGGCGGCGATCTCCTCATCAGCCGCTCCAGGCAGCGCTGCGGCAACCGCTCCGAACAGCGGCGCGATCGATGGCTCAGCGGCACCCGGCGTCGGCTGGCACGGCACCCGACCGGCCAATGAGCCGCCGAACATAAGACCGTAAAGGATCGGATGCTCCAGCGCCCAGGCCCGGTAGGCCCGGCCCAAGGATTCGAGGCCGGCGGCGGCGGCATCTTGTTGGGAGGCGGCGAAGGAAGCGAAGCCGTCGTCGAGCACGGCAGTCAACAGTTCCGCCTTGCCACCGAAGAGCGAGTACACCGCCGTCGTCGACGTTCCGGCGGTAGCGGCAATAGTGCGCAGCGATACTGAGCCGGCGCCGTCGCGGGCGATGAGGAAGGCAGCGGTGTCGAGCAGCCTGCGACGCAGGGTCTCATCGTGGACTACGGGTCTTGCCATAGGACCAGTATTCCATAACACTGTTCCGTAACAGCGTTATGAAAGGACAATTCCATGTCGAAGCAAGTGCACACGGGACGTTTCACCGCCGATCCCGAAGGTGGCCCGGTGACGGTCTTCCTGATCGGGATGCGCGCCAACCGGTGGTGGAAGTTCGGGAAGGTGGCGCGGGTAGGGGCGGCCATGCCCAAGATGCTTGCCCACCTGGCCGCGACGCCGGAGGCCGGGTTGCTGAGCTACCAGCAATGGTTCGGGCGGACGACCATCATGGTCAGCTACTGGAAAAGCCCGGAGCATCTGCAGCGGTTCGCGGCCGACCGGTCAGCGCCGCACCTCGAGCCCTGGCGCCGGTTCATGCGCGAATCCGCCGGCACCGGCGACGTCGGCGTATGGCACGAGACCTACGAGACGATGCCGGGCGGCAGGGAAAGCGTGTACAGCGATATGCCGGTCTTCGGGCTGGCAACGGCCATGGGCCACGTACCGATAGGAGCGGGACTGAACACCGCACGCCAGCGCCTGAAGGCGGACCAGGTCAGGCGGCGTGTGCCCGAATGAGCCGTCTCCGCGAGGCCTGGCGAAGCATGCCCCGGGTCAGTTCGGCGCACGCGAGCCACAGTTCATGCCGCCCGGCTGCCGCTACACGTTGAAGCGGAACTCCACCACATCGCCGTCGGACATGATGTACTCCTTGCCCTCGATGCGCACCTTGCCGCGAGACTTGGCCTCACTCATCGACCCGGCGTCGATCAGGTCACCGAAGTGCACCACCTCGGCCTTGATGAAGCCGCGCTGGAAGTCGGAGTGGATGACGCCGGCGGCCTCGGGCGCCGTCGCGCCCTTCTTGATGGTCCAGGCCCGGCTCTCCTTCGGACCGGCCGTGAGGTAGGTCTGCAGGCCGAGGGTGTGGAAGCCGACGCGCGCGAGCTGGTCGAGGCCTGACTCCTCCTGGCCGTTCATCTCGAGCATCTCGCGGGCCTCGGCCTCGTCGAGTTCCACGAGGTCGGCTTCGAGCTTGGCGTCCAGGAAGATGGCGTCGGCGGGTGCGACGAGCTGGCGCAGTTCCGCCTGGCGCTCCGCACTGCCGAGGACGGCGTCGTCGACATTGAAGACGTAGATGAACGGCTTGGCGGTGAGCAGGCTGAGCTCGCGGAGGTGCTCCATCTCGAGCTTGTCGCTCGTGACGGACGCGAAGATGGTATCCCCGCGCTCGAGGACGGTCTGCGCGGCCTGCATGGCGCTGAGCTGTGCGGCCTCGCGCTTCTTGATCTTCACTTCCTTCTCGACGCGCGGGATCGCCTTCTCGAGCGTCTGGAGGTCCGCGAGGATCAGCTCGGTGTTGATGGTCTCCATGTCGGAGCGCGGGTCCACCTTGCCGTCGACGTGGATGACATCGGGGTCGTCGAACACGCGGATGACCTGGGCGATTGCCTCGGCCTCACGGATGTTCGCCAGGAACTGGTTGCCGAGGCCCTCGCCCTCGGATGCACCCTTCACGATGCCGGCGATGTCCACGAAGGACACGGTCGCGGGCAGAATCTGCTTGGACCCGAAGACCTCGGCCAGCTGCGCGAGGCGCGGATCGGGCAGGTTGACCACGCCGACGTTCGGCTCGATGGTTGCGAACGGGTAGTTCGCCGCCAGGACGTTGTTGCGCGTCAGCGCGTTGAAGAGGGTTGATTTGCCGACGTTGGGCAGTCCGACGATGCCGATAGTAAGAGCCACGGGAGACAAGTCTACCGGGCGCCGACACACCGTCCGGCGGTAGCGAGGCCTGAATGTCGGAGGTCCCTGCGACAGTGTGGTCATGAGCACCACAGCCGTCCTCCTCGTCCTCCTCGCCTTCGTCCTCGGATGCGCCGTCGGCGCCTTCGTGGTGGCGCGCGCCCTCCGTGCCCGCACCTTCGAACTCCGGTCCGAGCTCGACGACGCCACGGCACGCCTCGGAAGCACGACGACGAACCTCGCGGCGGCCGTCGCCCAGCGTGACCTGCTGCAGCAGCACAACCGCGAGCTGACGGGCAAGACGTCGACCGACAACGACGTCCTGCGTGCCCTGGCCCCCGTGGCCGAGAAGCTGACCCAGGTGCAGCGGCAGGTGGGTCTGCTCGAACGCGACCGCGTGGAGCAGTACGGTCAGCTCGCGCGGCAGCTCGAGGAGGCACGTGAGGCGGATGCCTTGCTCCTCTCCACGACCCACTCGCTCGCGGGCGCCCTCCGCAGCAACAGCGCCCGCGGTCAGTGGGGCGAGGTCCAGCTGCGGCGCGTGGTCGAAGCGGCCGGCATGATCTCCCGCGTCGATTTCCTGGAGCAGGTGTCCTTCGCCGCCGGGGACGACGGGGAGCGGGCGCGGCCGGACATGGTGGTCCAGCTGCCGGGCGACAAGCAGATCGTGATCGATGCCAAGGTGCCCCTGAGCGCGTTCCTCTCCGCACAGGAACTCGCGGCCCCGGGTGACGGTTCCGCAGGAGCCGAGGACGTCGGTGCCCTCGGCGCCCGACGCGCCGAACTGCTCAAGCAGCACGGAAAGGCCCTCCGCGCGCACATCGACGCCCTCGCACGGAAGAAGTACTGGGAAGGCGCCGCCAACTCCCCCGAGCTCGTCATCTGCTTCATCCCGGTCGAGTCCGTGCTCTCGGAGGCACTGCGGGCGGATCCGGAACTGCTCGACTACGCCTTCTCCCAGAACGTCGCCCTGGCGTCGCCGGTGTCGCTGCTCGGCATCCTCAAGGGTGCAGCGTTCAGCTGGCGGCAGGCCGTGCTGACGGACAACGCCCGCGAGCTCTTCGACCTCTCGAAGCAGCTCTACGAGCGCCTCGGCACCATGGGCGGACACGTCACGCGGCTCGGGGCGTCCCTGAAGACATCGGTGGAGCGCTACAACTCCTTCGTCGGCGCGCTCGAATCAAGGGTCCTTCCGACGGCCCGCCGGATCGGCGCGTTCGATTCGGCGTCCCTGGACGTCGTCGACGCCGCGGCGGAAGGTGCCGACGGCGCCGATGTGAGCCTCCTCGGGGCGGCCCGCGCGCAGCGTGCCGGCAGCACCGCAGGACCGGCCGGCCAGGCAGCGGCGGCGATCGACGCGACGCCCCGCTCCCTGACCGCCCACGAACTGCTCGACGGCACCGACGGGTAGCCCGGTGCCGTCAGTGCTCGGCTACCGGCGCCCGGGGAAGGAATCGCACCGGGGTCAGGCGTTACGCCCGTGCGTTGCTCCGACGGACTGCGTAGGTACCGCCGGCTGCCGCCGCGAGCACCAGGCCGCCTCCGAGGGCGATCATCCCGGTCCAACTAGACGAAGGCTCGACGGCGGCACCGGTGTCGGCCCCGCCGGACGGCATTTGTCCCATCTGCGTCCTGACGAGGGTGCCACACAGTGCAGGCGACGTCGCTCCGAGGGGCAGCGCCGGATCCAGGTCGCTGGGTGCGTTGAAGGCCTCCGGTGTGGCCGGCGTGGTCGCTGGGTCCAGCCCGTGCACGTTGAAGACCGCCGTACCGTTCTCCAGCGCCGCCATCGTCGCTGCATCGATGGTGAAGGAGCGCTGGACGGCGTAGGTCCCGCCCTGGCCGCCGAGCTGGAGGTTCAGTGCTTCAGCAGGAGTCGTCGGTCCCGAGGTCGTCACCGTCGCCAGGATGCCACCGTAGCCGGCGGCGCTCTCCGTGACGCTGATGATGCCATCACCGTTGACGTCGTTCGCCGCCGTCGGGCATACTCCCGCCGCTCCGCCGTGAATGTGCTGTACGTGGGGGTAGGGCGCGCCCTGGAAGGTCTGGGCGAGGCCGGACACCTGCAGGTTGATGGTGGCCTGGTCACCGACGACATCGAGGGTGACGGTACCGGTGCCTGTGGTGCCGTTGAGTTGGCCGAGGGTGGACGAGTAGCTGCCATCTGCGGCGATTGCTGGGGAGCCTGCCAGGGCGACGGCGCCGATGGCGAGGGCGGGTACTGCAAGGAGGCGCATCTTGTTCATGGGATATACATCCTTCACTGTGCGATGAGGACGGACCCGGACCGGGTCCGCATGGGGGCGCTTCGCCACTGCATGATGCTTTCGACCTGCGGACCCTGCTCAGGATCCCGCCGCGTAGCGCCCTCGTGCCTCATCCTCCATCAGCACCTCGGAACGTGGCAGATCCCGCCCGGTTCGGGACAGCCTCTTTACAAACACCGATTTCTCGTTCGCGAGCTTCCGCTGGCCGGGCCGGCCCTGTCAGGTGACGAGCTTCGCATAGACGACGTAGTTGTCATCGAACTCTCCGGTGTCCGGATCGTAGCCGTCACACGTGATGAGACGTAGCTCGGAACCCTCCGTATTGCCGTACACAGTGGCGGTCGGGAACGAGTCCTTGGGGTACTGCTCGGCGTGGTCCACGGCGAAGACCGCCGTTGTCCCGTCATCCCGGAGTACTTCGATGGTGTCCCCCGCCCTCAGGGCCCGCAGGTCGGCGAAGACGCCGGGGCCGCCATCGGTGGCGTTGACATGCCCCAGAAACACCGCGGGCCCTCGCTCGCCTGGTGTCGGCGACTGGTTGTACCAGCTCGCGGGGGCGCCTGGACCATCAGGTGGCACCTCGAGCGTCCCGTTCTCCCGCAGCCCGGTACTCAAGACTTTCGAGGATGCGCCGGTGGAGGGAATCGCGAAGGACAGTGGCGGTGACTCGGTGAGCACCGCGGGCAGGTCCGACGCCGCGACCTGTGGTGGCGCAGCGCTGCCGTCGGCTTCCGGGTACGCCTGGCCCGATGCCGAGGGCGATGCGCCACCTGAAGCTCCGATGCCGGTTTCTGCGGGGGCGTTCGCGCAGCCGGTGAGAATCAGGAGGGTGACGGCCGCAGACACCAGGGAGAGCCTGCCGCCGTCACTGCGTGGACCAATCATGGGATGAGGGGCGTCCGATCAGTGCGTACTGCTGTTACTGGTACTCCCGAGGATAGCTGCCTGCCCCCGTCGCAGGTCCCGATGGTGGACTCGTCCGGATCCTCAGTTGAGGGAGGTGCGGTCCTGCCGCGGGCCGCGGCCGCCGCGGCCCTGCGATGGATCACCCATCGCCTTGAGCGCGGCGCGGATCTCCTTCGGCAGCGAGAAGATGATGTCCTCCTCGGCCGTCACGACCTCCTCGACCTGGCCGTAGCCGTACTCCGCGAGCAGCCTCAGCACGTCCTGCACGAGGTTCTCCGGAACCGAGGCACCCGAGGAGATGCCGACCGTGGACACTCCCTCGAACCAGGACTCGTCCACCTCGTTCGCGAAGTCGACGCGGTGCGCCGCCTTCGCGCCGTACTCGAGGGCGACCTCCACCAGGCGCACGGAGTTCGAGGAGTTGGCAGAGCCGACGACGATGACGAGGTCCGTCTCCGGCGCGATCTTCTTGATGGCCGCCTGGCGGTTCGACGTGGCGTAGCAGATGTCATCGCTCGGCGGGTCCTGGAGCGTCGGGAAACGCTCCTTCAGGAGGTTTACCGTCAGCATGGTCTCGTCGACGCTCAACGTGGTCTGCGAGAGCCAGATCAGCCGTTCGGGATCGCGCACCCGGACCTTGTCGACGTCCTCCGGCCCGTTGACGATCTGGATGTGGTCGGGAGCCTCGCCGGCGGTTCCCTCCACTTCCTCGTGGCCTTCGTGGCCGATCAGGAGGATGTCGAAGTCGTCGCGCGCGAAGCGCTGCGCTTCCTTGTGCACCTTCGTCACGAGGGGGCAGGTGGCATCGATGGTCCGCAGGCCGCGGTCCTCCGCGGACCGGACCACGGCGGGTGAGACACCATGCGCGGAGAAGACCAGGAGCGCGCCTTCGGGGACTTCATCGGTCTCGTCGACGAAGATTGCACCCTTGGACTCGAGCGTCGAGACGACATGCAGGTTGTGCACGATCTGCTTGCGCACGTACACGGGCGGGCCGTAGTGCTCCAGCGCCTTCTCGACGGCGATGACGGCGCGGTCAACGCCCGCACAGTAGCCGCGGGGCGCCGCGAGCAGCACCTTCTTGTCCCCCGCTACCGGCGCAGCAGCGAGCACGTCCTCCGGGGAGCGGCGCCTGCGTGGAATGGTGGGCATGGGGACCTGAACGGTGGTACTGGTCATGAGCCGATTCTACCGGGTCGGCCACTCGCGACCGGCTGATCCGGCGTTGCTCCGCTGTGAGCTAAGCCCTACGCCGGCGGAGGGCGAGTTGCCCGACGACGCCGATCACGACCGCGATCAGGCCGCCGATGATCACGGGTGCGCTGGAAGCGGCGATGTCCGCTCCGGCCCGTTGCGCGAGGCCCCGGATGAACACATCGGCAACCGCACTCGTCCCGGGCGCCCTGGCCGCCATCGCGGGAACCCAGTCCGCGGCGAGGTATCCGAGCACGCCGATCCCCACCACTCCGAGGCCGAGAAGCGCGAGCGTGGTGCCGCGCCGTCGTGCGATGACGAGTGCCAGCAATGCCAGCACCGCCGCGCCCGCGAGGAACAGGGGCCATGGCTGCACCGAGGCGGCGGCACCGCTCAGCAGCCCTCCCCTTTCCAGGGAGCCGATGTCGATCGTGGTGTCCTCGGGGATCGGGACCTCCAGGCCCAGGCTTCCGTCCAGGCTGTCCGCGAGGAGTCCCACGACCGGCGCGAGGTCGAGGGTGAGGACGGCAGGCGCGGGTTCCGACGGATCGGGTGCCTTCGCGAAGGTGACGGCGTGCGACAGACGCAGGGTCTCCGCCCAGGCCACCAGATAGCCGGGGGCCCCCGTCACCGTGCCCGCGGCATCGCGGATGAGTGGTTCGACGAAGGAGTCGAACTGCTCGGGCAGCCCGGTATTCGCCGCGAAGTCCTGAGCGAGGGAATCGGCGAGCGCCGTCTGGAAGTCGGCGTCGTCGCCAAGCGGCGCAGCCAGCGCGACGAAACCGGACTTCTCCACGAGGTTCTCGTCCAGCCAGGCCGACGCCAGCCCGGCAGCCATGACGACGAGCGCGAGCAGGGCCAGGAAGGCAGAGACGACAGTGCGCATGGAGTCCTCGTGTTGGGGGCGAACTCCCGATTATGCCTGTTCCCCCGTTCGGCGGCATGGCGGGTCCCCGGTGTTCCACCGCTACCGCAACGCACATGGCACGGCTCGGGACAGCCCCTGGGGGTCGGGAGTGGTAGAGATGGACAGTGCAATCTCCAAGAACGGGAGCACGGATCTTCCCGAGGACAGGACGGCCATGACGAGCGAGGGAATGCGGGCGCAACCCGCCGGCATCGACGGCACGCCCCGGCAGGCGACCACCCTGCCCGTGACGGCGGCCGAGACCTCACCCGACTCCCCCTGGCCGCTCCACCTGCTGTCCGAGAAGCTGAAGGCCCACATCGACCGCGCGCCCGCCGCGTGGGTCGAAGGGCAGGTCATCGAACTCAACCGACGCTCCAGCATGTGCTACATCACGCTGCGCGACGTGGACACGGAAGTCTCCCTGTCCCTCTCGGTCTACGGCTCCGTGATGGACAGGGTGTCCTCACCGCTGGAGCGGGGCTCGCGCGTGGTCGCCCGCCTCAAACCTGACTTCTGGGTCAAGACGGGGCGCCTCTCGATGCAGACCATCGATATCAGGCCCGTGGGCATCGGGGACCTCCTCGCACGGATAGAACGCCTGCGGCAGGCACTGGCGGCGGAGGGGCTCTTCGCAGCGGCGAGGAAGAAGCAACTGCCGCTGCTCCCGCATCGGATCGGGCTCATCACCGGCCGCGATTCGGACGCGATGAAGGACGTCATGCGCAACGCGGCGCTGCGCTGGCCGGCCGTCGAATTCGAGGTGCGCGAGGTCGCGGTGCAGGGCGTGAGCAGCGTCGCCCAGGTCACCGCGGCACTCACCGAGCTCGACGCACACCCGCACGTCGACGTCATCATCATTGCGCGCGGCGGTGGCGCCCTCGAGGACCTCCTGCCCTTCAGTGACGAGTCGCTGGTCCGGGCAGTCGCCCTGGCCGTGACGCCGGTGGTCAGCGCCATCGGGCACGAAGCGGACCGGCCCCTGCTCGACGAAGTGGCCGACCTCCGCGCCTCGACGCCCACGGACGCCGCGAAGCGCGTCGTTCCGGATGTAACGGAGGAACTCGGCCGCATCGGCCAGGCGCGCTCGGCGCTGGAGCGGTCCATCCGCATGCTCGTGCACCGCGAGAGTGAGAGCCTCGCCAATCTGCGATCCCGCCCGTCGCTGGCCAAGCCGGAAGGCATGATCGACGTGCGGGAGGCCGACGTCGAGCGGCTGCGGTCCCGTGCCCTCCGGTGCATGTCCGCAGCGGTGGAGCGGGAAGCGGACTCCGTCCGGCACCTGCGCGAACGCGTCCGCTCGCTGTCCCCGCAGAAGACCCTGGATCGCGGATATGCAGTGGTGCAGAAGGCCGACGGCCACGTCGTCCGGACTCCAGCCGACGTCAGGCCCGGGGAGGGACTGCGGGTCCGCGTTGCCGGCGGGCAGTTCGGTGCTGTGTCCCAGGAGGCACGGACGCCGGAGGCACCGGCACCCGAAACTCACACCCAGGCAGGACCGCCATGACGGCGCCCCCGTCACGACTGATCGTCCGGCCGCGAGGCGTCCGGCCGAGAAGCCCCGCCGCGGCAGCCGCCCGATGGCGTCCAGGAAGCCAACCGCTCCATCGACCAGCCAGCGTGTCGATGACCCTGCCCAGGGTGAGAGCCACTCACGGAACGAGGAACATGCCATGACGGAGAACAACCAGACGCAGCCGGCGGACGTGCAGACGCTGTCCTACGAGCAGGCGCGGGAAGAGCTCGTCGCCGTCGTGGCGCGTCTCGAGGCCGGCGGTGTGAGCCTCGAGGAATCACTCGCGCTGTGGGAGCGGGGAGAAGCGCTCGCTGACCGGTGCGAGGCATGGCTCGAAGGGGCGAAGGCAAGGCTGGCGGCCGCGCGGGACAAGGCCGAAGGCCAGTAGCAGGTCCGCCCCAGCTGCCCTCAGCGCCGATCCGGACGGCCTGCCGGAGGTCTTCGCGGAGTTCCGCCGCGTCCTCGCACCCGGAGGAATTCCTGATCGAGGCGACCCTCGTCCGGAGCCCTCGTGACGGGGAAAGGCACGACCAGGCGATGGTTCTGGCCCGGCTGTCCGCGCACGGCTCACAGCCCTGACTCCACCTGCACCGGTGCTAGGAGCGCTGCATCAGCTCCTGCAAGGCCCAGGTGTTGCCGTCAGGGTCCGCGAAGTACAGGAATCTCCCCCACGGCTGCTCGTCGAGTTCGCTGGCCTCGACGCCGCGCTCGAGGAGTTCGGATCGCGCCCGCGCTGCATCTGCCACGACCACCTGGATGCCGCCCAGCGAGCCCGGCGCCCTGTCGCTGATCCCCTCCCCGAGGGCGATGGAACAGGCGGAACCGGGCGGAGTGAGCTGCACGAAACGGAGGCCCTCGCTGACGCGATGGTCGTGGTCCAGGGTGAAGCCGACCTGGTCGCGATAGAACGCGATGGCGCGGTCGACGTCGCTGACGGGAACGGCGATGAGTTCGATCTTCCAGTCCATGAGAGCCTCCGTATCGGTGGAGCCTCCACGGTAGGACGCAACGCGGTCAGCTTCGGTCCGCTGCCGAGCAAGGCCATCAGGACGCTGCGAGACGCCGCTTCTCCGCCTCGACGTCGAACGTCGCCCGCGGCCAGCTCAGCTGCATGTCCTCCAGCGTGGCGGTGAGCAGCTGCTGCACGGCGAGCCTCGCGTACCACTTGCGGTCGGCGGGGACGACATACCAGGGTGCGTCCGGCGTGCTCGTCCGTTCGACGACCGCCTCGTAGGCCTCCTGGTACTGCTCCCAGTACGCGCGCTCGTCGACGTCGCCCGGGCTGTACTTCCAGTACTTGTCCTTGCGTTCGAGGCGTTCGGCGAGCCGTGCCTTCTGCTCGTCCTTGCTGATGTGCAGCATGACCTTCAGCACGCGCGTACCGGAGGTGGCGATCTCCTCCTCGAAGCTCCGGATGGCGGGGTACCGCTTCTCCACCTCGTCCGGCGCCGAGAGACCCCGCACGCGGTGGATCAGTACGTCCTCGTAGTGGGACCGGTCGAAGACGCCGATCACCCCGGGCTCCGGGAGCCGCCGGCGGACGCGCCACAGGAAGTCGTGGTGCTGCTCTTCCTCGGTCGGTGCCTTGAAGGCGTGGTGCTGCACGCCCTGGGGGTCCACGAGCCCGACGACGTGGCGGAGGATCCCGCCCTTGCCCGAGGTGTCCATGCCCTGCAGGACGAGCAGGACGGCGATCTCGCGCCCGGCCCGGCTCTCAGCGAACAGCTTCTCCTGAAGGGACGAGAGCACGTCCGCCCCTGCGGCGAGCGCCGCTGCGCCCTCCTTCTTGCCGCCGTCGAACCCCGGCGTGGAGGGCGGATCCACCGCCGCCAGCGAGAAGTCCGGCCCCGCCATCAGGAGGCGCCGCATCTCGGCGGCAGTGCTGTCAGCGCTCGGGTCCACGGGTCCTCCTGCGATCGGGCGGGCAGCGGTCAGGGCTTGTAGGTCGACAGGAAGTCGGCGAGCCGTTCGATGGCGTCCTCGATGACTTCCACGCTCGGCAGGGTGACCATGCGGAAGTGGTCGGTATTGATCCAGTTGAAGGCGCTGCCGTGCGAGATCAGGATCTTCTGCTGCTTGAGGAGGTCGAGGGCGAACTTCTCGTCGTCCTTGATCGGGTAGACCTCGGGGTCGAGCTTCGGGAAGAGGTACAGCGCGCCCTGCGCCACCTCGCAGCTCACGCCGTCGATCGCATTGAGCATCTGGGCGGCCTTGTCGCGCTGCTGCTTGAGGCGCCCACCTGGCAGGATCAGGTCATTGATGCTCTGGTGCCCGCCGAGGGCCGTCTGGATGGCGTGCTGCGCGGGGACGTTCGCGCACAGGCGCATGTTGGCCAGGAGGTTGATGCCCTCGATGTAGTTCGCGGCGTCGCGCTTGGGCCCGGAGATGGCCATCCAGCCGCTGCGGAACCCGGCGATCCGGTAGGCCTTGGAGAGTCCGCTGAAGGTCAGGCACAGGACATCGTCACCGGCGACCGACGCCGCGTTGATGTGGACGGCGTCGTCGTAGAGGATCTTCTCGTAGATCTCGTCCGCGAACAGGATCAGCCCGTGCTCGCGGGCGAGGCGGACGATGCCCTCGAGGATGGGCCGCGGGTACACGGCGCCGGTGGGGTTGTTCGGGTTGATGAGGACGATGCCCTTGGTGTTCGGCGTGATCTTCGACGCCATGTCCTCGAGGTCCGGCCACCAGTGGTTGTCCTCGTCGCAGAGGTAGTGCACGGGGGTACCGCTGGCGAGCGCCACGGAGGCGGTCCAGAGCGGATAGTCCGGGGTGGGGATCAGGATCTCGTCACCGGCGTTGAGCAGCGCCTGCATGGAGAGGGTGATGAGCTCGCTCACGCCGTTGCCGAGGTAGACGTCGTCCACGTCGATCGAGTTGATGCCACGGCCCTGGTAGTACTGCACGACGGCGGTGCGTGCCGAGAAGATGCCACGGGAGTCGCTGTAGCCCTGCGCCTTGGGCAGGTTACGGATCATGTCCACGAGGATGGCGTCCGGCGCCTCGAAGCCGAAGGGCGCCGGGTTGCCGATGTTGAGCTTGAGGATCCGGTGGCCCTGGGCCTCCATGATCATGGCGTGTTCGAGCAGCGGCCCCCTGATGTCGTAGAGGACGTTACGGAGCTTTTCCGACTGCTTGTACGTGGCCATTGGATCAGGATGCCACAGCAGGGGCCCGGCACGCGGCATAGCAATGCCGTGCGCCGGGCCCCTGCTGACGGATCGGGCAGCGCCTACTGGTCGGCGAGCCCCTTCTCCGCCAGCCAGTCGGCCGCGGCGTCCGCGGGGTTCCGCTTCTCGTCGCCGCTGACTTCGCGGTTCAGGGCCAGCAGGTCCTCGGTGGTCAGCTGTGCCGACACCTCGTTGAGGACGTTCCGCGCTTCCTCGGCCACCGTGTCGGTGTTGATGAGCGGCAGCACCTGCTGGGCGATGAAGTTGTTCTCCGGATCCTCGAGGACCACGAGGTCGTTGTCGGCGATGGACGGCGTCGTCGTGTAGATGTCGGCCGCCTGCACGTCGTCGTTCAGCAGCGCCTGCAGGGTGATGTCCCCACCGCCGTCGTTGATGGCCTCGAAGCCGCCGGGCTCGCAGTTGTACTTCGCCTTGAGGCCGGGCAGGCCGTAGGCGCGCTCCTGGAAGGTGCTCGGCGCGCCGATGGTGATCTCGCCGCACACCTTCGCCAGGTCGGCGATCGACTTCAGGCTGTACTTCTCGGCCGTGGCCGCCGTCACGACGAGGGCATCCTTGTCCTCGGCCTCGGAGGGCTCGAGCACGCCGAGCTTCACGTCGGGCGACTTCGCCGCGAGCGCATCGGGCAGTGCCGCCACGATGTCCTCGGCGGATTCCGCCGTGGCGGCAGGATCAGCGAACAAGAGCAGGTTGCCGCTGTAGTCCGGGATGATGTCGATCGACCCGTCCTCGAGGGCGGTGTAGTAGATCTCCCGCGACCCGATGTTGAGCTGGGTCGTCGCTTCGACGCCGGCTGCGTTGAGCGCTCCGGCGTAGATCTCCGCGATGATCTGGCTCTCCGGGAAATCAGCCGAACCGACGACGACGGAGCCGCCCGCCTCGGCGGACGCGGACGCGGGATCCTCTGATTCACCCTGGGGGTCGCTGTTGGCACCGCAGGCAGTCAACGCCAGCGCGGCCGTCAGGCCGCCAGCCAGTCCCATCAAAGCGCGCCGCCTGGCGCGTTGTGCTGACAGGTTCTTCATGTTGTTCCTCCTTGTGCACTGGCGACGGCCTTCTGCCGGCCAGATCCTTGGGCCCGTCCCGGGCCGGAGACGCGCAGTCCCCGTGGGATGGCGAATTTCTGCAGCAGTCCCAGCAGCAGATCGACGGCGATCGCCAGGACCGTGATGACGACGGCGCCGCCGAAGAGGCGCCCGTAGTCCGCGAGCTGTGTTCCCTCGACGAGGAAGACCCCGAGCCCGCCGAGGTTGATGAAGGCGACGACGGCGGCGGTCGCGATGACCTGCAGCACCGCTGCGCGGACCCCGCCGAGGATGACCTGCAGGCCGTTGGGCACCTCGACCCGGAACAGGATCTGGAGTTCGCTCATGCCCATGCTCCGTGCGGCATCCACCACGGTGCGGTTCACGGAGGAGATCCCCGCGTAGATCCCGCTCAGCAGCGGGGGGACCGCGAGGAGCACGAGTGCCCAGATGGGCGGCATGAGGCCGAGGCCCGCGAGGAGCACGAACAGGAACACCATGCCGAGCGTCGGCAGGGCGCGGAGGATCCCCACGCCGGAGACGATCACGACGCGGCCGCGACCCGTGTGCCCCACGTAGAGCCCGATCGGCACCGCGATCACGAGGGCGATCAGCATGGTCAGGCCGGTGTAGCCCAGGTGCTCGACGACGCGCGTGGGGATGCCGCGGTCGCCCTCCCAGTTGGCGGGAGCGGTCAGCCACTCCCCCATCTGGACGAGGAGATTGTTGCTCGAGTAGTCCATCAGGCGCCCGCCACCTTCGCCTCCAGCGCCACGATCTCCTCGCCGGGCCTGCCGCTGCCCGGGGCCCTGCGCGCCCAGGGGGTCAGCAGGCGTTCCGCGAGCACGAGGGCGAGGTCCATCACGAGGGCCAGCAGCAGGATGATCACGATCCCGACGGCGATCTCGGTGGGGAAGGACCGGAACAGGCCGTCCGTGAACAGCGTCCCGAGGCTCGGGACGCCGATGAGCGCGCCGACGCTGACGAGTGAGATGTTGGTGACCGAGACCACGCGCAGCCCGGCGAACAGCACGGGCAGCGACAGCGGGAGGTCCACGGTCAGGAACCGCCGCACGGGCCGGTAGCCCATGGCGACGGCGGCCTGCCGCACGTCGTCGTCGATCGAATCGAGTGCGTCGAGCGTGGACCGGACGAGCAGCGAGAACGCGTAGACGGCCAGCGCGACGATGACGTTGACGGGATCGATCACCTTGGTGCCGAGGACCACCGGGAGGAACACGAACATCGCGAGCGACGGGATGGTGTACAGGATGGACGAACCCGTCAGCAGGACGGACCCGACCACCGGATTGAGCCGTGCGAGCTGGGCCAGCGGCACCGCGGCGAGGACGCCGAGGATCAACGGGACGATGGCCTGGAAGAGGTGCAGGCGGGTGTGCAGCCAGATGAAGTCGAGGTTGGAGACGAACCAGTCCACGCCTACACCGCCGTGTTGTGGTCGGCCCGGCCCCGGTCGAGCCTCGCGGCTTCGATGAGTTCGAGGATCTCGGTGGCACGCACGACGCCGACAGCCCGGCCGTCGTCGTCGACCGTCACGCCGAGGCCCGAGGGCGAGGACAGGGCGGCGTCCAGCGCGCGCCGCAGGGTGTCCCCGCGTGTATACAGGGAACCTCCGGGAACCGCCTCGGCCTGCCGCGTGATGCTTCCGCGCGTGGCCCGCGGGACCCAGCCGTGCGGGCGGCCCTCGGCGTCGACCAGCAGTGCCCAGGGCGAGAGCACCGAGACGGTCGGATCGGCGAGGCGGTCCACCTCGATGGTCTCGATCGGATGGATGGTCACCCGGTCACCCTCCTGGAAGGAGAGGTGACGGAAGCCTCGGTCGCGTCCCACGAAGCCCGCCACGAAGTCGTCGACGGGCGCGCGGAGGATCTCCTCCGGTGCCGCGAACTGCGCGAGCCGCCCGCCGACGGCGAAGACGGCCACCTTGTCGCCGAGGATGGTGGCCTCGTCGATGTCGTGGGTGACGAAGACGATGGTCTTGGCGAGGTCCCGCTGCAGGCGCAGCAGCTCCTCCTGCAGTTCCGCGCGTACCACGGGGTCCACGGCGCTGAACGGCTCGTCCATGAGGAGCACGGGCGGGTCCGCGGCGAGGGCGCGGGCCACGCCGACGCGCTGCTGCTGTCCGCCCGAGAGCTGCCCGGGGTACCGGCGGCCCAGCTCCGGGGCGAGGCCGACGACGTCGAGCAGTTCCTGCGCCCGCCTGCGCGCCTCCGCCTTCCCGACGCCGTTGAGACGCGGGACCGTGGCGATGTTGTCCAGGACCGACCGGTGCGGCAGCAGCCCGGAGGACTGCATGACGTAGCCCATGGAACGCCGCAGTTCTGCCGCCTTCTGCCGGGAGACGTCCTCTCCGTCGAGGAGGATCCGGCCCGAGGTCGGCTCGACCATCCGGTTGATCATCCGCAGGGAGGTGGTCTTGCCGCAGCCCGAGGGACCGACGAACACGGTGATCTTCCCGCGGTCGATGTCCATGCTGAGGTCGTCCACCGCCGGGCGCCCGCCGTCGTAGGTCTTCGTGACGTTGCGGAACTGGATCATGGAGCGGCCGGAGGAGTGCTCGGGGGTGGTCATGGCAGCAGCGCCTTTCATGGCAGGAGCTTCTCGGCCGGGCTGCGCCCGCACGGGCCGCACGAGATGCGGTTCCGGCTTGCCGTCTGGTCGTGTGCTGGGCTCGGAGCGCAGCGGTCAGTTCAAGCTGTCGGAGTTCTGAGTCTAACCATGTGTTCGGAGCAGGCAAGGGTGCATATGGGTCGGGGATTCGTTCCGCTGTGGCAGCGGCGGTTCGGGAAGCCTGCGCGCTCGGGACCGCGGCTACTTCCGCCCGGTCAGGAGGAACCGGACGCCCATCACCGGGTCCTCGTGCAGGAACACGACGTCGGTGATGCCCTCGGCCGCCAGACGTGTCCGGAGGTTCGCCTGCAGGTCCGGCTGGTGCATGGCGAGGCCTCCACCGAGCACCACCGGACCGGACACGCCGATCACGCCCACGACGTCGAGCACGAGGCGCGTGAGGTCGGCTGCGGCACGGTCGATGATGCCTGCCGCGTCCCCGTGGCCCTTGGCCGCGGCGTCGAAGACCGCGCCGGACTGCGCGGCCCAGTAGGTCCGGCCTGCTCCGGAGTGGAAGAGCCCGATGAGTTCGGTCGGGGTGGCGATGCCGTTCCGTGCGAGGACCGCCGTGTCCAGGGCATCGGGCTGCGCGCCGATGTCATGCCGGTGGAGTGCCCGGCGCACGGCTTCGCGGGCCACCCAGTAGCCGCTGCCTTCATCCCCCAGGAGGTAGCCCCAGCCGCCCGAACGCGCCTCCCTGCCGTCCTCCCCCACGCCCCACGCCACCGAGCCTGTCCCTGCGATGACGGCGATACCCGTGCTCGCCCCGCCGGCCGCGAGGATGAGCCGCGTGTCGTGCACGACGTCGACGGGGGCTCCCGGCGCGTAGGGAGCGATGAGGGCGCGGAGGCGATCGGCGTCCGCGGGCGTGTCCACTCCACCCGACCCGGCAACGACGCGCTCGACACCGGCTGTGCCGCCGGGTTCGCGGGAGAGGAGATCACCGAAGAGCCGGCCGAGGTTCCGCCCGGCTGCATCCGGCGTCACGTTCTGGACGTTCGCGCTTCCCGCCCTGGCCTCGGCAACGAGCACCCCGCCGCGCCAAAGGGCTCCGTGGGTCTTGGAACCTCCGATATCGAGACCCACCACGACCTGCTCACCCTGTCCGACCGGCTCTCCTCCGTCCAGCTGGCGTGCGCCGGAGGAAGCGCGCGGACCGGAGGTCTCAGGGGTGTTCGACATGCCTCCAGCCTACAAACAGCAGGGACGGCCTGCCCTAGCGAGCAGCGCGGATCCTGTCTGACAGCGCGGATCCTATCGAGCAGCGCGGAGGCGGGCGACGAGCGATCCCGCCGCGAGCACCGCGCAGACCCCGGAGACCGCGAGCGCGAAGACGGTCACCGAGGCGTTCAGGCCCCAGATCCCGGCAGCGGCGCCGAGCCCCAGGACGGGGACGGCGCTGCCCAGATAGGTGATCACGTACACGGCGCTGATGGTCTGGGCATGCAGTGCCGGATCGACCTTCACGGACACCTCGTTGAAGACCACCCGGAAGGCCATCCCCTGACCGAAACCGGCGACGACGCATGCGCCGACGAGCAGGGGCAGGCTGCCGGTACCTTCGGCGAGGGGCAACAGGCCGACTCCCAGCGCCATGGCCGCGAGGCCCACGGGCACCACGAAGCGGCCGCGCGGAGACACCAGCTGGCTGACGGCGGACGACCCGAGGACGAGGGCCGCGAGCAGGCCGATGAGCGGTCGCGACGACGTGCCGGCGATCCCGGCGAACCAGGTGGGCGCGAGGCTCAGCGTGAAGCCGAAGACGGCGAAGCTCAGGAACCCGACGGAGGACGCCGTCCAGAAGGATCGGCGGGCGTCCCGCGACACCGCCGGCCGGCGGGGGCGCAGCGCGGCCAGCGGATTGTCGGCGGCAGCCGGCTTGATCGCGGGCCGTGCCCGGAGCAGCACGAGGGGAACCAGGAGGCTCCCGAGCAGCACGAGGTAGACGATGAAGGGCGTCCTGGTGGGCGCGGGCAGGAGGGAGAGGAGCCCGCCGATCACGGGCCCCGCCGCCACTCCCCCGGCGGAGGCCATCAGTGTGAAGCGGGACGCCCAGTCGGGCCGGGTCGGGAGCAGGTCGCGGAGGGCTGCGGCGCTCGCACCGGTGGCAAGGGCCACCGCGCCGCCCTGGAGCGCCCGTCCGGCGGCGAGCATCGGCAGCGAGGTGGCGACGGCGAACAGCGCGGCTCCGAGCAGGCCCAGGACGACGGCGAGGACCAGCGCCGCACGCCGCCCGATGTGGTCCGACCAGTGTCCGGCGAGGACGAGTCCGCCGATCAGCGCCACGACGTAGGACGCGAAGGCGATCGTGACGGCGAAGGGCGTCAGGCCGAGGTCCGCCTGGAGGAGCGGGTAGATCGGTGTGGCGAGGTTGGCTCCCACCAGGAGGGTCGAGATCACGGTCACGGCGAGCGCGAGTCGGACGGCCAGGGAGGCATCCCAGCTGCGCCGCTCGGCGGCGGCCGGCCTCATGCGCAGCTCGTTGATGACGCTCATCCCACTCCTCCTCGATCGCACGCGCCCAGACTAGGCGCTGCACCGGGCGCCGTTCTGCCCGGATGTCTATAGGATGGGATCGACTGACCGCCCTGCAGTGATCTTGGTGCCGCTTTTGAGCGCCCTGCGCAACACGGGCGGCGCCGACTGACGGGAAGTGAGCTTCGTGAGCAAGCTGGACAATCTCGATCTCCGCCTGCTGCTCGAACTGGTGCGCGACCCCCGTGCGCAGGTGAGCGAGCTGAGCGAACGGCTGGGCGTCGCCCGCAACACGGCGCAGAGCCGGATCCGCAGGCTCCTCCGCGCGGGGACGTTGCGCCGGAACGGGCGTGAACTCGACCTCGAGGCCCTCGGGTACGACGTCGTCGCCTTCATCACCATCGAGGTGTCGCACCGCGAGCTCGACGCCGTGATCGCCGGGCTGCGTACCCTGACCCAGGTCCTCGAGGTGCATGAGATCTCCGGCCGTGGCGACGTCTGGTGCCGCGTGGCGGCCACCGACACCCACAACCTGCAGGCCGCATTGCGGTCCGTCCTCAGGATCAAGGGCGTCATCCGCACCGAGACGGTGCTCGCCCTGCACGAGCACATCCCCTACCGCACCGAACCGCTGCTCGAGCGACTCGCGCAGCTTCCCTCCGACGCCTGAACGGGCATCCGACAACCGACCACGCACCACCTTCGAGGAGCGCACCATGGCCCTGCCCATCACCGACACGCGCGTCACCTACCCGCAGGGCGCCGTCGAGTCGGCGTCCCGCGTGCTCCACGTCGAGGTCCGCGACGACGGCCGGCGCGCGGTCCTGCTCGACACCACGGCCTTCCACCCGGTGGACCACGCGTGGCCCGACCAGGGCCCCGACCGCGGTGAACTCGTGACCGGCGCCCGTCGGTGGACCGTCGTCGACTGCGTCGTCGGCGCCACGGACGGGACGGCCCTGCACCTCGGCGCGGAGTCGCCCGTACGGAAGGGCACGGAGGGGTGGGCGTTCGTCGTCGTGCACCTGATCGAGGGCACGGACGGGGACGGGCCCGCGGAGGGCGACGACGTCGTCGTCCGCGTCGATTCCGCGTACCGCGCAGCGGTATCCGCCGGGCACACGGGCTGCCACCTCGCCTCGCTGGCCCTGAACCGCGCCCTGGCGGATCGGTGGAAGAAGGATGTGGCGCCGGATGCCCTCGGGGCTCCGAACTTCGACGCGCTCGCGATCGAGACGACGGTCATCGGCGAGTTCGGCTCCGTCGACACCTATCGCCTCGGCAAGTCCCTGCGGCGGAAGGGATTCAGCACGGCGGACCTGGACACCGCGGCGACGGCCGCCGCCGTGAACGCGACGCTCGCGGAATGGACGGCGACGGAGGCATCCATCGGCATCGCGGTGGACGGCCCCGGCCTGACGGACCGTCGCCGGTGGATCTGCGACCTCCCCGGGGAGCGAGCCGAAATCCCCTGCGGTGGCACGCACCTGGGCTCCCTCGCCGGGACCGACGTCACCGTGCGGCTCGAACTGGCCGACGCGGACGGGACTCCCGTGCTGCGGATGGACACGCGGGTCGGCGTGCCCGTTCCTGCCTGAGGTCGGGATTGCCTTGTGGAGGGGCGCGCCTTCGTCGGCTTTGCCCCAGTTCTGCTGTCAGGTGTCCTACGCATCTGGCCGAAGACCCCCCTGAGGTTTTGGGGCTTCCTGGCTTCGGTCAGCAGGCTTGGCACGCAGAAGGCTCCTGGGGGTGCGACTCGGTGTGACAGGGAATAAGGGTTTTCAGGTGTTGCTCTTAGCGCCCCTTCACCGGGCATTTTCTCGGGCGGGTCTTATGGGAATGGTTCCGTACAGGCGCGAGTAGAGCAAAGTAATTTGCTCAGAACCAGTCATAGGCGTCGCGCTCGAGGACCGGCTTGCGGGCGGTAGAACCGATTAGCTGGGGATTCTTCATCTGGTTCACCCAAAGGCGCGGCGACTTCGTGTTCCCTGCCGATCCCTTGCATCATCGCGCTGTATGTAAACGTCCGCAGGTACTGCTTAGCGGGACAACCACTTGACGACGACGCCTTCTCATAATCCGATTGATGCTTTCAACCCCAACTTGAGGTTCACCAGATACCCCGTGCTGTCACGGATATGCTGCCAGCCACTCATAGCGGTCTTACTTCGCCGTTAGGTAGAACAACCTCTTCGACTACTGAGTCATCGGGCAGGCGAACTCCCAAGAGTTCCAGTTCCTGATTGGGTGAACCTGATGAGCGGATTTTATATGCATAGGACATGCCCGCGGGCAGGTCGCCCAGTTCCTCATGGCGCACTTGTGAAGGGATTCCAACGTTCGCCAAATCTTCCGGATTCCCACAAATCTGGATGCTCTCATCCGAGTAGATGAAGCCATAGCTAACGGCATAGGTCGAGCCCTGCGGCCATGTCGCGATGAGTCGGTATCTGCTGGAATCCGGTCCCACGGCGGCCTGATCCGGCTCGCCCTGGTTCGCTTCAGCTTCGTTCGCTCGCATTACCACTTCGCAAACGTCAGGCTTCTTCCCCGCTGACTTAGAGCTGCTAGAGGCATCTGGAGCACCACCATCAGGCAACAAAGCCATCGCACTGAGCAAGACCACAGCGGCACTCAGGACGTAAGCAATGCGTCGACGCGAAGTTGGGCGGTCCTGCTCAGAGACATCACCCGGGTCCTCAGTGTCGGGTACCGCTCCAAGATCAACAATTTTAACGGCCGGCCGCAACCCAGTGTCGCTCGAATCTGTACTCTCACCCATCAATCAACAGTAAGCGGCGTACGACGAGTGCGGTCGGAACCGCGCCTTCCGCGTGTTCCCCGCACTACTCTCAAAACACCGGGGGGTTGAGAGTGCACACGATTCATGGGTCAATTCGATGTCGAACCATTCCCTAGTAGCCAGCTTCCCGATACCGTTCCCTGGGGTGTCCGCTCCGTATAACCAACTCCATGGGGGAGAGATGAATAGTAAGCAGTTAGTTGTACGTAAGTTTTCCACTCGTCTGGCTGCCGTCGCGGCGGTTCTTGCGATGACATTTGGAACAGCGTCCGTGCCCGCATCAGCGGCCTCGAAAACCGAGCCGGAATCGAAACACTATGTCCTAAAGGGTGCTCCTGAGCTCCTGACGTCCGATCAATTTGGGACACCAGTGGAAGGCGAGACGCATAACTTCGTTATCAACAACCGCACCGGGGAGACCTACTACATGGGCACAGGCCCCGTAGATAAATTCAAGGACAAAAAGAAAGCTCTATACGCAGAGCAAGGCGTCACATACGTCGATCCAGCTACTGACATGATCATGATGAGCGTAAGTCCTTGGGGATGCTCGCCGGGAGGTAACTTCTGCATGTACAGGAGAGTCGCCAATGCCGTCGGCATTAACGGGTACGAGCTCACTTACGGATCTTGGTACAATGTGTACCGCGTCAGCACGGCCACTGGCATGAGCGCACGTTGGTATGAGATCGGAAGCTCGGCCCCGTGGACCATGGGGCCAGGAAAAACTACCGACACTATGTATCAAATGAATGTTGGTGCAGCTCAGAATTACTGAAACCTGCCCCCCCCCCCGACGAGATAGTCTTTGTTTCTGTGCCTGCCCCTCAGTTTTAGGAGGGGCAGGCACTCTTCTTTTTCGGCCGTTGTTGCCAAGTGATTCTGAAGGTGTTCACTTGCGATATCTTAGCGAGGTCAGTGTTTTTGGAGGGCTAGTTCGCCGGTGCTGGTGAGGTGTTGGGCGACGGTGATGAACTTTGTGTTGTTAAGGCAGCGCTCTGTTCATCGTCCTTGGGCTCTACCTAGCTTTCGACTCACTTTCTGCCTAACTCGTCGTGGTCCTATCAGCAGAACCCCTTGAAGGACGGGCTTGCGGGCGCATCGTCTTGGAATCTCTGCCGCAACTAGGCTGTGAATATGACTGAGTGGAGCCGCTACCTGCTTGGGGCCTCGATCGTCTTCGGCGTGGGCACGACCATGCTCGCTGAGCAGGTGCCGGAATGGTGTGGGCCCGTGTCGATTCTCGTCATGGTTCTGGGTGCTTCCGCTTTCCTCGTCAGCTCCGCCCTGGAATACCGACGCGGGCGCGTGATGGTCAATACTTCTGAGCATTTGCTCCCCCGGTAGTCCAGGGCGTCCCCCTCCAAAGATCCGACACCGGCAGCGGAACCGGGCCCAGTTGCCGCAGTTTCAGTGGCATACCCCGAGAGCGTCGCTAGACTCACGGGCATGGATATGGGGACAGATGAACAGGCACACAATGAAGCTGCTCGTCGCGTGAAAGTGCAGAACGGTGCAACGTACACGGTCGTCAAGCGACGACGCTCTGGTCCTGACCAGCATGCCTACTACTGGCTGGGCGATAACGGCCAAGAAATCGAACTCACCGAGAAGGAAATCGCCGATCTGCTCTAGAGCGACGAGCTCGGCCAACCGCCCGCTGCGCGATCCCTCAGTGGACGGTGATGATCAATCGAACCGAGTTGATCAGCTTGAGTGATTTAGCTTGTTGAGGTGACGCCAGTATCCGACGAGCGGAACTATGGTGTAGGCGACGGGCATTACGAACACCACCAGCAGGACCAGTTCCAGCCATTCATTCCACGAACCCGTATGGGTCCCCAGATTGACGAGCAGGAAGGCAGCCAACGCGATTGCGCTGTAGCGAAGGTAACGATCTCGATTTCGGGTAAGTTCGTCGCGCCGTGAATCGGTGCCGGTGTGAATCGGCGCCGTTCCCGGTGCTGCCTTGAAGATGTGTGCGTCTCCCAGTGAGAGCACGGGCGCCCAGCCGGCCGCGTGGAAGATATCAAAGTAGTCCGACGATGCATTGCTTTCGTAGGCAAGGTCGAAGACGGCCTCTTCGGGGGCTCCGTCGACGAAGCTCCATCCGTGTCCCAGCTTCGCGACGCCGTTCAGGTGTTGTCCCCGACGGGCCATGTCCGCGAACATGGCCAGATCCTTTTCCGGACTAAAGGCCAGACCGTTGCCCATCCTGCTGGTGGTGGTCATGCTTCCTCCATAATGTGGTCGGCCATCGCCAGTAGCTGGCGACGACGTTCGATGTTGCGGACGAGGACCTCGTGGCCCTTCGCATTGAGGTTGTAGATGCGTCGCGAATCGTCACCGTCGAGTTCCTCGATGAGGCCAGCCCCGATGAGCTTCTTGAGCGTCGTGTAGAGCGAGGCGGGTCCGAGCGCGATGGTTCCCCTGCTCTCCCGGTCAAGGAACTGCATCACGGCATAGCCATGACGTGGTCGGACCAGGGCGAGCAGGACGTATAGAGCAGCATCGGCCAGATCGCCACTCTCGAAGCCTGAGCTACGCGCCATGCTCGCACCCTGTAGTCGAAGCATCATTAAATGATGTATCCATGATTGATATATAAGCACGAAAGCCTGCCGGAGGCCAGACCGAAGATCACCTCGATGCTCTCCGAGCATCACCGTGGTGTCCGCAAGCCCATCCTCGAGCGTGCGTGGAGACTTCAGGTGGCTGGGGTGTATTCATAACTCCGCAGGGCAGATTGAGGTTTTGAAAGGATCTACAGTCGGTCCCATGAAAACTTGGGGGAATACCGGACGCGCTACGGCATCGGGAATCGTTATTGGTGGAGCTGTTCTATGGCTCCTGAGCCTCATATCACTCATCGTCACGTCACCGTCAGGTACGGAGATATCCAGTGATCCGAGCGCACAGGCGGTGCCGTACTGGGTGACATTGACACCTCTTGCCGTAGGGATCGCCCTTACTCTCATCCTTCCTGGTTCTTCCTCACCACTTCGGCCCGTCGAAGTCAGTTCTTGGAAGTCCTTTCGTGTGACGACAACCGGTCTCGTTGTCTTGGCTGTCCTGTTTCCGCTGGCAACGGTGGCTGTACCCCTGATGGGTGAGGCTTATGTTCTGGGCAAGCTGGTCCTGTTCGTGATCGTGCCGGCGATCCTGCTGCTCGTCGTGCGGGGGAGCGTAAGCATCACAGGGCGTAGAGATTCTTCGCGCTGGTGGGCCCCGGCCATCGTGATCGTGGTGTGGACGTTGTTGTCTCAGGTCGCCCCGTGGAATCCGGTCTTCGACCCGGTGGGTTTCGATATGGCCTTCATTCTCACGGCGGCGATCGCGACGGCCATCACCGCGGGCGTGGGTGAGGAGCTTTTCTACCGCCGCTGGCTACAAACACGTCTGGAGGCCCTTCTGGGGGCCTGGCCGGGGATCGTGATGACTTCTCTTGCCTTCGCGCTCATGCACCTGGGCTCCCACGGCACCGGTGCCCCGCTTGTGGACCTAGCCCGCGTCATCGTCGTTCAGGGGTCATTCGGGTTATTCGTGGGTGTGATGTGGTGGCGATACCGCAACCTCACCGCCATCATCACTGTTCATATCATCAGCAATGGTTGGGCCGTAGCCGCAGCATTGCTCCGATAACCAGAACGAACCCCACCCATGGTGCTCATAGAGCGATCGGCGTACCGGCGGTCGATACGAAGCGTATTCTCCAATCTATGGACGCCCCGCGACCTCTCCCGGCCATTGGTGCTCCCGCTGTCAGGGCCTTAGCGGCGGCGGGGGTACGAAGCCTGGATGATGCGGAGGGCGTCGGTCTTGATCACCTCGCGGCGCTTCACGGAGTTGGGCCGAAAGCCATTCGCCTCCTACGAGCCGCGCTCGAGCAATAGCGTATGGAAGCCGACCCTTGGCTCGCTTCGAGACGCGCGCCGAGGGATCGATCAGCGGGTGGGGAAGTCGCCTTCGTAGTCGTTCCACATGCCGGCCAGGATCTGCATCGCGAACAGCTGGTCGTCCACGGATGCGTCTTTGCCAGCGAAGTCCATGACGAAGTAGTTGACGCTGAATCCGTCGTCGAGGGTTGCCTCGTAGTCCGTCGCCGCGGCGTGGGTCCGGAAGCGGTAGTAGTTGGCTTCAGCCGTGCTGTACGCCTCGACGCACTTGATGTCGCTGTTACACGCCGTATCGGTGATCTCCACGACGTCGGTGGTGACGTCTTTCCCGGTATATCCGGCGTCCATCACGTCCTCGAGCGTGAGGGTGAGTTGGGGGTGTGTGAACCAATAGATCATGCCCGCTACACAAATCAGTGGCACTCCCACCAGGACAGCAATGATCCAGTTCTTCCCCATAGTGCCCCAGTATGCAGGAGCGGGTCCTAGGATCACCGGATGGATTCCTTTGACGTCACGGTCGAGCACGGAGTGTTCCGCGTCAGCGAGCGACGCCAGTCCGGTGGGGCGCTGTCCTACGACTTGCTGTGGGTCAACGGACCATCCGGTGGGACATACGGCTTCACGGTCGGACGGTCCATTCTCGGGACGGGAGGGATCACCTCGGACGATGCAGCCCGCATGACACGAGAAGAGCTCGTGGCGGAAGTACGAGGGTTCGTCGAGCACGTGTACGAACCAGGAGGCATCGGTGAGACCTGGCCGGACCATATCCGGGCCCGCGACCGCCAGTGACCGCCAGCGGATCGGCATGAGGGTCCCATCGCACTTCATGTTCCGCGGCGCGGTAGATGCCACTCGTGTAGTCATCGATTCGCTTGCCGTATCGGAAACAATTCCTTAGTCTTTCCATCATGGAAACTAACTTTCAGGGACCTTCACGCGACGAGGCCATTGAAATGCTGAGTGGGCTCTCAGCGGACCGCGATCGACTCGCGGCAAGTATCCGGGCCCCCTGGTCACTCCTTGCAGGTCTTGGGGCAGTGGCTGCGTGGTGGGTCAGCGCTGCCGCTGCGACATCTCCCGGCGAGAACTACGAGCCGCCGGCAATGGGTGGGCTGGTCCTGGCCATCGTGCTCGTGATCCTCTATCTGATTCAGCGCGAGACAGGTGTGCGGTTCAGAAGTATGGGATTGCAGGCCGGGCTGGCCCTGGCCGGAATCGTCGCCAGCTGCCTGGCGCTGTTCAGCATCTCACTCGGCTTGGTGTCCTTCGGCCTGCACTGGGCCGTCACTCTCACGAGCATTATGGCGTTCGCTCTCACGACATGGCTGGCTTCAGTGGCGTATCGTTCCGCAGCCCGCAAACTCCGTCGTGGATGAGGCGCACTTCGACGAAGTCATTCACGCGCCGCTGCGCCTGCGGATCTGCGGGCTTCTCCGTCCGGTAGACCGACTTGACTTCGCGGTTCTGCGGGACGCGCTGGACATCTCAGATGCCACTCTGTCCAAGCACGTGAAGACGTTGATCGTGGCTGGATATGTTGTCTCCGACAAAACCGCGTCAGTGGACCGGGCTGATGCGCGCAGGGTGATGTGGCTTTCGCTCTCTCGGGCTGGCAAGTCGGCTTTCGACGCCCATATACGGGCCCTTCGGGAGATAGCCGGCACGGTCTGATGCGCCATGACCGATGCATGAGCGGGCGCCTCAACATCAACTGGGAATCCGAGGCATGCTGCGAGGTGCTGTAGTCGCTCCTGGACCAGCCTTTCAGCGAGGCGGAGGTTTGAGCCTGTCGAGGTATTGGTCGATGAGGAGCTGAGCTCGGTCGAATGTCATGCGATCGGTCTCGGTTGCCCTGGCGATGGCGATTCCATCGAGTAGCGCCATGAGCATGGCGGCGTCATCATGGCCGAGGGCCGGATTCCATCGCCGCAGCAAAGTTGTCAGGCCTTCCTCCATAAGGCGCCAGGACGCTCTATGAGCGTCGGCAACTGCGCTGCTTGTTGTAGCTTTCGAGGCGTACGCCAACCAGATGACCGAAGCGGTGCGGGACTCATCATCCACGCCACCGAGGATCCTGCATACCGCGCCCAGGTTCTCCCGCGCTGGCGCTTCCGGCTGCAGCGCGGCGCTCACCCGCTCGATGAAATTCCTGGAGACCTCGTTCATGGCCGCCATGATCAGATCGTCTTTTGTCTTGTGGTGATGCTGAACAGCGCCGATAGAGAGGCCAGCGGCTGCAGCGACGTTGCGGATTGTCACGTCCTCAATGCCTCGCTCGATCAGGATGTCCTGAACGGCCGTGAGGATGCGCTGGGCGCCCGCGGAGGTCATGAACCGAGGCTACTGCACATCAAAACAATACAAACGTATTGTATGGTCGTTGGCATGACGCGACTTCGCCTGGGTGCCACGCTATGGGTCCTTTGCCTTCTGACATTTCCAGCGCAAGTGATCGCTGCCGCCCAGTGGCCGAGCCCGTACTCGTGGTCATCGAACCTCATCAGCGATCTCGGCGTGACTGTTTGCGGCATCTACGACACCGGCACCCGTGTCGAGCGGTACATCTGCTCACCTGCGAACCTTTTAGCCAACGGAGCGACTGTTGCCAACGGCGTCCTGCTGGCCGTGGGAGCGATCCTTCTCTGGTCCGCATGGCCAAGACGACGAACCGGGCGGGCGGCGATGGTCTTCCTCGCGTTGGGCGGTCTTCTCGTGGCAGCGGTCGGCCTCCTGCCTTGGAACCTGCAGCCCGAAGGTCACAACGTAGCGGCACTGGCCCAGGCCGCAGTCCAATGGATAGGAATGCTCATCCTCGCAACGGCACTCAAAGGTGGTGCGGCAGCACGGTGGGCATCAGCCCTGACCCTGGTCAGCCTCACATTCTCGATCGCCGGATTCATCCTATTCATCGACGCAATCGGAGGCGGACCATCAATCTCACTGGGCCTCGGCATCACCGAACGCCTCGCCTTCGATACCTTCACGATATGGGGCGCCGCACTGGGGTTGATCCTGCTCATGACAACACTCAGCAAGAATCACACCACCTCAAGCCAAGGCGAGCAGCAGTCCTCTTCAACGCCCAGACATCACGCCACCATGCCACGCACTAGCGCCGGGGAGTTTTCGGCCGTGTAGAGAATCGCCTTGTGGGACCGCTGGGGGCACTAGTTGGACTCGTGAGCATGACAAGGGGGGGCAAATGTCAGGGCCGGTGGGTTGTGCCTGAAGAGTACATCGCCCTGAGCATCCTGCTCCTTACCGTGGTTTTCCTGCCGGTCATCTGCCTGTTCGTCACCCGCCAAGCCGCTTCCGGTTTGATCGGCCGGAAGGCAGCAGCGGGAATCCGTACCAGGTACACGCAGGCATCCGACGAGGCCTGGGTTTCCGGTCATCGGGCTGCCCTTCCCCCGTTGAGGATGATGAGACTGGTCGCAATCGTAGGGATCATTGCGGCCCTGGGTGGGCAGGTCCTGATCGGAGGACAGGCGGGGCCCCGGGACTGCTGAAGGTTCGGTTTCCATCTAGCCTCTGAGGACTGTGTCCTCCTGGAAGGATGGCCATCATGGCAAAGCCGTATCCGGAAGAGTTCCGTCGCGACGTCGTGTCCGTCGCGCGGAAGCACGAAGCCCCGCTGGCTCAGATCGCGAAGGATTTCGGGATCAGCGAGGGCACTCTGAACAACTGGCTGAAACGCGCGGACGTTGAGGACGGTGTCCGGCCAGGAGTGACGCAGGCCGACGCGGCCGAGCTCCGCGAGCTCCGCGAGCTGAAGAAGCGTAACCGCCTGCTTGAGCAGGAGAACGAGATCCTGCGCAGGGCGGCGGCGTTCTTCGCCCGTGAGCTGCCCCCAAAATGACGTACCCGTTGGTCCGCGATCTTGCCGCTGACGGTATCCCCGTCGCGGTGGCCTGTCGGGTGCTGGGCTTCTCACCCCAGGGATTCAACAAGTGGCGGCGGAATCCCGTGTCACAGCGGGACTGGGAGGATGCTCACCTGACGAACCTCGCCCACGACATTCACCATGACGACCCGACGTTCGGGTACCGGTTCGTGTCCGACGAGATCGCCGAGCAGGGCGCGAGAGCGTCCGAGCGGCGCATCTGGAGGATCTGCTCGCAGCAGCGCCTGTGGTCCCTGCACGCGAAGAAACGCGGACTCACCAGGAAAGCAGGGCCTCCCGTGCACGATGATCTCGTGCTCCGCCGGTTCCGGGCTGATCGTCCGAATCAGCTCTGGCTCACGGACATCACGGAACACAGGACCGATGCAGGCAAGCTCTACCTCTGCGCGATCAAGGACGTGCATTCCAAGCGCATCGTCGGGTACTCGATGGATGATCGGATGACCTCGGCGTTGGCCGTGTCCGCTGTGCGCAATGCGCTCCGGCTCCGCGGACCGGTCGATACGATTCTGCATTCGGATCGAGGGTCGCAATTTCGATCGAAGGTCTTCGTGCAGACGCTCAAGAACAATGGACTGACCGGGTCGATGGGGCGGGTCGGAGCGTGCGGTGATAATGCCGCGATGGAGTCGTTCTTCGCGCTCCTGCAGAAGAACGTCCTCGACCGACAAAGGTGGGCGACGAAAGAAGACCTGAGGCTCGCCATCATGACCTGGATCGAGAGGACCTATCACCGCAAACGCCGGCAGCGAGCACTCGGCCGAATGACCCCGGTCGAGTTCGAGATACTAGGACAAGCCGCCACCACAGCGGCCCGAAACCAACAACACCCAACTGGAAACTAAACCTTCAGCAGTCCCATGTCCTCACGCCGATCGGCTATCGAACACTTTCTTGTCGATGTTTTTAGGTACTGACCGGCAGGCAACTGCCGTATGCAGTTGCCTGCCGGTGAGCACCGACGCGTTGTCCTTAGCTGTCGTTGGGCCAGTGGGTAGGACGGTCAAGGCCGGAAGGTAGGCGCGTGTGTGCACTGCCTTGAGCGGCGTTGAGCTGGGCCTGTGTCAGATAGAGGGCTTTGGAAAGATCGGCCCCTTCGAGGCGGGCGTCTCTGAGGTCAGCGCCGAGGAGGTCAGCGCCGGAAAGGTCACAACCTCGCAGGTCCGTGGCGATGAGATAGGCGCCTCGAAGATCCGCCCCACACAGTGACCTAGACCTCATCCTCTTTCCTATAAGGTCCGCTCCCGGGACAAGCGCAGCATCCAGGTGATCATCCCCGGTGGCGAGGTAGGAAAACCTGACTTCTTCGCTGACGTCCATCAGCACGGACCGAACCCGGACGTGCATGTCGCCGAGGTCCAGGGTCAGGACCTGCTGCGCATCGCCCATCGCCTTCTCGATAGCCAGTCGAAGGTCATCGGCCTGGGTCGAGGTGTCCGGGTCGAAGGTCCTATCGGTGGCTTCTGTCAGGTACCAGAGCATTTCGTGGAGTTGCCGGACGACCTTGAACGCCGGGAACATGGTCTTCGCTGTTCTTGGGTCGGCTTTCCAGCTGATGCCTTGGAAAAGGTTTTGGGAGACGTTCTGTCCGGCTCCGAAGCAGTCGAAGACGGTGCAGCCTCGGAAGCCTCGCGGGCGGAGGCTGTCGTGGATCGTGCAGGAGAAGTCGGAGGCCAGGTTCTGGCAGGGAGTTCCTGCTGGTTTATCGATGGCGAAGTCCGTGCTGCGGGAAAAGCCCAGGGCGGTGCAGCAGAGAGCGAAGCAGTTACCGCAATCGGGACGCAGTGATCCCCGATCAAGGACGGGTGAGGAGGGCGCGGTGGAGTCGTTCGAAGTGAAGGGCATGTGATCTTCTCTGGAGGAGTTCGGTGAAGGACCGGGTGCGTGGGGAACTCGACGACGGAGTTCCCTCCGAGGGCGCACGGAATCACCGCTTCCGAGGGAAGCGAGCGGGAAACGCTACGTCGACTCTGGGTCACAGAGAAAGTAAGAATGTCACTGCCGTCAATTTAGCATTGCGTCCGACCTGCCCCGATAGCCGGTCCTCCGCGGGGCGCTGAGAGATCGGCATACGGTCCGCCGATCACTGATGAAATCCTTCGGTAACGTCTTGTTTCATGATCAACCTGCCAGTGCCGCCTACGCTGTCTCGTCCATCAAGGACGGTCAAGACGTCGTACCTTATCGGCGAGCAAGCTGACACATTGCACCGAGGATCAGACACGGTTTGGCTAGCGGCGGCAAGTCGCGATTTCGATGGGTTCGTGGCAGACAGAGTGGGTATACGACAAAGGTGGGGCGTTCCTTCTGAGCTGTTCTGGTTCACCTCCGGTGAGTACTACATCGGCTCCCTTGTCATCCGTCACCACTTGACTGACGACGCGGGCGGCGGCCACATCGGCTATCACGTCGTCTACCCGTGGCAGCGCCAGGGCCATGCCACCCAGATGCTTCGGGATGCTCTCCTGAAGTGTTCGGCTCTGGGTATTGAGAGTGCCCTCCTGACGATTGCTCCTGAGAACGCCGCTTCACTTGTGGTGATGCGCCGCAATGGAGGAGTTGCTGATGGAGAAAACGACGAGGGTGAGCTTCGCTTTTGGATCGACACATCGTCCGTAAGCTAATCAAGCGGTAAAGAGATGGCCAAGTGGGTTCCTCCAGTCCCGGCGATAGGTGCTCATGCTCCGTTGCTTGTGTTTGGAGGCCCCTCAGGCTTGGATCAGTTCATGTACCCCACTCGGATTAACACGGATGCGATGCCGGTCAACCTTGCTCTTCTGATCACAGGCATAGGCGTAGCCGTGATCGTTCTGGTCGTAGTTGGGGCACTAGTCGTCGATCGCGTCGATAAGGCCAGGGGGCGGCGTCCAAGGAAGTAGCACGACGGACGATCATTTTGCGGGCAGGAGTCACTAGGGGCCGTGCGGTTCAATGGGTCAATGATCCGACTCGCGCAGATGGACGACATCAAGTCGCTGTCCGACATCGAGCGGGCCGCTGATGCCCTGTTCCATAGTGAAGGAATGGCGACCGTCGCTGACGGCGACACGATGCCGATTCCCGAACTGCTCCGGTACCAACGTGCGGGCAGAGTATGGGTCGACACCGATGAGGTCGATCGCCTACCTCCTCCTACATGTCATCGACAGCTCTGCACACATCGAGCAAGTCTCGGTACATCCATCCCATGCAGGTCGGGGCAAGGGCCACCAGCTCATCGAGGCCGCAGCGGATTGGGCGAAACAGCAGGGGCACGCGATGCTGACGCTCACCACTTTCGCTAACGTCCCTTGGAAGGCGCCCTACTATGCGCGCCTGGGCTTCGAAATCATCCCATCGGACAAGATCACTCCTGGCTTGCGGGAGATTCGGCAACACGAAGCATCTGCTGGGCTAGATGCCTGGCCTCGCGTTGTCATGCGCCGCACGCTTCGGAATCAACTCAACTGATAACGGGGCGAAAGTGTCCCGCTAAGGATCCCCGTGTGGATTACTCTGTGTCCGCCGATCGCCGCGCGTAAGCCGGGTCCGACCTGGCTCGAATGACAACCCCGATCATCATCAGAGCTGTGACGATGAGACCGATCGGCAGCATTGTGTTCTGGTCGAAGAGCCCAAGAATCCAAGGCATTAATACCGTCAACGCGGCCAAAGCGAAGAAGCATCTCGCCACGCGCTTCATTCTGCGCTGCCGCTCGAACGCGGTAGGGGGAAAGTCCACGATTGCTGTGTTTCCTCTGCTCTGGAAGACTCACCGATCATCATCGCAGAGCGGTTGAGGAACTAAAGGGGATCCACCTGCGCGCACTAGCAGGGATATTGCGTCCTGGGAGGGCTGAGGGTTAGAAACAGTCAATACTTCCTGGCGATGCCTAGTTCTTGCACCGGCGATCAAGTGAATAGGGTCGCCATGTTTGTCAGACCGAATTGCTGGGCGACAGCGATCGCGCTTTGGGGTCCGAGGTGTGGATCTGCGCCGGCTCGGAGCAGAGCGTTGACTGTCCCCGCATCGCGGCGGAACGTCGCCGCTGCAAGTGCGGTCTGACCCATGTCATTCACCCGGCTGGTGTCCGCGCTTGCACTGAGGAGCGCTGAGACCGTGTCCGCGCGTCGATTGTATGCAGCGAGGATGAGCAGTGTGTCACCTCGAGAGTTCGTCAGGTTGACCGGTATACCCGAACTCACAAGACTCATGAGCTCACGTGTGTGTCCTTCCCTTGCGAGTTGGAAAACCGAGTCCAGGAACTGCAGTTCGGCGTCGGTGAAGTCGGGCTTCGCCGTGGTTTCGTTCATCTTGCCCGCGCCCTCTCGCCCGAATCCATACCCTTCAACCTCCGCAACTACGCCGCGAATGGCCCCGCGAGGCGGTGCCTGCGTGACGAAGCTATGAATGAGCTTACCGATGAGGACCATGATGTGACCCCACGGCAGTTATGCAGCAGCCTGCTGCACAATTGGCGGGGCCGCCCAGGCTGCAGGTGGGTGAGTCAACACCCAGAAAAGTACACGCCGTCCGTAAGTGGATCGACAAACGAACAGCACCTCGCGGCGATGGGGTCAGTTACGCGATGGCGTCGACTGTTTCCTGCGTGAAGGGCACTGTTCCGTCGATAGGCGTCAAGGTGAACCATTCGCCATCCTGCTGAGTGGCGAAGACGAGAAGAGGTTGGGATGTATTCAGGGGGTCGCCCTCCGGATACTCCGCCACTCCGCTGCAGGAGTCGGGCATCGACGAGATGCGTACGCTACCTCCGTCAACATCGCCCTTCAAGACCTCACCCACGCGGATCTCGTGCGAGTGGGTGAGGTCTTGAAGATCGGCGCTGTTCCATCGCGCACGGTGGTGGTCGCTACAACAACGAGGTCGGCGGCGTCGTACTTCTCCTGCGTTGTGGGAAAGCCAGCCCAGCTGGGGCAAGAAACACTGTTGGACCCGTACCCGCACCCCGACAGGGCGCACGCGACAAGGGCAACTAAGGCAAACCCTGTACCCCGGCCTCTCATTCGCTGAGAGTACCGAACGCCACGGGCTGCGGTTTCAATTCGGCACAAGCGTGACGCACTCGCAACGAAGAGTGCCCGCTGCAGGATCCCCCAGTGGGGCGCGGTTGGGGCGATTAGGCGTGCACGGTGGCAACCTGTGTGGTGCACAATGACCGGATGAGCAGCTACAAGGTCGTCGATACCCAGTTCGAACTGCGCCGCGATGTCGTGAGCCTGGCACAGATCGTTCACGCGCCGATTAAGCAGCCAACGGGCGAAGCGAAGACCTTCATCTTGAGCGCAAATATCAGCCGTCACAAATCAGAGAAGTGGGGCTGGTCCAACGGTTCTGTTTCGGTTCTTGATTCTGACGGAGAGAGCTGGGGCGGAATAGTCAGCGTCAACACCGACGACGTGATCCGTCTCGTCCCGTCGCCGAAGGACAGCAACGCTGATCACCAGCCTGCATCCCGGCCCAAAACACCTGCAGCAGATCCGGTCTCAAGAAGATGGAATAGCCCGCCATTTCAACACCCATCCGCTAAGTGTTGCAATCACCGCAAGAACCCAAGGATCCTTCAGCGGGACGCTGCTGATGAATGATCAATCATGAACAGCGGCCACGGCTTCAATCTCTACGAGCTGGTACTCGTAGCCAAGAACTGTCACACCTAACAGGGTGCTCGGGACATCATGGGCACCGAACGCTCGGCGTACAACCTCCCATGCACTGACAAGATCACTCCGATCAGTCGATGCCACGAGCACGCGAGTACTGATCACGTCCTCGGTAGTGGCTCCAGCTTCTCGGAGAGCTGTCGTCATGTTCCTGATGCATTGTTCTGCTTGGAGTGCGTAATCGCCTTTACCCACCGTCGCTCCGGCTGCGTCGAGGGGGCAGGACCCTGCGAGGAAGATGAGTCGCGCATCTGCCGGCGCAGTGGCCGCGTAAGCATACTGCGCAGCCTCAGGCAATACGGTGGACCGAATCAAAGTCACTGCTGAAGCCATTGGAGCCCAACTTTCCCTTGTACCGACGAAGCTCCAGCTTCCCACCTCCCGCGCAACACCGACGAGGATCCGTGTGGGGTCTGCTCGGGCGCCTCTAATCGCACAGATGCCGCCCCTGTTTCCGGGAAGCACCCTCCTCAATTGGTGTGGTCTAAGGCAGGATGTGGGGTGTGGTCAAGAAGACGCCCGATGAGGCGAGCCCCCAGGTCCTCTCCAAGAAGGACTACGACAAGGAACTGCTGCGGTTGCAGGATGAACTCGTCGCCTTGCAAGAGTGGGTGCGCAAGACCGGGACGCGCTTGGTTGTCCTTTTCGAAGGACGCGACACGGCCGGTAAGGGTGGAACGATCCAGCGCATCAGCGGTGCGCTGAACCCGCGCTCGTGCCGGGTTGTTGCACTTCCGGCGCCGACGGAACGCGAACGATCGCAGTGGTACTTCCAGCGTTTCATTCCCCATCTGCCGGCGGCCGGTGAGATTGTGCTGTTCGACCGGTCTTGGTACAACCGGGCCGGGGTGGAGCGGGTGATGGGGTTCTGCACCGACAAACAGTATGCCGACTTCGTCGACACCGTGCCCATGCTTGAAGAGGCGCTGATCTCCGATGGAATCGTTCTGGTGAAGTACTGGTTGAGCCTGTCCGACTCTGAGCAACGACGTCGATTCCAAGCCCGCATTGATAACCCGGCGAAGCGTTGGAAGCTGAGCCCTATGGACCTTGAGGCACAGGCCCGGTGGGTCGACTACGCCGAGGCGAAGGACAAGATGTTTGAGTTCAGTGACACTGAGCGCAGCCCGTGGCATGTGGTGGACGCCGACAACAAGAAGGAAGCCCGGCTCAACCTGATAGCCCATCTGTTGTCGCTGTTGCCCTATGAGCAGCCGGAGTTGCCGGACATCGAGTTGCCCGAGCGCCAGGACCGGCCCTATGAGCGGCCGCCATTGGACCGCCAACGATTCGTACCCCAACGCTACGAGATCGGGAAGTCGGAAGAAGCCCGGAAGGGCAAGAGGACAAATTCCACCTAGCCTCAGCGGTCGACTACTGGCTGTATATAGATGCCTGGCGCGCTGGTTCGTTCGTGCCGACGCTGAACACGCGACGAACATGCGCAGAAGACTGTGCCGAAGATGACCATACCGTCGGACGACTTATCTCCATTTCGCCGGATGCCCGCGGGTAGCAACAACCCAGTCTCCTGTAGGCGGCTCAACACGGCCGTTGCCTACCGGTCAGCACCCAGAACAATCGACGAAAAAATGTTTGACACCCGATCCGTCAGGGGAACTCTGTTCCGCGGGCGCTGAGGTCCTTGAACGCGACTACCTCTCCGAAGAGTTCCTCTCCGGTGGGAACGAAACCGAGTTTGAGGTAGAAGCCTTCCGGACCGTGTTCGCCGCGTTCCCACAACACAGAGATGCGCTTCACACCGCGGGCACGTGCTTCCTCTTCTAACTCCGCGACGGCAAACCGTCCTACGCCGCGCCCTTGCGCGGATGCGGCCACGTTGAGTCGCCAGATGCCGGCACGGAATGCTTCGATTTCGTGGTTGGGATCGAAGTTGCCCATGATGAAGGCCAGTACGTCGTCGCCGTCCATCACGAGTCGCGGCCAGGCCGTGGGGTTCACGTAGGCCTCGGCGATCGATTGCACAACTGGTGCAACGAACGCTTCCTGTTCGGGTCGAAGGATGATGCTGACGGCCTTACCGAGGTTCTCCGGAGTCAGGGACGCGAGTTCCATGCCACGACGATAAGCGCAGTTGCGGTCACCCGCAGTCCTGATTGACTGTGGAGTGATAGCGCTAAGAGGTTTCAATCTGTCCGAAAGCCGGTCTCCACCGCGCTCTCCCTTCCCGATCGAGCTCCTTCCTTCCGCTACTGCCCGGTAGAGGCCACCCCCGTTACCTCCCGGTTGCCTCGAAGTTCGGTGTCCTGCTAGTCGAGGTGGCACAGGTGGTCAATGGCTGGAATCGGGTATCACCTACTGCACGGCCGGTGTTCTCGAGCTTCTAGGGTGAGGGCTATGAAGCAGAAACCGCGGACCAGGACGCTGACGAGGGCCGACATGTGTCCATAGCTGAGTAAGTGACTGAAGCCCTGCGCACCGGGCGGGAGTTGGTGTTCCGGATGATCTGCCGCCGGTTCATCGGACTACTCGAGGCGGGAACGGGATGGGGGGTGAGATGAGGGCGCCGCGCAAGTCGGCGCAGGAAGGCATGCCCCATGAACGGTCCGGCATCCGGGATAGCGCCGGGGGATGAACAGAAACGCCTGGCATCGCTGGCGTCCACCGAACTCCTCGCCAGTCCCCCCGAGGAGAGATTCGACCGGGTCACCCGCCTGGCGCAGAAACTCTTCGGTGTCAGCACCGCGACCGTAGCCCTCATCGCGGATGACCGCCAGGTGCTCAAGTCCCTGGCCGGCACGCTGGACACGGTCATCCCTCGAGCTGCCGCCTTCTGCTCCCACACCATCGCGTCCAGGGACACGCTGGTGGTCGAGGACGCCCGGCAGGACGACCGCTTCCGCTCCAACCCCCTCGTCCTGGGGCAACCGAATATCCGCTTCTACGCCGGCCAGCCCCTCCAGGGTCCCGGCGGGTGGAACATCGGGACGTTGTGCCTCATCGATCAGGACCCTCGGGCCTTCACTCCCGAGCAGGAACAGATACTGCGCGACCTCGCAGCGATCGTTCAACGCGAGATCTCCGTCAGCACCGACATGCTCAACGCGGCGAAGATCCAACGTGCGCATCGGCCGGCTCCGCTGCCCGGTCTTCCCGGGTACGAGGTGCACGCCGCCACCCGGCCTGCCGGTGACCTGTCCGGGGACTTCTACGACTGGCAGTTCGACGGCCGGTTCCTGCGGTTCACCGTGGCGGACGTCATGGGCAAAGGAGCCGGTCCCGCGATCCTCGCCGCCACCGTCCAGTCGCGGCTGCGTTCGACCGGACCTGTGGAGCCCGGTGAGGCCCTCACCGCAGTCTCGGAGGCGCTGGAGAACGACCTGGCCCTCGAGGATGTCTTCGTCACCGCCTTCACCGCCACTCTCGATGTCCGGACGGGAGCGGTCCGCTATTCGGATGCCGGGCACAGCATCGCCCATCACGTCACGGCCGACGGGACAGTCTCCAAGCTGCCGGCAAGCGGCCCTCCCCTCGGGATCATCCCGGACTGCCACTGGGAGACGACCACCCTCGTCCTTGAGCCCGGAGGCAGCCTCATCATCCCCAGCGACGGCATCCTCGAACTGGCGAACGACGACCTGCACCAGCTCCAGTCGGATCTGCAGGCCGTGACGAGAGCCGGCGCCGACATCGAGGCGTCGATCCACGCGCTCATCGACGCCCCATCCCACCCTTCGGACGACCTCACACTCCTCGTGGTACGGCGGAGCCTGCATCAGCCACCGGAGCAGGGGCCGACCGCTGAATTGCCGGCTCCGCTGCCCCTGTGGACCACCTCTCCCGAAAGCGATCGACTGTGAAGAGCACATGGGGATGGACGCGGTTGTTCGCGCCGCTGCTCGTGGCACTACTCCTCATGGTCGCGGCTCCAGCCCATGCTGCCGACCCTGCCGAGACCCTCATGCCATCGGAGGAGGGCCCATTCCTGGGGGCACTGCTGGACTGGGCCACCGATTCGACCACCGACCATGCAGAGCGCCTCGGGACGCCGGCTGCCCTGTACGGGCGGACGGTACCGCTGCCGATGAGTGAGCAGGAGCAGGGCTACCTGCGCGCCTACGTCGGGCAGGTAGCCGATCAAGGTGCTCACGCCCTGCTCACCGTCCGCCCCGACGTTCCCCTGGGCGACGTGGACGATCCCCGTGCCTCGGCCCTGGCAGCACAGGTAGCCGACGTCACCGAAGGCTACGAGGGCATCGTATTCGTGCGCTTCGCCCCGCAGATGAACGCCCCCTGGGTGCCGTGGGGGCAACAGCCCGAGGCCTACCGCGAAGCATTCCGCATCCTCGCGGCCGCGATGGACGATGAGCTCGAGGATCCGGTGATGGTCTGGTCCCCGACCGCCGCCGAGGACTACCCCTTCCGCGACCAAGCCAAGACATCGCCGTCGGGAGGCGCCCTCGGGATGCTGGATACCGACGGCAACGGGACCTGGGATTTCGACGACGACGCGTACGCCCCCTACTACCCCGGCGACGACGTCGTCGATTGGGTCGGCCTGTCCGCCTACCATGACGAGACGGACGGGGCCTCCATGGCGAACGCTGTTCCCGAGCGCGGCGAGTTCGAGGCATTGCTCGGCCCCGCCTCCCCGGCCGGGCTGCCCCTGCCGGAGGACTTCTACGCCACCTATGCGGCCGGTCGTGACCGGCCGCTGCTGGTGGAGACAGCCGCCTTCTACAGCCCCGACGTCGAGGACGGGGCCTCGGAGGCGGAGGTCAAGAGTGCCTGGTGGGATCAGGTGCTCGCCACCCCCGGGAACGGGTACGACCGGATCGGCGCCGTGGTGTGGAACGAGACGATCGAACAGCGCCAGGACGGCGCGGTCAGCGTGGACTGGCGGGTCACTGCCGAGCCGGGCCTTGCATCCGCCTTCGCCCAGCGGGTCGAGGACAGCGACACCGTGACCGGACCCGTGATCGCCGAGTCCGCCCTCGACGGCGTGGCACCTCCCGCCACCGGCACCGTACTGAACGGGACCGCCGCGTGGACAACGGCCGCCGCTGTCCTCGCCACGGCGCTGGCCCTGTGCCTGCTGCCCCTGTCAGGGCCCGCGCGGCAGTGGGCCTATGCGGGCTCCGCCTCCCGGGACCCGCGCATCGACATGCTGCGCGGAGTGGCCATCATCTTCGTCGTCGTCAATCATGTCGGGCTCACCTCGCTGTTCCAGCTGTTGACGCAGGAGACCATCGGGGTCGTCTCCGGTGCTGAACTGTTCGTGCTGCTCTCCGGAGCCGTCCTGGGCCTGGTGTACGGGCCCCGGATCAGGGACCAGCTGGGCGACGTGGTGGACCGGACGAGCAAACGGGCCTGGAAGCTCTACGTCACCGCCCTGGTCGTGGTGCTGCTCGTCCTGGCACTGAGCCGCCTGCCCTTCCTCGATGCCACGGCTGTGACCACGTTCACGGACCAGGGCACGGGAGCGGCCGGGACCGGGGGCGCCGGCACGGTCTACGACCTCTACGCCGGCATGGCGGGTCTGTTCCAGTTCCCCGTGCCCTCACACCTCGTCCCGGACCTGTTCCTGCTGCAGGTCGGGCCCTGGCAGTTCAACATCATGGGCCTGTACGTGATCCTGCTGGCCCTGAGCCCGATAGTGCTGCTGGCGCTCAGCCGTGGCAGGACGTGGCTCGTGCTCGCCTCGAGCCTGGCCCTCTACGCCGTGGGCACCGTCACGAAAGTCCGGCTGCTGCCCTCGCAGTTCGAGGACTCCTTCCCCCTGCTGGTCTGGCAGGTGTTGTTCGTCCTGGGGATGACTGCCGGCTACCACCGCCGCCGGATCGTGGCCTGGTTCTCCCATCCCCACCGAAGAGTGCTGCTGTGGACCTGTGCGCTCCTCGCAGTGACCCTCGCCGTGTTCTCCTGGACCAGCCCCTACTTCACCAACGCCTACGACGTCAGGCTCGCGCTGCTACCCGAGCAGACCTTCCGCACCGTCTACGACGGCTTCTTCGAGCGCACCTACCTGGGACCCGGCCGGCTACTGAATGTTGTGCTGGTGATCATCACCGGATATGCCCTGCTCACCGCCTACTGGAAACCCCTCGAACGGACCCTGGGCTGGTTCCTCGCACCCCTGGGTCAAGCCACCCTCTACGTGTTCATCCTCCACGTCTTCCTGATCCTCGCCGCAGCGAACATCCCGGCCCTGCGACAGGGTGACATCTGGCTCAACACCGCCGCCTACATCCTGATCCTCGCCCTCCTGTGGACCATGGTCAGGACCCGTTTCCTGTTCCGCGTCATCCCCCGCTGATCATTCACGCCACGGCTGGTGAGGTGGTTGAAGTGAACCGCTCCCTCATTATCGGGGCGCTGGCGGCAGGGGATCGGGCGCGGGATCCTGCAGGCAGGCGCGAAGGCGAGCGATGCCGTCACGGATTCGGGTCTTCGCTGTCGGAACAGGGACGCCTAGATGGTCGGCGACCTGGACATAGGTCATGCCGGCGTAGTAGGCGAGATCGATGGCTTCACGCTGCACCCCGGAGAGCACGCTCAAGGATGCCCTGACTGCGTCCATCTCAGCTCGCTGGACGACGGTATCCGCGACCTGGTCGTAGTCGACGTCGTGGTTCTTGATACCCCACCGCAGATCCCTGGCGCGATGGGATTCCTCGACCCGGACCTTGTCCACGGCGCGGCGGTGCGCGAGCGTCATGATCCAGGACATCCCCGAGCCCACGGCGGGGTCGAACCGGGCTGCACCGCCCAGCCAGAGAGCGAGGAACACGTCCTGCGTCGTCTCGGCACTCATCTCCGCATCCACCAGTACCTTGCGCACAAGCCCGTACACCCGGCGTGAGGTGCACGCGTAGAGCTCGTCGAACGCCTGCACCTCGCGGTCGGCCACACGGAGTAGCAAAGCCCCTACATCACACGCCTGCCCGTCGGCGCCGGTACGGGCCGACGCCTTCGAGGCACCTGGAGTAGCGGGACGTACGTGGGCGGAAAGGATGGGCAGTTGAGCAGTGAGCATATGACTGAGACCTTCTGGGACCCCCGCGTTCAACCCGATGATCACGACACCGCAGGCACGGAACCATCTGATTGCTAAGTAACCTAGGTAAATCCAACCACACCTGTCCCATCTTCAACAGCGAAGCGCTGAAAGACGTTCGAAACCGGCTAGGACGCCAGGGTGAGGGCCCGCGGCCGGGCGCTGGTCGTGTAGTCATGGGCTCGCGGTGTGAGCGCGGCCCCCAGCGTCGAGAGGTACTCGGCCCGGCGCTTCGGCGAGATCCGCGACACCGGACCAGGTGCGGCATCGGCGCCGTCGGCATAATGCGTGGCGAGGCCATCCTGCAGGAGGCGGAGCGCCTCGGACTTCTGCTGGGACACCGCCGAGTGCGTGGTCCCCAGCTCCCCCGCGACCTCGGTCACCGACCGGCCCTCGAAGAAGACCTGTTCGATGATGTGACGCATGCGGCCCGGCAGGTGGGCGACGGCGGCGCGGAGGTGGCGTACCTGCTCGTCGGCCAGGAGCGACGCCTCGGGCAGCGGATCGACGGCGGGGACGATGTCGAGGACGGTCTCGTCGAGGGTCTGCACGGAGCGGCCGGCGTCGTCGAGCGCCGACTGGACCTCCTGGCGGCTCAGGCCGAGCGTGACGGCGAGCTCATCGGTCGTGGGTGTGCGACCGAGCGAGGCGGCGAGGGAACCCTGGGCGGCAAGGGTGTCGCCGATGCGCCGGCGGACCGATCGCGGGGCCCAGTCGTTGGCGCGCATCTCGTCCGCGAAGGCGCCGGTGATCCGGCGGCGCGCGTAGGCGCCGAAGGGAACGCCCAGCGTGGGATCGAACGAATCCGCCGAGGTGATGAGCGCGATGGCACCCACCGAGGCGAGATCCTCCCTGGACAGGTGCGTCGCACGCGCACACAGGGCGGAGACGAGATACCCGACCAGTGGCAGGTTGTCGACGATGAGTTCTTCACGGTCACGTGAATGCATGAGCAAGCTCCCCAGCTGGCTTCGAAGGACATGCGAACCAGCTCGCGCAGTCCGTGGCGCTGTCCGGCGGCATCTTTCAAAGTGACGCTAACAGCCGTCCTGTCACCACCCTGTCGCCAGGTGACGAGTTGACCCAAAACTGAGCGAAGGTTGCGACATTCCACCACTTTCCAGCTGCTCGGACGGCGAAACGGCGTGCTGCCCCTTCACCGTCCACGCGCCGCGACAGCGAAGGCCCCCTCAGCCACCGGCCCGAACGGCCCCGGGCAGGGCCACGACCGTGGTCCTGCCCGGAAGCGGCGCGGCACCCGGGAGATCCGTGTGCCGCGCGGCGGTCAGGAGCCGGCCAGGGCCTGCTCCGCCCGCTGGACGGCGGTGCTCGCGCGCGCCGCCTTCGCTGCGGTGACGAGGTTCCGCAGCGAGAGGACGGTCTCGTCGTAGCCGCGGGTCTTCAGGCCGCAGTCCGGGTTGATCCACAACTGCTGCGCCGGGAGGGCGGCCAGCGCCGTCTCGATGAGGCCGGAGATCTCCGGCTCGGAGGGCACGCGTGGCGAGTGGATGTCGTAGACCCCCGGGCCGATCCCGCGCGAGTACCCGAAGCCGGCCAGGTCCGCGACCACCTCGAGCCGGGAGCGGGCGGCCTCGATACTGGTGACGTCGGCGTCCAGTCCGTCGATCGCGGAGATGACCTCACCGAATTCGGAGTAGCACAGGTGGGTGTGGACCTGGGTGTGGTCGGCGGCACCGGACGTCGCCAGCCGGAACGCGCGGACGGACCAGTCAAGGTACGCCCGCTGATCAGCGGCGCGCAGCGGCAGCAGCTCGCGCAGGGCCGGCTCGTCCACCTGCACGATCGCGATGCCGGCCGCCTCCAGGTCCGCGATCTCGTCCCGCAGGGCGAGCGCCACCTGGTTGGCCGTCTCGCCCAGCGGCTGGTCGTCGCGGACGAAGGACCAGGCCAGGATGGTGACCGGGCCGGTGAGCATGCCCTTGAGCGGCCGCTCGGTCAGCGATTGGGCGAAGCTGATCCACGGGACCGTGAACGCCTGCGGGCGCGTGACGTCGCCCCACAAAATGGACGGGCGGGTGCAGCGCGAGCCGTAGGACTGCACCCAGCCCTGCTCCGTCGCCGCGAAGCCGTCGAGGTTCTCCGCGAAGTACTGCACCATGTCGTTGCGTTCCGGCTCGCCGTGCACCAGCACGTCCAAGCCGAGTCCCTCCTGCAGCCGCACCACGCGGGTGATCTCCTCCCGCAGGAACTGCTCGTACCCCGCCTGCGGGATGTTGCCGCTGCGGGCCGCGGCACGGGCGGCGCGGACCTCACCGGTCTGCGGGAAGGAACCGATGGTGGTGGTCGGCAGCAGGGGCAGCCCCAGCCTCTCCTGCTGCAGCTCGGCCCGGTGTGCGGCGGAGCCGCGGGTGAACGCCTCCTCGGTCAGTCCGCCGGTGCGCGTACGCACCCGGTCCACGACGACGCCGTCGAACAGCGCGCGTTCGCGCAGCACCGCCTCCGCAGCCTGGAGGTGATCGGCGACTGCCGTGCGGCCCTCGGCGAGTCCGCGCGCCAGGACCACCACCTCGCGGACCTTCTGGTCGGCGAAGGCGAGCCAGGCCGGCAGGTGGTCCGGCAGGGCGGACTCGGCCGCGACGTCGTGCGGCACGTGCAGCAGCGAGGTGGACGTCGCCGTGCTGACCGCATGCGCGGTCTCAGACTGCAGCCCCTCCAGCACGGCGAGAGAGGACTGCAGGTCGTTCCCCCAGACGTTCCGTCCGTCCACGACGCCGGCCACGAGGCGCGTGCCGCCCAGTGCCCGCAGCGCCCCGACCGAGGGCCGGGCCCCCCGGACCAGGTCCGCGTGCACCGCCTCCACGCCTGCCGCGGCGAGCACTGCCAGTGCCTGGCCCGGTTCCGCCGGATCACCGGCGGTACCGTAACCCGTGGTCACGAGGAGGGCCGGCCGGTCCACGGCACCCGCCAGCTGCCGGTACGCCCGCTCCACCGGCCCGCCCGGCGCCGCCAGCTCGCCGCCGCGGTCGCCCACGAGGCCCGGCTCGTCCAGCTGCACCCATGCGGCGCCCGCTTCCGCCAGCGCAGCGAGGATCCCCGCGTAGGCCGCCACGGCGTCGTCGATCCGGGACAGCGGGTCGAACCCGGCGGGCGCCCCCTCCTCGGCCTTGGCCAGCAGCAGGTAGGTCACGGGACCCACCAGCACCGGGCGCAGCACGGCGCCGCGGTCCTTCTGCCGGCGAACGATGGATGTCAGGCGGTGGGCCACCGCGGCGAACGTGGTCCCCGGGCCGATTTCGGGGACCAGGTAGTGGTAGTTCGTGTCGAACCACTTGGTCAGCTCCAGCGGCGCGCGGTCGCCGTCGCCCCGGGCCAGCGTGAAGTAGGCCGCGGTGTCCACGGAACCGTCCTCGCCGGCCAGGTCCGCGAAGCGGGACGGCAGCGCGCCCAGGGCGGCCGTGGCGTCGAGCACCTGGTCGTAGAGGGCGAAATCCGCGGGGATGGAGGAATCTGCCTCTTTCAGGCCCAGCTCGGCGAGCCGTGAGACCGTGCGGTCCTGCAGCTGCTCGGCCGCACGGTGCAGCCCTGCCTCGTCCAGGCGGCCTGCCCAGTAGGCTTCCAGGGCCTTCTTCAGCTCCCGGTCCGGCCCGATGCGCGGGTAGCCGAGGATCGTGGCGGCGGGGAAGGTGGTACTCATGTGGTGCTCCTTCGAAGGTGGTGTCGGGTCTGGATCTGGTGGGTCCGGGGCGTTCAGGCCGGGACGGCGCCGGCGAGGCGAGCCGCCGGGAGGTCGAGCTGTTCGACGACGTCGACGGACGCGCGGAAGTCGTTGAAGGTGTACAGATGGAGGCCGGGGGCTCCTGCCTCGAAGGCCGCACGGGCCAGCACTGCCGCTGCCCGCACGCCGATCCGCCGTCGTTCGGCCTCGCTCGAGGCCGTTTCCAGGCGGTGCAGCAGCCCGGCGTCGGGACGTACGCCGGTCATGAGGGCCAGCCGCTCGAGCCGCCGGACACTGACGGTGGGCATCACGCCGGGGATGATCGGGATGCTGACGCCGGCCGCACGGGCTGCGAGGACCAGGCGCACGTACTCGGCGGGGTCGAAGTACACCTGCGTGATCGCGAAATCGGCGCCGGAACGCTGCTTCGAGATCAGCACCTCGACATCGTGCAGGAACGACGGCGACTCGAGGTGCCTGGTCGGGTAGGCCGCGACCCCCACGGCGAGCCGGCCACCGGCGAGTGAGGCGCCGTGCCTGGCCTCGACCCCGCGGATCAGTTCCACCAGGTCCCGGGCGAAGGGCAGCTCGCCGCGGAACACCCCTGGATCCGCCGGCAGGTCACCGCGCAGCGCCAGGATGCCCCTGACGCCCAGCCCGACGAACTGCCGCACCAGCAGGTCCAGGCCCTCCCGCGTCTCCCCCACGCAGCAGAGGTGGGCCACCGGTCGGAGCCGGGTGCTGGTGACCAGGTGCCCGATGAGCTCGACGGACGCCCGTCGTCGTGCCGGTGTGCCGCTGTAGGTCACCGAGACGTAGTCGGGACGGGTGGCTCCGAGTTCGTCGATGGTCCGCAGCACGGCGTCGCCGGCCTCCGGGGTGGCCGGCGGGTACAGCTCGTAGGAGAGCGACGGCGGTACCGCTCCGTGTCCAGGAAATGCCATTCGAACTCCTCGGTAGGGCCGAGGGAGTGCACCAGCAGGATGCCGCGGCCCAGTGGTACCGGGCGCGGGCGCGCCGGGTCCTCACGTGGGTTCACTGATGTGTCTCCATCGGTTCTGGCATTAGCACCGGTTCCGCTGCCCCCGAGGGCACAGCCGAATGGTTGCTGCGGCGTCAACAAGCCAGATCTCTCGGCCGCTCTTGATGGTTGGTGGGATCACTCTAAGCAGCGAGCCGTGCCGGGCGGCAAACCTGACGCAACATGGCGTCCCGTGACGTTGTGAGACCAGGCGTCCGTCACAAAGGGCGATCGTTACGTCATGGAACGACGCCGGGAGGACCCGCGGGCTGCTCGCCCGCCGTCCAGGGATTGATCGCCGGGACCGCGAGCCTCCGGTACGGTTCGGTGTTCCCCGACACGACGGCGAGTCCCCTGTGGAGGGCCGTCGCCGCGATCAGGGAATCGGCGAGGGCCACGTCGGCGTGGTCGGCAAGGGGCGCCCACGCCACGGCGACGTCGGCATCCACGGACAGGATGTTGGGCCCGAACCGCTCAGCGAATTCGTGCAGCCAGGCCTCCAGGTCCGGGAAGTGCTCGTTCCGGCGGCCCAGCGAATGCAGCTCGCCGAGGCTCAGCGCGGAGACGAAGATCCGGAAGTGGCGGCGCCGGTGGAGGAAACCGGTGACGGCGGGATGAGGGCTCGGGCTCCGCAGCTCCGCGATGACGTCGGTGTCCAGGAGGAGCCCGCTCGGCGGTGCCATTCCTCAGCTACCCGTCGGTCCCCGGCCGGCCCTCACCGCGGAGCCGCCTCCGGACGGCGGCACGAGGAGGAAGGCGACGAACGCCTCCCGCGGAGCGGTGAGCACCTCGTAGTCCTGGATGCTGAGGGCCACCATCGGGATCTCTGCGGCGGATGCGTCGACTGGGAAGGGTGTCATGGGACGGCACGGGGCCGCGTCCTTTCGCGAGCTCTTGCCCGTACCAGATACCCCGGGAGGGGCGAATGCGGGCCGCTTCGTCATCCGAACCACCCTATGAGCGCGGGGTTGGTATGCGGCCCAGTCGGAGCTTGGCGGCCGCAGTTCTTGAAGCTGTTGGAAGTATAACCACGCAGGGGCCGCCAGCATCAACGCCCCCGGTCATGGTGCTGCACGCGTCAGGACCGTCGCCGGCCGGCGACGGCGCGCGCCTCGGTGAGGAACTGTTCGGCGACGGCCAGCCGGGACAGCGCCTCCGCGGCACCGTCATCGCCCCCCGTGCGGCTCCGCGCTCCCGCGACGAGCGTGAGGCTGACGGCGGCGGCCCGGCTCCTGAGCGCGGCCGGGTCCACCTGCTCGTCGAAGGCCCGCAGGAAGCGCAGGAGGGCCTGCGGCACGTGGGCGTATCCGGCGTGGAGTCCCGGCAGGACGGCGACGTGGCCGAGGAAGCAGGCGAGGTCGTCGACGAAGCGCCCGGGTCCGAGTGCATCGACGTCCAGCAGCCCGGACACGGCGCCGTCCGTGATGAGGATGTTTCCCTCGTAGAAGTCACCGTGGGTGGGCACGAGCGGGCCGGCGTCGCTCGAACGGACGGCGTCGTCGATGGCCGCGGCGAGGCGTCGGATCCGGGCGGCCTCGGAGGGCAGGGCCGCCACCGCACCTTCGCCGTAGTCCCTGACGCGGGCGGCCCAGGGCGGGCGTACGGGCAGGGCGAGGACCGCGGGCGGCAGGGAGGTGAGGACGTGCACCAGGGCGGCGGGGTCGACGTCGGTCGCGCCGTCCCGCATGAGGAGCTCGGCGAGGGGCGTGCCCGGGGCAGGGTGCATGGCCACCACGTCCTGCATCGGCTCGCCGGCGAGGACCGGCGCGGGCACGCCGGCGGCCCGGAGCATCCGGTGCCGTTCCGCGAGCGACGCCGCGCCCTGGCGCCGCAGGACCTTCAGGTAGCGGCGCTCGTCCCCGTTCCGGGCCAGGACCACGGCCCGGCGCAGGGGGCGGTAGCTGCGGAGTTCGAGGAGGGTGTCTCCCGGCTCGAGCCCGGGGCCGAAGGCGAAGGGTGTGCTGCGCTCCGGGTCGAGGGCCAGGGGCAGGCCCGGCAGGAGCGGATCGAAGGGATGCACCCAGACCGAGAGCGCCCCGGCGCCGCGGCGGTGGACCACCGCGACGGCGTCCGCCCCCTGCTGGATGACGCAGGAGGTGATACAGGCGTGCGTCGGGACGGGCAGTGGTGCCGGGCCAGGGACCGGAGAACTGCGGCGCTGCGCGCCGCAGGCGTCGCCGGCCGGCCGGACGTCGATGGAGTACACGCCCGTGACGCCGGCGCCGGGACGGTGGTGGACGGCCCCGAGCTGCCAGGACTCGAGCTCCCATCCGGCGGGAGCCAGCGCCCGCTGCAGGATCCCGCCCGGCGCGTCCGACTCGAGGAGCGCGATGGTCTCCTGCTCGCGGATGATGCGTGCGTCCTTCGCCCTCATGCGAACCTCAGGGGTCGGTCACGGGCGCGGCCGGCATCCGGCTGCCCGTGGCATGGGTACCGGTCAGGCGCGACGACGCTGCAGGACGTCGTCGAGGTTGATGCGCCCCGTGGAGGGGGCGGGGTTCGCCGACTCGTCCGCGGCGTCGTCCGCCTCCGCAGCGACGCGGGCAGCAGCCTCGGAGGCCTTGATGGGAGTCCGGGTCGTGGGCTTCGGCGCTTCGGGGAGGTCCAGCGGGGCCGGAGCCTGCCGTTCGGCCTTCGCTGCGTCCACGTAGGTGGGCCGCGGCACCTCGACCGGAGCCCAGGCAGTGGACCCTGCGGGTCCGGGCGTCTCGGCTGTCTCGGGTGTCTCGGGTGTCTCGGGTGTCTCGGCTGCCTCGGGTGTCTCGGCTGCCTCGGGTGCCTCCGTCCCGGTGACGCTCAGCAACCCCGCGCGCACGTCGACCACGGACGAACCGTGCGCCACGGCGAGAGCAGCCGTGCGCAGTTCCATGGGGCTCAACCGGCGGGCGCCGGCCTCCTCGGCGTCGAACAGCGAGGTGGGACGCCGGGGCGCTGCCGGCGCCGCGTGCTCGACCGGCACCTCGGGTACCGCTGCGGCCTCACGGACCGGCGCCATGGCGGCCGCGAAGGCGCGGTTGACGCGCGCGGCCCGGCCGCGGACGGCGAGGAACCTCAACATGGCCACGGCGCCGACGGCGACGGCGAAGCACGCCAGGGGCACGAGGAGGGATACGATCCCGAAGGCCCCGAGCACGAGCGTGACCAGGGCGGCGGCGAGGGCGACGAGGCCCACGAGGGCAGCACTGATGCGCCCCCACCGCGGGGTGAAGGACGGGCTCGGACCGGACGTCCCGCCGGATGGGACAGTAGCCTTCGGCGGGATCGGGGCGTGCGACTGCACGGTGGTTCCTGAACGGTCTGCCTCGTCCTGCGCGGTCATGGTCATCATGCTCCCTCCAGGACGGCGGGTCCCGGTCTTGGGTGATCGGCGGGTACCGCCGGCAGTTGCGGGCGCGGTCTTCCGGAGGACGAAGGGAGCCACCCACACCAGCCACAGGCCGACGATCGCGACGAGCACCAACGAGCTATCCAGAGAGAAGACCACACCTAGAACCGTAGGAGCAGGTGCCGCCGGGCCGCGGCATTCAGGCGGGCGTGTCGGAGCCTAATATGCTCGCCGCGGCATTGGACGGCCCGATCAGCCCTGGTAAGGCCGGGCCCGCTCGAGCCAGGGCGTCAGCAGGCCGCGCGGGACTTCCTCAGCCGTCAGCGCGAAACTCCTGTGATCCGCCCAGTGGCCCGCGATGTGGAGGTACCGCGGACGGAGCCCCTCGTCGCGAAAGCGCAGCTTCTCGACGACACGCAGGCTCGCCCGGTTCTCGGGGCGGATGTTGATCTCCATGCGGTGCAGCCCGAGGTCCCCGAAACAGTAGTCGGTGGCCAGGGCCACCGCCGTCGGGGCGATCCCCCGGCCGGCCCGCGCCGAATCCACCCAGTACCCCAGCGTCGCCGTCATCGCTGAACCCCAGGTGATCCCGGACACCGTCAGCTGCCCGACGAGGCGCGCGTCGCGGGAGCCCGGCTGCTGCTCGGCGATGAGGAACGGAAGCGCCGAACCTGCCCGTGCCTGCGACGTCAGGGACCTCACCATCTGGTGATAGGTGGGAAGGAAACCCTGCGGATCGGGGTTGGAGGCCTCCCAGGGCGCGAGCCATGCGGCGTTGCGGTGGCGCAACGCCGTCCAGTCCGCCTTGTCCCTGTGGCGGATGGGCCGCAGGACCAGGGATCCGGCCCTGAGCGTCACGGGCCAGCTGGTTGCCGACCGCACGGCGTGCTAGTCCGAGATGTCTTTGCTGAAGTCCTTGATCCAGGCCCGGAGGTCCGGACCGAGGTCCTCGCGCTCCGACGCCAGCGTCACCACGGCCTTCAGGTAGCTCAGCTTGTCGCCGGTGTCGTAGCGGCGGCCACGGAAGACCACGCCGTACACGCCGGAACCTTCGCCGTCGGCTGCCGCGAGGGTCTGCAGGGCGTCGGTCAGCTGGATCTCGTCGCCCCGCCCGGGCTCGGTGGTCTCCAGGACCTCGAAGACGCGCGGGTGCAGGACATAGCGGCCGATCACGGCGAGGTTGGAGGGCGCGTCCTCGACGGCGGGCTTCTCCACCAGGTGGTTCACGCGGACGTACTCCTCGCCCTCGATCGCCGTGATGTCCGCGCAGCCGTAGGCGCTGATCTGCTGCGGATCCACCTCGATCAGGGCGACCACCGAGCCGCCCGTCTTGGCCTGGACCTCGATCATGGTCTCGAGCAGCGCATCGCGATCGTCGATCAGGTCGTCACCGAGCAGGACCGCGAAGGGCTCCTGGCCCACGTGCAGCTTCGCGCGGAGGACGGCGTGGCCCAGGCCCTTGGGATCGCCCTGGCGCAGGTAGTGGATGTCTCCGAGCTCCGACGGGCGGCGGACGGCGGCCAGCTTCTCGTGGTCGCCCTTGGCCTCGAGCGTCTGCTCGATGAAGGGAACGCGGTCGAAGTGGTCCTCGAGGGCCCGCTTGTTACGCCCGGTGATCATGAGGACGTCGGACAGGCCGGCGTCGACGGCCTCCTGGACGACGTACTGGATGGCCGGCTTGTCCACCACGGGAAGCATTTCCTTCGGCATCGCCTTGGTTGCAGGAAGGAAGCGGGTCCCCAGGCCGGCCGCAGGGATAACGGCCTTCGTCACGCGTGATTGCAGAGTCATGACCACCACACTACATAACGGGCGCGGAACTCCCGGGGTGATGCGCACAATGGTGGAATGACTCGTTCTCCTCGTGATACGGACAAGGACCGCCTGCGCGAGGCGCTGCGTACCGCGCGGGCCGCACTGGATCCGGCAGACCGGCAGCGCCAGTCGGAGGCACTCGGCCACGCGGTGGTGGAGTACCTCACCGGCCTCCCCTCCCGCCAGGGCACGGCAGGGCGACGTCCGACGGTCGCCGCGTACCTCGGCGTCGCACCGGAACCCGAGACCGTCCCGCTGCTCGAGGACCTGCACCGGCTCGGGTTCGGCGTCGTCGTGCCCGTCTGCGAGCCCGCCTACCAGCTGTCCTGGGCCACCTGGCACCCCGGCGTCGCCCTGCAGCGCTCCGTGCGTGCTCCCGTGGAGGAGCCGACCGGGCCTCGACGCCCCTTCGACGAGGTGCCGGACGTCGGACTCATCCTCGTGCCCGCCCTGGGCATCGATCGATCAGGGCATCGCATCGGCCAGGGTGGGGGTTACTACGACCGCTTCCTCGCCCACCTTCCGATGGACGCGCCGGGAGCGATACCTCGGCTGGGCGTCGTATACCGGTCCGAGGTCCTGCCCGCGGGCACCATTCCGGCCGAATCCTACGACCAGCCGCTCGCCGGAGCCTTCACGCCGGACGGTCTGGTGCGCTTCGGAGCGGACGCCCGCCCCGTGTAGACTGGCACTCGACCCCGGAGAGTGCCAAGAGCAGTCGCCCGGAAGAGCCATCCGGGGCCCATGACGTTCTGTCCAGGAGGATTTCCATGCCCATGTACGCCTATGCCTGCAAGGACTGCGGCCACGCCTTCGACATCCAGCAGTCGTTCTCGGACGACTCGCTGGCCGTCTGCCCGGAGTGCGGCGGCGGGCTGCGGAAGAAGTTCAACAGCGTCGGTGTCGTGTTCAAGGGCTCCGGCTTCTACCGCAACGATTCCCGGGCGACGACGACGAGCACGGACGCCGGCTCATCGTCGAGCGTGTCGGCATCGTCCTCCGACTCCTCGGGCTCGGCCACGGCCGGCTCGGCAGCAGCGGCATCCTCGGGCTCCTCCGCCTCGTCGACGGGGAGCACGGCGTCCGCGACGACCGGCGGGTCCGCCGCGGCGTCCTGAGGCTGCCGCTCGTCCGCCGCCGCGCCTGATGTCCACATAGCACGGCCTTCCGGACGGTGGCCGGGTCGCCCTGCCTAGGGTCGGTCCATGAACCCGACCGGCCGTCCCCAGGGAACCCCGCTCCGCTACCGCCTCCGCCGGCTGGTACACCGGCGCAGGCGGCTCCTCGCCTGCCTGCTGCTCAGTGCCGCCGCGGGCGTGGCCGTCGAGGCGGCAACGGGCACCGACTACCCGACGACGCCGGTGGTCGTCGCCGCCGCCGACCTCGCCGTGGGGACGGTCCTGACGGAGCCCGACGTCGCGATCATCCAGCTTCCCGAGCAGGCCGTGACCGGGAGTGTCTTCGAGCAGCCGCGGCAGGTGGTGGGCCAGCAGTTGGCCGCTCCCCTCTCCCAGGGTTCCCTCGTGCAGGCGACCGCGCTCGTCGGGGACGGACTGCTCACCGGGACCGAACCCGGCACGGTCGCGGTCCCGCTTCGGCCCGCCGACCCCGCCACGGTCCAGCTCCTCGCCCCCGGCCAGCTCGTGGACGTCATCCTCAGCACCGGCAACGGGTACGACGTCGAGGCCGAATCGACGGTCCTGGCGCGCTCCGTCGCCGTCCTCTGGACAGCTCCCGGCGGCACCGGCGGCACCTGGCCCGGAGCCCAGGACGACGGCGGGCTCGTGGTGGTCGCAGCGGGAGCCGACACCGCCGCGGCGCTTGCCGGATCCTCCAGCTCGGGGGACGTGCACCTCGTCCTGACCACGGCACCCTGAGCGGTCAGGACGATGCCCGCACGGGCCAGCGCGGCGCCGACGGCGTCAGCCCCAGTGCGGGGGCCGCTGCTCCCTGAGCCACTCGTCGTGGTCTCCCTCGGCGTCGCCCCAGGACCGCGGATCGTCCTCTCCCGCGGTCTTCGGGACCACCGGCCTCGCTTCGGCATCCTCGGAGGAGTCGCGCCCCACGTTGGTCCCTCGGCCCGGGTGCTGCTCGTCCTTGCGCATCCTGGCTGCGTCCTTTCGTGTCCTCGGCTGGTCGGCGGTCTCGCGCGGCGGCAGCCCGATCAACGCGGAGGCCCGTTCGGCGCACCCGTCCGGATCGGTGAAGACCTCGATGGTCCACAGCGGCATGTAGCGCCACCCCATCCGCTCCAGGACCTGCGGGCGGAGCCTGCTCCGTTCCCGCACCGACATGGCGCCGTAGCGGCCGGTGCCGTCCGACTCGATCGCCAGCGGAGCGGGTCGCTCGTCCCTGACGGCGGCGGCGCCCCCGTCCGCGCGCAGATCGGCGGGCCGCACGGCCACGATGTCGAGGACACCGGCGTAGTGGTCCCATACCTCCGCCCCGCGGTACCGCAGCCGGTCCACGAGATCCGCGACCAGGGGGTCCTCGTTGCCGCCGGACACCGCCGGAGCACCGCCCGTGTCCGCGCCGAGTTCACGCTGCAGCAGCTCGAAGAAATCGAGGGCACCCGCGGTGAGACGGTCAGGGTCGAGGTCCGACGGTTCGAAGCAGGTCAGGACGTGCTGGAGTCGCCGCGCACGCGTCATCGCCATCACGAAGTTGCGTCGCCCGTCGGGTCCGGAGAGCGGACCGAAGGAATGCAGCGCGCGCCCGTGCGGAGTCCTCCCGTATCCCAGCGAGAAGATGATGTCGTCGCGGACCAAGCCCCCCGCCCGTTCGACGGGGACCACGCGGAACGCCTCCCTGCCGGGCGTGAAGAAGTCCGCAGCCCACGGGAACTCGGCCATCTGCAGCCGGATGGCCTCGCCGACGCGGGCGGCATGCCGGGCGCTGGCGGTCACGACGGCCAGAGAGAAGCTCGGGCGGTGGCGGATGTGGTCGAAGACCAGCTCGACCACCCGCTTCACCTCAACGGCGACGCTCTCGACGCCCTCGTGCTCCGAACTCGGCATCCCGGTGCCGTTCGGGAGGTACTCGACCACGAGTCCGCGGCCCTCCCCGGTGACCTCGGAGGCCTGCGGCAGGCGGGAGAGCTTGCCGTCGTAGAAGGACTCGCTGAGGTAGGTGTCCAGGCTCCGGTCGACGCCGCGGTAGATCTGGGTGAGGCCGCGGACGGGCAGGATGTCGCGCAGGGAATCGAACGCACTGGGCAGCGGCTCGAGGGTGGAGGCGCGGTCCGCCGACTGCACCTCGATGCTGAAGCGGGTCGGGCCGGCCAGGCGGTCGTCGCCGAACACGACCACCTGCGCGGAACGCGCGATGCACGGCACGGCACTCTGCAGCGACATCGACTCGCCGTCCAGCACCACGGCGGTGTCGAACGTGTGCCCCTCCGGGACGGCACCCCGGATGGTCAGGGGGCTCACGGCCCAGATGGGCAGGAGGGCGGCCACGAGGTCCTGGTGGAGGCCTGCGAAGACCTCGAGGGTCAGCGTGTCGTCCTTGAGCTCCTGCCGGAGGCGCGCCGCGTCCTCCGCGTGGGAGGCGACGGCATTGCGCCACCGTTCACCCAGGGTCCAGCGGATCCGCGCCGGCCCGGACGCGATGTGCGCGTTGTCCGCCAGGCGGAATTCCGCCTCGAGCTTCCGCAGGCTGTCGCCGTCGGACATGGCGAGGTAGTCGTCCCCGGTGATCATCGCCTCGAGGGCCGACTGCCACCAGGCGAGTTCGAGTTCCGGTCCGACCCGCTCGGCCGGCACCTCACGCAGCGCCAGGTCGGCGAGCAGCTCGCCCAGGCCCTGCTCGCGCATCTCGTCGAGCAGCAGGGTGCGCTCGGGCAGCGTCTCCAGGGTCGCCTTGTCCGCGGCGAGGTCACGCAGGAGTGCTTCGAGGCCGTCCAGGTCGAGGGACGCGAGGTCCGGGTGGCCGGCGGTGGGCCGGAGGATGGTGGTCAGTTCCGCCAGCCGGGCCTCGACCGCGCGGTAGGACGCGTGGATCTCGGCCAGGCCCGTCGCGACGGACGGGTGGCGTTCGGTGAGCGCGTAGCGCGTCCACAGCGTGCGCTGCTGCTGGACCTCGAGGAGGGACGTGTGCAGATCCGAGATGTGCACTCCGGGGCGGATGTACTCCTTGGCCACGCGCCGCAGCCTGGACCGCGTCATCGAGCTCATCTCGATGTCGCGTTCCTTGCGCCAGGAGGACGGCGCCGTGGCGGAGATGAGGTCCGTCACGGGGCGGTCGAAGATGTCGGGGGTGAACTTGTCCAGGCTTGCCCGCACCGCGACGAGGAGCTGGAGCTGCTCGCCCCACTCCCGGAAGGTCGCTCCGAGGGTGATGTGCGAGTGCTCGGCGACGTGCTGCACCTTGCCCCGCAGCTCGGGGATCCCGGTGGCGAGCTCCTCGGCGAGGCCGTGCGCGTGCTCGGTCTCCTTGCGGTTGAGCAGCTGCGCGCCGTACCAGGGGCTCTCGGTCGAGGCCTTGCTGAAGCTGCCCAGCTCCGCCGCCCGCCGGAGCCGCTCGGTGAGTTCCGAGCGGTCGGCGACCGAGTCGAGCACGCTGCGCTTCAGCCGGACCGTGGTGGATGGCGCCGGGTCCAGGGCGGTGAGCCCCGCAAGGGACTGCATGGCCTGGTAGGGCGAGCACCCCCACCGGCTGCGGATGTTGTGCAGGCTGCGCACATGCTCCATGAGCTGGTGCCTGTGCCCGGTCAGGGTCTCGTGCAGCGTCCCGAGCTGGGGCTCGGTGGCCTTCTCGTTGCGGACGAGTGCCCGGATGACCGCTTCGCGCAGTTGCGCGGGGCCCGTCTGGCTTCCGAGCTGGAGCACGAGCGAACCGAGGTCGAGTCCGTCGAGGTCCTGCACGAACTCGTTGAGGCTGCCGCGACGCTCGGCAGCGACGAGCACGCGCCTGCCGTCTGCCGCAGCCTTCGCGGCGACATTCAGCGCGGTCTGGGTCTGCCCGGTGCCGGGAGGCGTCGCGACCGCGACGCTGATACCCGCGGAGACGAGGTCGAGCACCTCCTGCTGCGCCCGGTCCGCGTCGAGGATGAGCAGGTCGTCGGCCGGATCCCGCTCGTCGGCCGGCGGGAAGGAGAGACCGTCGGCGGTCCCTGCGAGGGCCGAGGCGGCCTCGGAGTCCCCCCGGGCCGAGGCCAGGAGGGCAGCCAGCACCGGATGCTCGGGATGAAGCGCCGGATCGCCCTTGACGCCGGCGAGGTCGGCGAAGGTCGACACCAGGATCCGGTGTTCCACCGACATGCCCCGCACACCTTCGCTGAGGGCCCGCATGCGTTCGAGCACGGGGTGGGGATCGAAGCGCGCGGTGCCGTAGGCCAGGCGCGCGATGCTGGCAGGGTCCACGGTCAGCCCCTGCTGGTTCCGCAGGTGGCGGACGAGCGCCGGATTCATCCGCGCCTGCTCGGTGATCTGCAGCTCGTAGTCGTCCTGCGAGGCGTGCACAGTCAGGGACACCGCGGTGAGGAGCACCGGGGCGTTGAGGGTCTCGGAGCGTCCGGTGTCGTCCACGGACCGCCAGGAGGCCGTGCCCGCGGCGAGGTAGCCGACGTCGATGCCGCGCTCGGTGCCGAGCTCGAAGATCTTCGCCCGCAGGGCGCGCGCGGCGGCCTTGGCGGCGCTGTACTGCACGGGATCCCGCAGGAGGGTCGACAGGCGCGTGCGGCGCCCGGCGAGGAGCTGCGCGAGGCCCGACGGGTGGGCATGGGTCAGGTCGATGCTCGTACCGGCGGACGGCCGGAAGTGGAGGAGCGTGTCCCCGCTGGCCTGCGAGCCGAGGCCCTCGAGCCAGGGCACGAGGAAGTCCTGGGCGGACGTCGTCTCGGCGGCCTGGCCCGGGCGCTGCTGCTGCGGCCCGGCTCCCTGCCGGTCCACCTGCGACGGTTCCGCCGGCGTCCCTGCCGCATCCTGCTGGTCCTGCTCCGGCACGGCCGCCTTCTTCCCTGCATTGTCACGTGCTGATCTCGACCAGATTGGCATGTCTTCCAAGCTATCCGAAAAGCGAACGGACCCCGCGGATAGCAACGCGGCCCGGGCAGACACGAGCGGCTTCAGGCCCGCTCGTGTCCGCCTACTCCCATTCGATGGTTCCCGGCGGCTTGCTCGTCACGTCGAGCACCACGCGGTTGACGCCGTCCACCTCGTTGGTGATCCGGTTCGAGATGCGCGCGAGCAGGTCGTACGGCAGGCGCGACCAGTCGGCGGTCATGGCGTCCTCGCTGGACACCGGACGCAGGACGATCGGGTGCCCGTAGGTACGCCCGTCACCCTGGACCCCGACGCTGCGGACATCGGCGAGGAGCACCACGGGCATCTGCCAGACCTCGTTGTCGAGTCCGGCCGCCGTGAGCTCCGCGCGGGCGATGGCGTCGGCCTTGCGCAGCAGCTCGAGCCGCTCCTCCGTGACCGCTCCGACGATCCGGATACCGAGCCCCGGACCCGGGAACGGCTGGCGTCCCACGATCTCCGCGGGCAGGCCGAGCTGGGCACCGACGGCGCGCACCTCGTCCTTGAAGAGGGTACGGAGCGGCTCGACGAGCTCGAACTGCAGGTCCTCGGGCAGGCCTCCCACGTTGTGGTGGCTCTTGATGTTGGCGGCACCCTCTCCCCCGCCGGATTCGACGACGTCCGGGTAGAGGGTCCCCTGCACGAGGAACCGGATGGGCTCGCCCTCGGCCGCCGCCTCGCGCATGATGGCGCGTTCGGCCTCCTCGAAGGCCCGGATGAATTCACGGCCGATGATCTTCCGCTTGGTCTCGGGGTCCGAGACGCCGGCGAGCGCGTCCAGGAAGCGCTTCTGCTCGTTGGCGACGTAGAGCTTCACGCCGGTGGCGGCGACGAAATCGCGTTCCACCTGCTCGGCCTCGCCCTCGCGCAGCAGTCCGTGGTCCACGAAGACGCACGTGAGCTGGTCACCGACCGCACGCTGCACGAGCGCTGCGGCGACGGCGGAGTCGACGCCGCCGGACAGCCCGCAGATGACGCGCGAATCGCCGATCTGCTCGCGGATGCGCCCCACCTGCTCCTCGAGGATGTTGCGTGTGGTCCAGTTCGGATCGATCCGGGCTCCCCGGAAGAGGAAGTTCTCGATGACCGCCTGGCCGTGCTGGGAATGCTTGACCTCCGGGTGCCACTGCACGCCGTAGAGGCCCTTCTCCTCGTTCGCGAAGGCGGCGACGGGCGCGCCCGCGGTGCTGGCGAGCACGTCGAAGCCCTCGGGTGCGGCCTGGACGCTGTCACCGTGGCTCATCCAGGCGTTCTGCTGTTCCGGGGTGCCGCTGAGGATGGAGCGGGATACGCCGTCGGAGCGCACGTCCGTGGCCCCGTACTCCCGCAGGCCGGTCTTGGCGACGGTACCGCCGAGCGCGTTCGCCATGGCCTGGAAGCCGTAGCAGATGCCGAGCACGGGCACGCCGGCCTCGAACAGGTCCGCCTCGACCCGGGGCGCGCCGTCCGCGTAGACGCTGGAGGGACCGCCCGAGAGGATGATCGCGGCAGGGTTCTTCGCGAGGATCTCCTGCGTGCTGAGGGTGTGGGGCACGATCTCGGAGTAGACGTCGGCCTCGCGGACGCGGCGCGCGATCAGCTGGGCGTACTGTGCGCCGTAGTCCACGACGAGGACAGGGCGGTGTTCAGAGCCGTTCTCGGGGGTAGTCACCCATCAACAATAGTCTGCGCGTACCGGGACCCGCACATCAGCGGGCCCTGTCCGAAGCGGTCCGCGCGGGAGCGAACCCGTGTTCGCGTGCCGCGTTCAGTACCTCGGCGCCGCTTCGGGGTGCGCAGCGAGGTCCTCTTCCGCCTGCCGGTGGATGCGCTTCTCGACGAAGAAGGAGAGCAGGGGCACCACGCCGCCGAGCGCGATCAGGATGAACCGCCCGAAGGGCCAGCGCAGGAACTGCCAGAGCCGGAAATCGGCGATGAGGTAGACCACGTAGAGCCAGCCGTGCACGATCAGCACGGCGGTCGAGAGGTTGAAGCCCCCGGCCGTCTCCGCGACCACCTCGGGCAGGAGCTGGATGGGCGCCCCGCCACCTGCGATGATCTCCGAGCCGTAGCCGTACTTCGCGACCATCTCGACCACCACGAGCAGAAGCATCACACCGGTCGCGTAGGCGAGCACCTTGTAGAACTTCAGTGCCGAGCGGATCTGCGCGTGCGTGCCGCCGAACCGCCGTTTCGGCTTTCCCCGGGCCGGCGTGCGTCCGGTTCCTGCGGAAGGGTCGAGGGCTGGTTCAGTCACGGTGGGCACCGCTTTCATGATCGGGGACGGAACGGGTGGGCGGAACGACGGCGGCGAGCCCGCCGGAGTGCGGGCCGGCGTCCCCGGCCCGCGCTTCCTCTGCGGCCGCGGCCTCGTCGGCGTCGTCCTCGAGCGTGCGGCGGTGGTCGTCCGCGACGAGGCGCCACCACAGGAAGAAGGCGAAGCCGGCGAAGACGACCCACTCGATGGCGTAGAAGATGTTCAGCCAGTTAATCGGCGTCTCCTGCGGCTGCGGGCCGACGACCACCTTCTCCATATCGGCGGCGAAGGGCACGTCCGCGCCGTCGGCCGTCACCTCGGAGGCCACCACGAAGGCCGCGTAGGACGCCACGTCCCAGCGGTTCGAGAGCTCGGCGGTGGACAGCGTGGGGACCTGCCCCTCGACGGGCAGTTCCACCTCCGGCGCTTCCGGCGGCAGGAGGCGTCCGACGACGGCCGCGGGCCCCTCCTGCTCCGCCACGGATGCGGCCCTGCCCGCGTCCGGCACCCAGCCGAGGACGACGGGGATGGCGGCGTTCTCGGCGCCAGGGGCCGACGGCGCCCCGGACGAGCCGTCGACGGCGAATCCCTGGACGACCCAGAAGCCCTCCTCGCCGTCGAGCAGCCGGTTCCCGACCAGCACCCGTGTGCCGGGCAGGAACTCGCCGTCGAGCGAGACCATCTGGTCGGCGCCGGCCGCGTACAGCGGAGTGAGGGGCGCCAGGACGCCGGTCAGCGGCCGGACGGTCTCGGTGGTGCTGGGCGCGGGCGGCGGCGCTTCCCTGGACGAGCTGAACTGCCACTGGCTGAGGAGCACGAAGACCGCGGCGATCGCCATCGCGAGGATCAGCATGAGGATCCATCGGGGCTTGAGCGCGGTCTTCAACACCCCTCAACGGTACTTCGTGCCGCTGTAGAAGAGCTAATGCCGCCGGCGCCCGACACCCGGCGCCGGCAGCCCGCAAGACTGATTGGCAAATCCCTATCACTTGCTCCGGATGCCGTCTACGATTGGTCCTCGTGCGCTCCTTTCCCTATGCCCTGACCGGTCCCCCGGACCTGCGCTCCCCCGCGCGCTACCTGCTGTGGCTCGGCGGGCAGCAGAAGGGGACGCTCGCCGCGGGGATCCTCCTCGGCACCATCTGGATGGCCTCCCAGGCCGTCATGCCATTCGTGCTGGGACGGGCCATCGACGACGGCGTCATCGGCGGCGACGGCCGGGCGCTCCTCGGCTGGGCGGGCGCGCTGCTCGGGCTCATGGTCGTGCAGGCCGTCTCGGACACCGCGACGCATCGTGCGGGCGTCAGCAACTGGATGCAGGCTGCCTTCCGATCCGTGCGGCTCGTGGGACACACCATCAGCAGGACCGGTGACGCCCTGCCCACCGCCCTCTCGACGGGCGAGGTCGTCTCGACGGCCGCCTCGGATGCCTTCCGCCTCGGCGAGGTGTACGAGGTCCTGACGCGCCTGGCCGGCGCGGCAGCCGCGTGGCTCGTCGTCACCGTCCTCATCTGGCAGTCCTCCCCCGTCCTCGGCGTCGTCGTGCTCGCCGGAGTCCCCGTGTGCTGCGGGCTCCTCCTCTTCGTGGTGCGGCCCATGCAGGCGAGGCAGCGCGAGCAGCGGGAGGCGTCGGGCAGGATGACCGCGGTCGGCGCGGACACCGTCGCCGGGCTGCGCGTGCTGCGCGGCATCGGCGGTGAGCACATCTTCGTGGGCAGGTACCGGGCCAAGTCGGCGGCGACCCGTGACTCCGGTATCCGCGTGGCACACTCCCTCGCGGACCTCGAGGCGTCCCAGGTGTTCATCGCGGGCGCGTTCAGTGTCGTCTTCACCTGGGTGGGCGCGTCCCTGGTCCTGGCGGGCGGGATCACGCCCGGAGAGCTCGTGGCCCTGTACGGCTTCTCGATCTTCCTGATGACGCCGATCCGGGCGGCCGCGGACTCCGTGGCACGCTTCATCCGCGCCCACGTGGGTGCCCGGAAGATCATCGCCGTGCTGTCGGTTGACGCGAAGGTCGGCGCGAGCAGTGCGCCGGTCCCCGCTCCGCCGCCTGGTTCGGCCCTCGTGGACGAGAGGTCCGGCGTCGTCGTCGAACCGGGACTCCTCACCGCCGTCGTCTCACGGGAGCCTGCGGAGTCGGCGGCGGCCGTCACGCGCCTGGGCCGCTTCGAGGACGCCGTCCTCGAGGAGGCGACGGTCCGGTGGGGCGCCGTCGACCTCCGCCAGGTCGACCTCGCGGACATCCGTGCGCGGATCGTCGTGAGCGAGGCGAGCCCCCAGCTCTTCAGCGGGCCGCTCCGCAGCCAGCTCGACCCCCGGGGGAGGCACGACGACGACGCGATCCTCGCGGCGCTCGACGCAGCGAGTGCGCTGGACATCCTCGACGGGCTCGAGGGCGGCCTCGCCCACGAGGTCACCGAGCGCGGGAGGGGCTTCTCCGGCGGGCAGCGGCAGCGCCTCGTCCTCGCACGCGCCTTCTTGACGGAGGCGGAGAACCTCGTGCTGGTGGAACCGACGAGCGCCGTCGATGCGCACACCGAACAGCGCATCGCCGCCCGCCTGGCCGGCGCGCGCCGGCACGAGGGACTGACGACCGTCGTCGTGACCGCGAGCCCCCTCATGCTGCGGGCCATGGACCGCGTGGTGTTCCTCGAGGACGGCCGCGTCACCGCCCAGGGCAGCCACAAGGACCTCATGGCCGCCAGTACCGCCTACCGGAACGTGGTGATCCGCAGTGAGTAGCACCGCACGGCTTCCCGTCGCCGAGCCGAGGACGGTCCGGAACGAGGCCTCGAGGCTGATCCGCCACCACCGGCGGGGCCTCGGTGCCGTGATCGCCCTGTACGTCGGATCGGCCGTCGCCGGGCTCGCCGGGCCCCTGCTGCTCGGCATCCTGATCGACGCCGTGTCCGCGGGCACGACGGCGGGCTTCGTCGCGTCCGTCTCGCTCGGGATGCTCGGATTCCTCGCGGTGCAGTCGGTGCTGCGGCGCTACGCGGTCCGCTCCGGCATGGTGTTCGGCGAGCGCGTGTTCGCCGAACTGCGCGAGGACTTCCTGGCGGACGTCACGGCCCTGCCGCTCTCCACCGTGGAGAAGGCCGGCACCGGCGACCTCGTGGCCCGCACGACGAACGACATCGACGCGGTGTCCCACACCGTGCGCTTCGGCGTGCCCCAGGTCGTCGTGTCGGTGGTGACCATCATCCTGACCCTGGGTGCCGCCGTCGTCACCTCGCCCGTCCTGTCCCTGGCGCTGCTCGTGGGCCTGCCGCTGCTGTGGCCCGTGACCCGGTGGTACCTGAAGCGCAGTGCCGGCGGGTACATGCGTGAACGGGAGACGTACGCGGTCGTGAACGGGACGATCACCGAGACCATCGAGGGTGCGCGCACGGTGGACGCCCTGAGCCTGGGCGAGCTGCGCCGCGATGACCTCGACGCGGCACTCGGCAGGAGCTACCAGGCGGAGCGGTACACGCTGTGGCTGCGCTCGGTCCTGTTCCCCGCGGCCGACATCGCCTTCTGGCTGCCCGCCGCGGCCGTGCTGCTGTGGGGCGGGTGGCTGGCGGGGCAGGGCGTGGTCACGCCGGGCGCCGTCGCGGCGGTGGCCCTGTTCGCCGTGCGCCTGATCGATCCGGTGGACCTGCTCATCATGTGGACGGACGAGATCCAGGTCGGCGCGGCCTCGCTGGCGCGGATCATCGGCATCAAGGACGTCGAGCCCGACCGCGAGGCGACGACGGCGGAACCGGCGAACGAGGACATCGTGGTGTCCGCGGCCACCTATGCGTACCGGCCCGGCCACAACGTCCTGCACGGGATCGACCTCACGCTGGTGCGCGGCGAGCGGCTGGCCGTCGTCGGGCCCTCCGGTGCCGGCAAGTCGACGCTGGGACGCCTGATCGCCGGCATCCACCCGCCGACGTCCGGCTCCGTCACCGTGGGCGGCGTGCCCCTCGTGGACCGGCCGCTCGACAACCTGCGGCGCGAGGTCGCCCTCGTGACGCAGGAGCACCACGTCTTCGTGGGATCGGTCTCCGACAACGTGCGGCTCGGGCGGGCGGACGCCGACGACGGCGAGATCGAGGACGCCCTGCGCAGCGTCGGCGCGCTCGACTGGGTGAAGCAGCTGCCGGAGGGGATGGACACGGAGGTCGGCTCGGGAGCGTACGAACTGACGCCGGCCCGGGCGCAGGAACTCGCCCTGGCGCGCCTGATCCTCGCCGATCCGCACACCCTGGTGCTGGACGAGGCCACGTCCCTGATCGACCCGCAGGCGGCCCGGGACCTGGAGCGGTCGCTCAGCGCCGTCCTCGAGGGACGCACGGTCATCGCGATCGCCCACCGGCTGCACACGGCGCACGACGCCGACCGCGTGGCCGTGGTGCAGGAGGGCCGCATCGCCGAACTGGGCTCGCACGAGGAGCTGCTGGCCCTGGACGGCGCCTACGCGTCCCTGTGGAATTCCTGGCGGAGCGAGTAGGCGCAGCGGCGCCTAGTGGTCGAAGAACACCAGCGACGAGTTGATCAGCTCGGCGATGACCTCGGCGTCGTGGGCCCGGCGCAGCGACTCCCGGAAGTTCTCCTTGAAGAGGCTGCGCGCGATCGTGGCGAGCACTTCGAGGTGCTCCGAGAAGGACTGCGCCGGAGTGGCCATCAGCAGCACGAGCGTGGCCGGGCCGTCGACGGCACCGAAGTCCAGGCTGTGACCGAACCGCGTGACACCGACGGCGATGGACGTCTGGTTCACGTACTCGCTGCGGGCATGCGGGAGGCCCACGCCCCCGGGAAGTCCGGTGGCCATCTGGTGCTCGCGGGAGTTGACCTGGTCGAGGAACGCCTGGAGGTCCGAGATGCGACCGGCGGCATGCAGGCGCCCGGCCAGCTGGGCCGCGGCGTCCTCCTTGGAGGACGCCTCCATCTCGAGGATCACGAGGTCCGGGGTGGTGAGTTCGGCGTCGTGCAACTCGAGGGACAGGTCGCTCACGGTGTGCCTTTCGAAGGTCAGTCGGTGGAGACGTACGGCGAGAGCACCACTTCGACCCGCTGGAACTCCTTGAGGTCGGAGTAGCCGGTGGTGGCCATCGCCCGGCGCAGGGCGCCGATCAGGTTGGACGTTCCGTCCGTGTGGTGAGAGGGACCCCACAGCACTTCCCGGAGCGGCCCGACGGTGCCGATGTTGACCCTGTCGCCGCGCGGGAGTTCGTGGTGGTGCGCTTCCTGGCCCCAGTGCCACCCCTTGCCGGGTGCCTCCTCGGCGCGGGCGAGCGCGGAGCCGAGCATGACGGCGTCGGCCCCCATGGCGATGGCCTTGACGATGTCGCCGCTCGCGCCCATGCCGCCGTCGGCGATGACGTGCACGTAGCGCCCGCCCGATTCGTCCATGTAGTCGCGGCGCGCGCCCGCGACGTCGGCGATGGCCGAGGCGAGGGGCGAGTGGATGCCGAGTGCGCGGCGGGTCGTCGTCGTCGCGCCTCCGCCGAATCCGACGAGGACGCCGGCGGCACCGGTGCGCATGAGGTGCAGTGCGGGCGTGTATCCGGCGGCGCCGCCCACGATCACGGGGACGTCGAGTTCGTAGATGAACTTCTTGAGGTCGAGCGGCTGCTCGTTCTTCGACACGTGCTCGGCGGAGACTGTGGTGCCGCGGATGACGAAGATGTCGACGCCGGCCGCGAGGACCGTCTTGTAGAACTGCTGGGTTCGCTGGGGCGTGAGCGACCCCGCGACGGTCACGCCCGCCTCGCGGATCTCGGCGAGGCGGCTCGTGATGAGCTCGGCCTGGATGGGCGCTTCGTACAGCTCCTGCATGCGCCGGGTGGCCGCAGGGCTGAAGTTCTCGGTGCCCAGGCCGGCGATCTCCTCGAGGACCGGCAGCGGATCCTCGTAGCGGGTCCAGAGCCCTTCGAGGTTCAGGACACCGAGACCGCCGAGTCGGCCCATGGCGATGGCCGTGGCGGGCGACATCGCCGAGTCCATGGGGGCTGCGACCACCGGCATCTCGAACTGGTAGGCGTCGATCTGCCAGTTCACCGAGACGTCGAGCGGGTCGCGGGTCCGCCGGGAGGGCACCACCGCCACGTCGTCCAGCGAATATGCCCTGCGCCCGCGCTTGCCTCGGCCAATCTCGATCTCGTAAGTCACTGCTCTAGGTTAGCCCAGCGCGGCCATCCGACCCGCTGTACGTTCCGCCCCGTGACCAGCACCGCACGCGCCCGTCCGCAGGTCCGCGGACGGGCACGCGCCGTATCGGGCGGAGCGGCTACCGCTGCAGCACGCGCGCCATGAACCGCTCGGTCCGCTCGCGCAGTTCACCCACCTGGCGCTGCACGACGGCGGCCGGGTCCGGATGGATCTCATTGGCGGCCGGTTCCCGCCGCACGTTGGCGGAGCAGATGAAGTCGGCGCAGATGAGCGTGCCGACGGTATTGCCGTCACGGCCGGACTGGCCCGCGTGGCGTGCGACCCACAGGAGGACGTCCTCCTTGGAGAACACGTCCCGGCAGAGCTCACAGAGCACCGAACGGTTCTTGCGCGCTCCGCCCTCCGGTGCCCGGAGGAGGATGCCCGAGAGACCCCGCGCGGTCGGCATCACGAGGTAGCCGCGCAGCGGCATCTTCTCGTCCCGCCAGCCCAGGAAGTCGAGGTCGTCCCAGTTCAGGGATTCGAGGTTCTTCGGCGGGGTGAGCTTCGCCGTCTCGGAGCGGGTGGCGTTGATGAAGGAGGAGCGGATGGCCTGGATGGAGATCGGTTGCATGGGGAATCGCCTTTGCGGTGGAAGAGGATCGGAAATGATCGGTTCTGCCGGCAGAGGGCGTGCGGAAGCTCCGGACCCAGGCGGGGAATGTCCTCGAAGCGCTGGTCAGGAGATTCAGCTGCAGGAGCTGTGCACTGCCCATGGGGAAGCCGGCCGGGGCCGAGGCGCACAGCAGGCCGGAACGGCCACCCCGCTCACCATGGCCATACCGTCCCCGGAGGTCCGCAGCATGCTCATTCATCCTTGTTCGTCGACGCTTCGTGCGCGCCCATCCTCCCAGACCCGTGCGGGTCCGCGCAAAAAGGGGTGGGAACGGGGCACCGCTGCGGCGTCGTGCACAAGCTTGATCCTGATGCGGCCCGAGATGCGGCGTGTCCCGGCCCGACACGCACTTCGGCCGCTGAAGGGCGTGCACGAAGCCGGGCCGGGCCGTGCTGCTGCGCGCCGTCATGAGGCGGAGGCAGGGCTGGATGCCTGGCCGAGTATCGCGATGCGGAAGCGGGTGCCGTGCGAGGACGCTCGCGCCGGATCGCAGGGACCGTCAGGAAGTGCTCGGGGGCAGCGCTTTCATACGACGGTGGGCGGCCCAGGCAGCACCGGTCGCCACGAGCGGAATGGCGAGGAGGATGACCGACGCGATGGTCACGAGGGCGAAGGACACGATGCCGATCCAGGCGAGGACGGCCGCGTAGGCCAGCGGAACGACGACGAGGGCATCCGGCCGCGAACCCGTTCCAGGGTCGTGGGCCGGCTGTGCCCGAGCTGCCCATACCGCAGCGGCAGTGAGGGCGAGCGGCAGGAGCAGCAGGACCAGGAGCGTCCCGCTACCGGTGACGCCGACCACCGCGAGTGCTCCGAGCCAGGTCAGCACGGCGACGAACCGGGTCACGACGGCGAGCAGGCGCGCGCGCTCGAGCCGGGTCGGGAAAGCGACGACGAGATCGGTGTCGGTCATGACGGCTCCCTGCGGTCGGTCCTGCTGCGTCGCTGGTGCAGCAATGAGAGCACGGCATCGGCGGCGGCGCCAGGGGCACCGCTGCGGCGTCGTGCACGCGCTTGATCCTGATGCGGCCCGAGATGCGGTGTGTCCCGGCCCGACACGCGCTTCGGCCGCTGAAGGGCGTGCACGAAGCCTGGCCGGGCCTTGCTGCTGCGCGCCGCGGCCGGCCCGTGACGGAACTGTGCACCGATGTCGCAGGGACTGCTGTTGATACGCTCGGTGATGCCGGGGAATCGGCGAAGGACGCCGCCGAGGACGCCTGGACCGGGCCTCCGGCTGAGACCGAGGCACCGCGCCTGCCATCACTGCCCCCTCGAAAGGTCCTGATGTCCGAGACCACGGTGTCCCTCACGGAACACGAGATCCTCGCCCTGCTCGCGTTCAACGACACCGAGCCTGCCGCCTACACCCGCGACGTGCTGCGCCTGTCCGGGGCCGAGCAGCGGGAGACCCTGGTCCGCGCCGGCCTGGCCACCCTGCTGGTGCGGGAACAGGCCGTCCTGCAGGGTGAGAACCTCGTGCTGCAGGGCGCCGTCCAGCAGATCGCGGGAATCATGGCGACGGCCGGCGGTTGGCTCGAAGTCGCCGTGAGCACGCCGCAGACCAGCTACATGCTGTTCGCGGTCCAGTCGGCGGGCGGCAGCTTCATCATGAGCGCCGGTACGCATGGCGTGCACTCGTTCAATCCGATGCCGCAGGACAAGCCGATCCTCCTGTTCGCGCTCGACGTCGCGAAGCACTACCTCGAGTCCACCGATCCGGTCTCGAAGGTCTCCGTCCGCGCAAAGCATCACGGCTTCGGCACGGAAGCGCGCGTGGCGACGCTGCTGCGGAACACCGACGGGACGGTGAGGCTCGCCCTCGGCGACGAACCGGGAGCACCGCTGACGGAGCCCGCCACCGGGCACGAGCTCGAGGAGTTCGCCCGGGCGCTGGCTCTCGACGGGCGCTAGGCGGACGGAGGCCGACGGCGCCGCGGTCCGCCGCGTCCCCTGTCCGTCCATTCCTGCCCGTGTGGTCCGCGCCGGCGTCAGGAGTCGAGGTTGCGTCGTATCTCGAGGTACCGGGCCGTTGCCGCGGTGCTCGGCTCACCCGGCCGGCAGAAGTTCAACCCGGCGAGCTTCGGGTGCGACCGCTGCACGACGACCCTCCCGTCCACCATGGTCGCTTCGAGGGCAGCCAGCTCTTCCAGGAATCGTGGATCCTTCCTCGCGGTCGCGTAGAACGAGAGCGTATGCACGTAGAAGAAGAGGTTGTAGCTCGCGAACGGATAGGAGACCTGCAGGAACAGCGAGCCGATCCCGAAGTGGCATGGACCGAGCGGTGCACGGGTGGTCCAGTGGGCGAGCAGGAATTCCACCGCCGCATGGAGCCCCTCGGCGCGGGCGGTGTCCCCTGCCAGCCGGAAAGCGTCGAGGGCGGCAAGCGTGGGGCCCGGGTTGGAGGCATTCGTCTCCGGTCCCCGCCCGTAGCTGAACTTCCGGCACCGCCAGCCGCCGTCGTCGTAAGGGGTCTGCCACAGGTGGTCGAAAGCCGCAGAGAGCCGGGGGTCCGCGGCGTGCCCCAGGTGACATAATGCCCGCGTTGCGTTGATGGTGTGGCAGGGGTAGATCGCGCCCTGCGGCGAGATCCTGAACCGGCCGTCCTTCCGCTGCGAGCTGAAGATCAGCGCTGCGGTCTCACTGAGCACCGACCCGCGTGGGTCCATCCCGAGCTCCGCCAGCATCACTGCGCAGTCGAGGGTGGTGAACAGACTGCCCTTGCTGATCCGGCCGTCCGGCGTCGCCCAGTAGTCGGCGCCGTTGTCGTGGCGGCGCGCGAGGATCGCCTCGATGTCGGAGGTGTCGGCCGGGAATCGGGCGCTGTCCGTCATGCAACCACGATCGTTCCGTCCGCGGGCAACCCATAGGGTCGAAGGTCCCGGGCCGTCCCTGTGGTGCCGGACGCCGGCAGGGGTGGTCCGCGTGTCAGCCCTCCGGGAGCTGGCTCTCGAACATGCGGTAGTACCGGCCGCGCAGGGCCACCAGCTCGCGATGCGTGCCGGATTCGACCACCCGCCCGTCCTCGAGCATGTACACGATGTCCGCCTTCTCGATCGTGGCGAGCCGGTGGCTGATCGCGATGATAGTCCGGGACCGGTCGGCGAAGAGGCGCGTGAAGATCCGGTGCTCGGCGAGGGCGTCGATCGCCGAGGTGGGCTCGTCCATCACGACGAAGGGTGCGTCCCGGTAGAAGTTCCGCGCCATCGCCAGGCGCTGCCACTGCCCTCCCGAGAGGCCGCTGCCCTTCCGCCCCCGCGGGTCCTCCATCCAGTTGCTGACGTAGTTGTCGAAGCCGTTCGGCATCTTCCCGATGAACTGCGCCGCCTCGGCGTCAGCGGCGGCCCGGCGCACTCGACCATCGTCGCGCGGCCGGTGGACGTCCCCGAAGTAGATGTTGTCGGCGGCCGTCGCGAACTCGTACCGCAGGAAGTCCTGCGACATGACGGCCAGGTGCTGGTGCCAGTCGTCGATCCCGATCTCCCGCAGGTTCCGCCCGTCGAGCAGCACCTCTCCCCTGCCGGGCTGGTACAGGCCCGCGAGGACCCGGATGAGCGTCGACTTCCCCGCGCCATTCTCGCCCACGATGACCACGTGCGTCCCGCGCTCGAAGGACATGGAGATGCCCTTCAGCACCTCCGCCTCGCTCCCCGCGTAGGTGAAGTGGATGTCCCGGAGTTCGACGACGGACGGCACCTCGGCGAGCCGGCCGGACGCGCCGGTGGACAGCGGGAAGTCCATGAACTGCTCGTAGTCCTTGAGGTTCGCGAGGTCCTCGTCGATGGAGCTGAGGGAGGACACGAGGTTGTTCGCGGTGCTCAGCGCGCGGCTCACGATCTGCTGGACGTAGAGGAACTGGCCCACGGGCTGGGCGCGCGCGATGATCTGCCCCACGATCCAGACGAGTGCGAGCAGCTCGGCCCCGTACTGCAGGGCATCCGCGAGGAGCTGTTTGGGGATGTACCGCTTCTGGAAGTCGAGCCGCCGCTTCTCGTCGGCGTCCCGCAGGCTCGAGCGCAGGTCCATCAGATAGCCCACGATCCCGTAGAGGCGCATCTCGGCGATGTGCTGCGGCTTCATGAGGTTTGTCTCGATCATGCGCCGTTGCCGCCGGGAATCGACCTGGGTGTTCCAGTGCGCCATCTGCTCCCGCGAGAGCCGGAACTGCAGGTAGACGCTCGGGATGATCGCGACGAGCACGATCAGCGCGACCCACCAGCTGACCAGCAGCAGCGCCCCGATGGCGAGGACCACGGAGGCCAGCTGCGTGAAGATCGCGGCGATGCGGTCGAGCACCCTCGCGTAGGAGTCGGAGAACCGGCGGGCGCGGTCGTAGAGGTCCACCGTCTCCTTGTCGTCGTACCGCCAGAATTCGAGCGCCAGGAACCGCTCGTACATGCGGTCCCCCACGATCGCGCCGACGCGGAAGCTCAGCACCTGCTGGATGTACCGGTCCACGCTCGTGAAGGCGCCCCAGAGCAGCCCGAGGACGGCCGTGACGATCACGTAGGTGACGGCGGAGCGCCCGGCGTCGGGGTCCCCCGCGTAGGCGGCGGCGAGCGCCGTCGTCGTGAGCGACGCGAAGTAGGTGGTGACCAGCGGAAGGACCGCCGAGATGAGCGAACCGGCGACCTTCATGGCGACGGCGCCCGGTGACGCCTTCGCGCTGACTACCAGCACCTGCCCGACGGCGCGGGCGTAGGGACCGAGGCGGAGCTTGCGGCGGGCGGCGGCCTCGGGCTGCGGGAGGCCGCTCATACGGCATCAGCCCCCTCGGGCTGCGGGAGGCCGCTCACACGGCATCAGCCCCCTCGGGCTGCGGGAGGCCGCTCATACGGCATCAGCCCCCTCGGAGAGGGGGCTGATGCCGGCGGTCGGGTTACTTGGAGCCGTAGTTGGGTGCCTCGACCGTCATCTGGATGTCGTGCGGGTGGGACTCCTTGAGGCCGGCCGCCGTGATGCGGACGAACTTGCCCTTGGCCTTCAGCTCGGGGATGGTGCGCGCGCCCGTGTAGAACATGGTCTGGCGCAGTCCTCCGACCAGCTGGTACGCGACCGAGGCGAGGGGCCCGCGGTAGGCCACCCGGCCCTCGATGCCCTCGGGGATGAGCTTGTCGTCACCGGTGACATCGGCCTGGAAGTAGCGGTCCTTGGAGTAGGAGGTGTTCTTGCCGCGCGTCTGCATGGCTCCGAGCGAGCCCATGCCGCGGTAGGTCTTGAACTGCTTGCCGTTGACGAAGATGAGCTCGCCCGGAGCCTCGGCGGATCCTGCCAGGAGGGACCCGAGCATCACGGTGTCGGCGCCGGCCACGAGTGCTTTGCCGATATCGCCCGAGTACTGCAGCCCGCCGTCGGCGATCACGGGGACGCCGGCGGGGATGGCCGCCTTGGCGGATTCGTAGATGGCCGTGACCTGCGGGACGCCGACACCCGCGACGACGCGCGTGGTGCAGATGGAGCCCGGGCCCACGCCCACCTTGATGCCGTCGGCGCCGGCGTCGATCAGGGCCTGGGCGCCCTCGCGGGTCGCCGCCTGGCCGCCGATGATGTCGACGTGCGCCGCGGACTTCTCGGCCTTCAGGCGCGAGATCATCTCGAGCACGCCGGCACTGTGTCCGTTGGCGGTGTCGACGAAGAGCGCGTCGACGCCGGCCTCGACGAGCGCCATGGCGCGCTCCCAGCCGTCGCCGAAGAAGCCGATGGCCGCGCCGACGCGAAGGCGTCCGTCGTCGTCCTTCGTGGAGAGCGGGTACTGCTCCGCCTTCGTGAAGTCCTTGACGGTGATGAGGCCGCGGAGGATCCCTTCGTCGTCGACGAGCGGGAGCTTCTCGATCTTGTTGGTCGCGAGGAGGCTGATGGCGTCGTCGCCGCTGATGCCCACGTGCCCGGTGACGAGCGGCATCTTCGTCATGACGTCGCGGACCAGCGTGCGCGGGAAGTCGCGCTCGAGCACGAAGCGCGTGTCGCGGTTGGTGACGATGCCGAGCAGGTGGCCGGTCGCGTCGACGACGGGAAGGCCCGAGACGCGGTAGTGGCCGCACAGCTCGTCGAGTTCCTGCAGTGTTGCCCCGGGGCCGATGGTCAGCGGGTTCGTGATCATGCCGGACTCGCTGCGCTTCACGCGGTCCACCTGGTCCGCCTGGTCGGAGATGGACAGGTTGCGGTGGATCACGCCAAGGCCGCCCTGGCGTGCCATGGCGACGGCCATGCGGGATTCGGTCACCGTGTCCATCGCGGAGGAGAGCAGCGGGGTCTTCACGGTGATGCGCTTGGAGATGCGCGAGGACGTGTCCGCCTCGGAGGGGATGACGTCGGTGTGGCCGGGCAGCAGGAGGACGTCGTCGTACGTCAGGCCGATGAATCCGAAGGGGTCGTGGGTCTCGTTCTGGCCGGACTGCTCGCTCACTGCTGCGCCTCTTTCGGTGTCACCGGGTGGGGGTAGGGGCCTTCGGCGGATGCGCCGGCGGGCCCTGTCAGTCTAGAACTATTCGCGGTGGCGCCCTATTCCGGTGACAGCGCTCACGTCACCGGCGCGGCGCGGCCTTCAGCCCCTGTCCGGACGCGGTGCGACGTACCGCGAGGGCCCATCCGCCGGGACGCCGCCGAACCACGTATCCTAGGAGGAGTATCTCCCCGGGAACGCCGGGGACCACCTGAACGGCAACGCCGGGATCGCCGGCCTCGACGACGTACGTCTGACGGCCTCGTCCCCGCCTCCCCGCACCGACTGAGAGAAACCTAATCTGTGAATAAACGACCTGCCGCACTGAAAGCACCACGGGAACTGGCCAAGGGAGCCATGCGCATCGTCGCTCTCGGTGGCATCGGTGAGATCGGCAGAAACATGACCGTCTTCGAGTTCGACGGCAAGCTGCTGATCGTCGATTGCGGTGTCCTGTTCCCCGAGGAGCACCAGCCGGGCGTCAACGTCATCCTTCCCGACTTCTCCTACATCCGGGACCGCCTCGACGACGTCGTCGCCGTCGTGCTGACGCACGGCCACGAGGACCACATCGGCGCCGTCCCGTACCTTCTGAAGGAGCGCGCCGACATCCCCCTGGTCGGTTCGCGGCTCACGCTCGCCTTCATCGAGGCGAAGCTCAAGGAGCACCGCATCACGCCGAAGACCGTCCAGGTCAAGGAAGGCGACCGCCGCACCATGGGCGGGTTCGACCTCGAGTTCGTCGCGGTGAACCACTCCATCCCGGACTCCCTCGCCGTCGCCATCCGCACCGCGGCCGGCATGGTGCTGCACACGGGCGACTTCAAGATGGACCAGTTCCCCCTGGACCGCCGCATCACGGACCTCGGCGCCTTCGCGCGCCTCGGCGCCGAGGGCGTGGACCTGTTCCTCACGGACTCCACGAACGCCGACGTCCCCGGTTTCACGACGTCCGAGAAGGACCTCGGCCCGGCGATCGACGCGGTGTTCCGCACGGCGCCGCGCAGGATCATCGTCTCGAGCTTCGCGAGCCACATCCACCGCATCCAGCAGATCATCGACACGGCGCACCGCCACAACCGCAAGGTGGCGTTCGTGGGCCGCTCGATGGTGCGGAACATGACCATCGCGGCGGACCTCAAGTACCTGAACATCCCGCAGGGACTGCTCGTGGACTTCAAGAAGCTCGAGCGCAGCGACGACCACAAGGTGGTCCTGATCTGCACCGGTTCGCAGGGCGAGCCCATGGCCGCCCTCTCGCGCATGGCCAACAACGACCACGCCATCCGCATCACCGAGGGTGACACCGTGCTGCTGGCCAGCTCGCTCATCCCGGGCAACGAGAACGCCATCTACGGCATCATCAACGCCCTCACCGAGATCGGCGCCAACGTGGTCCACAAGGGCAACGCGAAGGTGCACGTCTCCGGCCACGCCAGCGCCGGCGAACTCGCGTACTGCTACAACATCGTCAAGCCCCGCAACGTCATGCCGGTGCACGGCGAGTGGCGCCACCTGCGCGCCAACTCGGAGATCGCCGTCGCGACCGGCGTCGATCCCCGGAACGTCGTCATCGCCCAGGACGGCGTCACCGTCGACCTCGTGCGCGGCCGCGCCACGCTCTCGGGCAAGGTGGAGGCCGGGCTCGTCTTCGTCGACGGCGACAGCGTCGGCGGCATCACGGAGGAGGACCTCGTGGAGCGCCGCCGCCTGGCGGAGGAGGGCGTCGTCACCGTCCTCGCGATCATCGACCCCGACAACGGCGACATCGCCGAGGCCCCCGAGTTCTTCACGAAGGGCTTCTCCTGCTCGGACGAGGACCTCGACAAGGCCGGTGCCGCCGTCGAGAAGGCCCTCCGCGACTCCGCGTCGAACCGCCAGGGCGGCCGCCGCCAGGATCCGGAGGACATCATCGAGCGGGCCACGGCCAACTGGATGCGCCGGTACTACAACCGCCAGCCGGTCGTCACGGCCATCGTCGTCGACGCGTAGGGCAGCGCCTCACCCAGCACCACCCGGAGCCCCGGCACTCGCGCAGAGTGCCGGGGCTCCGTCGTCCGGTGGCGCACTGGAGTGCCGGCCGGGCGGACCATCCCACTGGACAGGCTGTTCGGGTGGGAATGTTCGAACATTCCCACCGGAAGGTGCCGCTGGGTGGGACGTCCGGCCGGCGGCCCGGGGCTGACCGGCCGGGAACGCAGAAGCACCCCGGCTCCGAGGAACCGGGGTGCTTCAGCGTGCTGGAAACCGCGCGGGCCGGAGCCCCGGCGTCCTAGTGCGAGTGGCCGTGGCCCTCGTCGTCGGACTCCTCGGGCTTCTCGACCACGAGGGTCTCCGTGGTGAGCACCAGCGCCGCGATGGAGGCTGCGTTGCGCAGGGCGGAGCGCGTCACCTTCACCGGGTCGATGATGCCTGCGTCCACGAGGTTCTCGTACTCGCCGGTCGCGGCGTTGAAGCCGTGGCCGTCCTCGAGGTCGGAGACCTTCGCGACGACGACGTAGCCCTCGTGGCCCGCGTTCTCGGCGATCCAGCGCAGCGGCTGGGCGAGGGCGCGGCGGACGAGGCCGACGGCGGTGGCCGCGTCGCCCTCGAGTGCCAGGACATCGGGATCGGTGTCCAGGGCCTTGCCCGCGTGGACCAGTGCGGAACCGCCACCGGCCACGATGCCCTCTTCGAGTGCGGCACGCGTCGAGGACACGGCGTCCTCGATGCGGTGCTTCTTCTCCTTGAGCTCGACCTCGGTGGCCGCGCCGACCTTGATCACGCCGATCCCGCCGGCGAGCTTCGCGAGGCGCTCCTGGAGCTTCTCGCGGTCCCAGTCGGAGTCGGTGCGCTCGACCTCGGCGCGGATCTGCGCCACGCGGTCGGCGACGTCGGACTCGCTGCCGGTGCCGTCGACGATGGTGGTGGCGTCCTTGGTGACGGTGATCCGGCGTGCGGATCCCAACACCTCGAGGCCCACCTGGTCCAGCTTCAGGCCGAGGTCCGGGGAGACGACCTGCGCACCCGTGAGGGTGGCGATGTCCTGCATCATGGCCTTGCGGCGGTCACCGAAGCCGGGAGCCTTGACGGCGACGACGTTGAGGGTGCCGCGGATCTTGTTGACCACGAGCGTGGAGAGCGCCTCGCCCTCGATGTCCTCGGCGATGATGAACAGCGGCTTGCCGGCCTGGAGGGCCTTCTCGAGCAGCGGCAGGAACTCCTGCAGCGAGGAGATCTTGCCGGAGTTGATGAGGATGAGCGCGTCCTCGAGGACGGCTTCCTGGCGCTCGGCGTCGGTCACGAAGTACGGCGAGAGGTAGCCCTTGTCGAACTGCATGCCCTCGGTGAGGACGAGTTCGGTCTGCGTGGAGGAGGACTCCTCGATGGTGATCACACCATCCTTGCCGACCTTGTCGAACGCCTCGGCGAGGAGGTCACCGACCTCGGTGCTCTGGGCGGAGATGGAGGCGACGTTGGCGGTCTGCTGGCCGACCACCTCGCGGGCGTTCTCGAGCAGGCGCTTGGCGACGGCCTCGACCGACACCTCGATGCCGTGCTTGAGCTGTCCGGGAGCGGCGCCGGCGGCCACGTTGCGGAGGCCTTCCTTGACCAGGGCCTGCGCCAGGACGGTGGCGGTGGTGGTTCCGTCACCGGCGACGTCGTTGGTCTTGGTGGCGACTTCCTTGGCCAGCTGGGCGCCGAGGTTCTCGTACGGGTCGTCGAGTTCGATCTCACGGGCGATCGTGACGCCGTCGTTCGTGATGGTGGGCGCGCCCCACTTCTTGTCGAGCACGACGTTGCGTCCGCGGGGGCCCAGCGTCACCTTGACGGTGTTCGCGAGCTTGTCCACGCCGGCCTCGAGGGCACGGCGGGCGGCGTCGTTGAATTCCAACTGCTTTGCCATTTGTTGGTTCCTTTCAGGCTTGTGCAGCGAGAAAAACCCCGGCCACTGCGGGCCGGGGCTCTTCCAATCGGGGTACTACTTGACGACGACTGCGAGGACGTCGCGGGCGGAGAGCACCAGGTACTCCTGGCCACCGTGCTTGACTTCGGTTCCGCCGTACTTCGAGTAGATGACGATGTCGCCCTCGGCGACGTCGACGGGGACGCGGTTGCCGTTGTCGTCGACGCGACCCGGTCCAACTGCTACGACTTCACCCTCCTGGGGCTTCTCCTTGGCCGTGTCCGGGATGACGAGGCCGGAAGCAGTGGTCTGCTCGGCTTCGAGGGGGCGGACAACAATACGATCCTCAAGAGGCTTAATAGAGACCGACACTCGGGCTCTCCTTTGCGTTCGATACCAATGGAATGTAGGCCGTCGGGCTGGGCGTGAACCGTCGTCGCGGTGCCGGCGAACGCTTCCCTCGGGATTAGCACCCACTAGGAGTGAGTGCCAACTCCGACTGTATGCAACGGCTAGCACTCGGTCAAGGCGAGTGCCAATCCTGGCGGCTTCCGGGACGCGGGGTGACACGCGACACAACGAATACATCACGCTTCGGTTGCGTAATTCCCGAGCTCCCCTCTAGATTCGGAGAGGTAAGGCATTCCTTACTTCCTCGGCGGCCGGCGAGCCCGGCCCTTCCTCCACGGAGTTCACCCCATGGCACACGTGCGCCTCGCCGTCCTTTCCGCAGCCGCTGCGGCCACCCTCGCCCTGTCGGCGTGCGGCGGTTCCTCCGAAGCTGCCGACGAGCCGGCAGCGGCGTCGAGCGTCTCGGTCGAGCACGCGCAGGGCACCACCGAGGTCCCGGTCGACCCCGAGACGGTCTTCACCTTCGACCTCGGCGCCCTGGACACGCTGGACGCACTCGGGGTCGACGTCGACGGCGTACCGCAGGGCACCCTGCCCGAGCAGCTCTCCGCGTACGAGGGTGGGGACATCACCAATATCGGATCCATGAAGGAACCCGACTTCGAGGCGATCGCCGCCGCGGCTCCGGACCTGATCATCATCTCGGGGCGCGTCGCCGACTCCTACGACGAGCTCTCGGACATCGCGCCGACCATCGACCTCAGCGTCGACGCCGCCGACCCGATCGCGAGCTTCACCGAGCACACCGAATCCCTCGGCCGGATCTTCGGCAGGGAGGACGAGGTCGTCGACCGCCTCGCAGCCCTCGACGGGAAGATCGCCCAGACGAAGGAAGCCGCGGCATCCGCGGGCAACGGCCTGATCCTGATGACCAGCGCGGGCGAGCTCACGGCGTACGGTGCCGGGTCGCGTTTCGGCCTGATCCACGACGTGCTCGGTGTCGAGCCCGCTGCCGAGGTGAAGACCGAAGGCACGCACGGCGAGGCCGTCTCCTTCGAGTACATCGCCGAGATCAACCCTGCCCACCTGTTCGTGATCGATCGCGACGCCGCCGTCGGTGAAGCCGGCGCAGCCGGCTCCGCCGTCCTGGACAACGAGCTCGTCAACGGCACCGATGCCGCCAGGAACGGCGCCATCACCTACCTCGACTCCGCGAGCTGGTACCTCATCGGGTACGGCCTGAACAACCTCGACGCCATGGTGTCGGCCGTCAACGAGGCCGTCGCGGCCTGATCCGCCCGACCGCTCCTGCGGCAGGCGCCCCCATGGCAGCACTCTCCCTCCGGCCCGAGCAGCCGGTACAGCAGCACGGTTCCACCCGGTCGCCCGCCCTCTGGCCGGCCGGTGGAGCCGTGCTGCTCCTTGCCCTCGTCAGCCTCTTCGTCGGCGTCTCCGAGGTGTCTCCCGCCGACCTGCTCGCGGGCGACGCGGCCGCGTGGCAGACCTTCCTGATCAGCCGGGTCCCGCGCACCCTCGCCGTCATCCTGGCCGGCGTCGCGCTCGGGATCGCGGGTTTCATCATGCAGCTCATGGCCCGCAACCGGTTCGTGGAGCCCTCCACCGTCGGCACGGTGGAGTCCGCCACCGCGGGCATCCTCGTGGCGACCCTGCTCCTGCCCGGCGCCCCCATCGTGGCGAAGATGGGAATCGCGGCCCTGTTCGCCATGGCCGGCACGGCGCTCTTCCTGTCCGTCCTGAGGCGGATACCGCTGCGCAACACGCTGATCGTCCCCCTGGTCGGCATCATGCTCGGCGGGGTCATCGCGGCCGTGACCACGTTCTTCGCCTACCGCTTCGACCTGCTCCAGACGCTCAACACCTGGATGATCGGCGACTTCTCCGGGCTCATCCGCGGCCGCTACGAGCTGCTGTGGATCGTCGCGGTGCTCGCCGTCGTGGGCTACGTGTGCGCCGACCGCTTCACCGTCGCAGGCATGGGCGAGGAGTTCACCACCAATCTCGGCCTGAACTACCGGCGCACCATGAACCTCGGACTGGTGCTCGTGAGCCTCATCAGCGCCGTCGTCGTGGTGGTGGTCGGTTCCATCCCGTTCCTCGGGCTGATCGTCCCCAACCTCGTGTCCCTGGTGATCGGCGACAACGTGCGCCGGGCGGTGCCCTGGATCGCCGTCTTCGGGGCAGGCTTCGTCCTGGCGTGCGACATCCTCGGCCGCGTCATCCGCTTCCCCTACGAGGTGCCGGTCGGCGTGATCGTCTCGGTGGTCGGCAGTGCCCTGTTCATCGCCCTGCTCGTCCGGAGGAACGCCTGTGCGCGCTAGGACCACTGCACTTCCGACCGCCGTCGTGCAGTCCGGACGGAAGCCCGTGAAAGCCCTTCCCCCGGCCGTCTGGCTGGTGGTTCTGGGCATCACCGCGGCAGCGCTCGTCGCCACCTTCCTGCTCGTCGGCCTCGAGGGCAACCTCGCCTACGTCCTGCCCCGCCGGCTCAACCGGGTCGGCGCCATGGTGCTGGTCGCCGTGGCCGTCGGCGTGTCCACGGTGCTCTTCCAGACCGTCACCGGCAACCGGATCCTGACGCCGTCGATCATGGGGCTGGACGCCCTCTACATCCTCATCCAGACCGTCCTGGCGTTCGCCCTCGGGGCCTCGACGCTCCTGACGCTCGGAGCGCCCCTCCGCTTCGCCGTCGAGGTGACCCTGATGGTCGCCTTCTCGTGGCTGCTCTACCGGTGGCTCTTCACGGGCGGGGGACGCAGCCTGCACCTCCTGCTGCTGGTCGGCATCGTGTTCGGCGTGTTCTTCCGGGGCGCCTCGTCCCTGCTGCAGCGCCTGATGGACCCGAGCGAGTACATCATCCTGCAGGACCTGTTCTTCGCGAGCTTCAACCGCGTGGACCCGATGCTCCTGCTGATCTCCGCGGTCGCCGTCGCCGGTCTGTGCGTGCCCGCGTGGCGCCTGCGCCACCGCCTCGACGTCCTCGCCCTCGGCCGGGACACCGCCGTGGGCCTCGGCGTCGACCACCGGCGCACGGTGACGCTCGTCCTCGTCATCTGCTCGGTCCTCGTCGCCGTCTCCACCGCCCTGGTGGGCCCGGCCACGTTCTTCGGCCTGCTCGTCTCGGCCCTGGCGTACCAGCTGTGCAGCTCCTTCCGGCACGCCGTCGTGCTGCCCATCGCCGTCCTGCTCGGCGTGATCGCCCTCGTGGGCGGGCAGCTCGTCCTCGAGCAGGTCTTCGAGTTCGACACCGCGCTCAGCATCGTGATCGAATTCACCGGCGGCATCGTCTTCCTCGCACTCCTCCTGAAAGGCCGTGTCCGGTGATCACCATCGACCATGCCACCAAGCGCTACGGCACCGCCACCGTGGTCGACGACGTCACGTGCACCATCCCGAGCGGCGGCGTCACCTCGATCATCGGACCGAACGGCGCGGGCAAGTCCACGCTGCTGTCCATGATGAGCAGGCTCCTCCCCCTGGACGCCGGGACGGTCGAGGTGGCCGGGCTGGACGTCAGCACGACGGCGGGGCCGGCCCTCGCGCGCACCCTGTCCATCCTGCGCCAGGAGAACCAGCTCACGGTCAGGCTCTCGGTTCGGGACCTCGTGGGCTTCGGCCGCTTCCCGCACAACAACGGCCGCCCCACCGTGGTGGACCGCGAGCACATCGAGCGGGCACTGGCCTACCTCGACCTCACGGACCTGGCGGACCGGTTCGTCGACGAGCTCTCGGGCGGGCAGCGCCAGCGGGCGTTCATCGCCATGGTGCTGGCGCAGGACACGGACTACATCCTGCTCGACGAGCCGCTCAACAACCTCGACATGAAGCACTCGGTGGACATGATGCGCCTGCTCCGCCGGCTCGTGGACGAGCTCGGGAAGACCGTGGTGCTGGTCATCCACGACATCAACTTCGCGTCCTGCTACTCCGACACGATCGTCGCGATGCGCGACGGCGCCCTCATCCACCAGGGCACGCCAGAGCAGATCATGACGCCCGCGGTGCTCCGCGACGTGTACGACGTGGACATCCAGGTGGAGCAGATCCGGGGCAACAGGATCGGCGTCTACTTCGCCTAGGCTGGCTGCATGGCTTCGGACAACATCGCGGACATCCTGACCCCCGAGGGCTGGGAGCTGCTGAACTCGCTCGGCCCCTACACCGAAGCCGACAGCATGCGCCTCACGGAGCAGCTGCGGAAGGCCGGGCACCCTCCCGAGGTGGTCGCCGCCGCCCTCACGCAATCGCGCCTCCGGGCCAAGGGATCCGCCAAGTTCGGGCCCTTCGCCGAGCACATGGTCTTCACGGCGGCAGGGCTGGAGCAGGCGACCCGCCTGTCCGTCGCGGCGCGCCACGCGCAGCGCTTCGTGGACGCCGGCCTCGTGAGGATCGCGGACCTGGGCTGCGGCCTCGGCGCCGACAGCATGGCCCTGGCCACCCTCGAGCGCGAGGTCACCGCCGTCGAGCTCGACGAGGCGACCGCCGCCGCCGCGACCATGAACCTGCTGCCCTTCCCCAACGCCCGGGTGGTCAACGCCGATGCCTCCTTCGTGGACACCACGGAGTACGACGGCGTCTGGCTCGACCCGGCACGCAGGACGACGACGACGTCGGGAACGTCCCGCCTCTTCGATCCCGAGGCGTTCTCCCCTCCCCTGTCCTTCGTCCAGGAACTCGCGGACAGCGGCAAGCCCGTGGGCGTGAAGATGGGCCCCGGGATGCCGCACGACTCGATCCCGTCGACGTGCGAGGCGCAGTGGGTCTCCGTGGACGGCGACGTCACCGAGGTGGCCCTGTGGTTCAACGCCCTCCGCCGGGAGGGCGTGCGCCGGGCGGCCCTCGTCATCGGCGCGCAGGGTTCGGCGGAGATGGTGTCGGGAGCGGAGTTCGGGGAGGGACCCACCGCCGCCGTCGGTGAACCGGGCGGCTACCTCTACGAGCCCGACGGCGCCGTCATCCGCGCCGAACTCGTCGCGGACCTCGCCGCGCAGCTCGGCGGGCACCTGGTCGATCCGATGATCGCGTACATCTGCGCGCCGTCGTTCACGGACACGCCGTTCGCCCGGGCGTACCGGGTGCTCGAGGTGCGCCCCTACAACGTCAAGGCGCTCAAGGCCTGGGTCCGCTCGGAGGGTATCGGCGTCCTCGACATCAAGAAGCGCGGCACCTCCGTGACGCCGGAGGAGGTCAGGAAACAGCTGCTGACCGGTTCGGGCAAAGGGCGGAAGAAGGCCACCCTCGTGCTGACGCGCATCGGGGACGAGCGCGTGGCGATCGTCGTCGAGCCCGTCACGCTGCCGTAGCGGGAGCCACACTTCCCGCCTCGCCGCAACCTGCCCGTCATCGCCCCGCGCCGGTATCCGTGTTCCTAGACTCGGGAGGGACAGGCATCAGGACGCGCGAAGGGCGGAGCACATGGCGGACGGCACCACGGAATCGGCGGGATCGGCGGGATCGGCGGACACACGGCACGGGGTGCTGTTCGACGTGGACGGCACGCTCGTCGATTCCAACTACCAGCACACCATCGCGTGGTGGCAGGCCTTCCGCCGGTTCGGGCACGACGTCCCCATGGCGGAGATCCACCGGGCCATCGGGATGGGCGGGGACAAGCTCGTGGCGCACCTCCTCGGCGAGGACCGCGACGCCGAGCAGGACGCCGAGCTCGATTCGACGCACGGTGCCATCTTCTCGGGCTACTGGCCCGGACTGCGTTCCTTCGAGGGCGCCGGGGAGCTCGTGCGCCGCTGCGCCGACGACGGCCTGACGGTGGTCCTCGCGTCCTCCGCCTCCCAGCAGGAGCTCGGGGTCCTCCGCGGCATCATCGACGCCGACGAGGCGATCAGCGCGGCGACCAGTTCCTCCGACGCCGGGAACAGCAAGCCCTCCCCCGACATCCTCGAGGCGGCGCTCCACGCCGGCGGCCTCGAGGCGGCGAACGCCGTGTTCGTCGGAGACTCCGTCTGGGACGTCCTCGCGGCGTCCGAGCTGAAGATCCCGACCATCGGCCTGGCCTCCGGGGGCACGAGCGAAGCGGAGTTGCGGGACGCCGGGGCCGTCGAGGTCTACAAGGACATCCGGGCACTGCTCGACGCCTTCGACGACGGCGCCCTCCACCGGCTCGCCACGTCCTCCGCCGGGGCCTGAGCCGGGTCGCCGCAGCACCCGGTGCGGAGCGTGCACCTGTCTGCCCGCGCGCCTGCCGACCGGGCCGTCCCGGCCGAGTGCAGCTAGTCCTCGCTGCTGAGGAGCCGTCGCCGCGCGCTCAGCAGCTCGATCTCCGGCCTCGCCGCGACGAATCGCTCCACGCGGTCCAGCACGTCCACCACGTGCTGCCGGTCGCCTCCGACCACCCCGACCCCGACGACGGCCCGGCGGTGCAGGTCCTGGTGCCCCACTTCGGCGACGGACAGCTCGAACGTCCGGCGGAGGTCCGACACCAGCGGGCGCACCACGGACCGCTTGCCCTTCAGCGAGTGCACGTCGCCGAGCAGGACGTCGAACTCGACGAACCCGATCCACATGGCAGTCCTCCTTGCCGAACTCCGTCGTGTCGAACTCCGTCAGGGCTACGCCGAATCCCGCCAGACGACGGCGGTGTCGAGCACCTGCACCGGGCTCGGCAGTCCCCTGATCTGCGCCAGGACGAGCTCGGCCGCCGTGCTGCCCAGGAGGTCCGCGGGCTGCCTGACCGTGGAGAGCTGCGGCCGTGTCCGGAGGGCCCAGCTGCTGTCGTCGAAGCCGACGATCCCGACGTCGTCGGGCACCTTGCGCCCGGATTCCTGCAGGGCGGTCATGGCACCGGCCGCGACGGCATCCGATGCGGCGAAGACGCCGTCGATGTCGGGGCAGCGGTGCAGCAGTTCCTGCATGCCCTCGAGACCGGCCGCATAGGTGTACAGCGGGTACTCGACCACCAGTGAGGCGTCGAAGCGCTCGCCCAGCGCTTCCCGGAAGCCGGTGAAGCGGTCGTGCCCCGAATCGCGGTCCATGGCGCTGGCGATCATGCCGATCCGCCGTCGGCCCGTCTCCACGAGGCGTTCCGTGATGGCGCGTGCCGCAGCGGCGTTGTCGATGGCAACGTAGGGCAGGTCCGGCGTCCCCGGCGGGTGTCCCACGAAGGCCGCGGGGACGCCGATGTCCCGTACAGCGGAAGCGATCGGGTCGGAGGCCCGTGCGGAGACGATCACCGCTCCGTCCACGAGCCCGCCGCGGAGGTAGTCGGCTACCCGTCGGCTGTCGCGGTCGGAGTCGATGATCAGCGAGACGAGCTGGTAATCGGCCTTCGAGAGGACCGCATTGGCGCCGAGGAGGATGGACCCGATGTTCGGGTCCTCGAACAGGAGCGAATGGGGTTCGTGGATGATCAGGGCGATCGCGCGGGACTCCTGGGTGACCAGGTTCCGGGCGGCCGAATTGCGTACGTAGCCGACACGCGCGATGGCTTCTTCGACGGCGATCTTCGCCTCGTCGGAGACGTACCTCTCACCGTTGACCACCCGCGATACCGTGCCGCGCGAGAGGCCGGCGGCCGTCGCCACATCGTTGATGGTCGCCCGGCGGTTCCGGGGGCGGATCGAGGGCATATCTGTACTGTAGCTGAGCCTCCTTGCGCCGGCGGGGCGGAAAAAGCGTAGGGTGGGGGTAGTTGTCTAGAAGAAGGCGGCTGTCTTCGGTTCTTCTCTTCGTTACCCTGGCGCGTCCGCCGGGTACCCAAAAGCAGAGCACCATCCCCGAGAGGGAGCGTGCACCATGAACAACCAGGAAGCCCTTCTTCCACAGCCCCACGCGGCCGGATTCCCATCCCGCCTGCACGATCTCCCCGAGCACACTCCCGCTCCGCCCGTGGCGTCCTGACGCCTCCGCCCTCCCCTGCCATCCCCGCAGGCTGACACGGATCAGGCGCAGCGTGCACTGCCTCCGCACCGACCGGGCCGACCGCGCCGAGCCGGACATCCCCCGCCGGCCGGTCCTTCTTCGGCACCGCTTCCGACACTGCTTCCGACACTGCAAAGGAACACACACCATGACGCAGCACATCGAGAATTTCCTCCAGGACTGCACCACCGTCACCGGCGACGGCTCCCATGCAACCCTCGACGAGGTGGAAGGCCTGTACGTGTACTGGTGCTCCCTCCGGGCTGACGACGCGCTGGACACCGACGTCCTGCTCGAGGCCCTCCAGTCGCGCGGAGTGGAACCCGTCCAGCGCGACGGCGTAGATTACGTCGAAGGGCTCGTCCTGACGGGCCCAATCATGGCCGGGTTCATCCTGTCCTGCGACTTCGCCGGAGCCTGGGGCCGGCCGGAGCTGGATTCCGTGGCGGTTCGGGACGTCGCTTCGGTGTCGTGATACCCCGAGGAGGTGCAGTGGGCAGGAAACCGACAGGCTCCCGCAGCACCCCCGCGCTCGCTGCCCTCTCGGCAGCCGGAATCGATTTCACCGCCCGGCCCTACCAGCACCAGGACGGCGTCTCGAGCTACGGGCTCGAGGCCGCCGCCGCGCTGGGCGTGGCACCCGCGCGGGTCTTCAAGACCCTCATGACCAGCGTCGACGGTTCGCTCGTGGCCGCCGTCGTCCCGGTCAGCGGAACACTGGACCTGAAGGCCCTGGCCGCCGCGCTCGGCGGAAGGAAGGCGACGATGGCCGATCCCGCCGTCGCCCAGCGGAAGACCGGGTACGTCCTCGGTGGCATCTCCCCGATCGGGCAGCGCCGGCCCTCCCCCGTGGTCCTCGACGCCACCGCCCTCGACCACCCCACGGTCTTCGTGTCCGGAGGCCAGCGAGGGCTGGACATCGAGTTGACGCCCGGCGACCTGATCACCGCCACGAAGGCACGGACCGCTCCGATCGCCGCACCGTAGAGCCGTGAGGGCCGGCGGCTAGGGTGGGCGACGTGGACATCATCGCCGGGCAGATCCCGCCCCTCGCGGAAGCGCTCGCACTCTACGAAGCCGTCGGGTGGACCGCCTACACCCGCGACCCCGACAGGCTGCGGCGCAGCCTTGCAGGCTCACACCTCGTTCTTGCCGCACGGGACGAGGACGGCCGCCTGCTCGGCCTCGCGCGCACCGTCTCGGACGGAGAGTCCATCTGCTACGTCCAGGACATCCTCGTGCACCCCGGAGCGCAGCGCCGCGGGGTAGGCCGTGCCCTGATGCACGAGGTCCGCTCGCGCTACGGCCACTGCATGTTCGTGGCACTCAGTACCGACGCGGACGGATCCGAGGACGGAGCGCGGTCGCACCCGTTCTATCGTGCGATGGGCTTCCAGGCCCACCCCGACCTCGGACTGGCGGCCTTCGGCTACCGGCCGTGACCTGACCTCCGCGTCACCCGCTGCTGCGCTCCGACGACGACGGGGCAGCGCGGGAGCACGGAGAGTCACGGGGCGTCACGGCGCGTTATCCGCCGTCGCATCCCTGTGCCCGGCCCCTTGGACCACCTAGTCTGGGGACCACAGATCAAGAGTCCCGACGCGAAGCCCTGGCTCGTCGGGCGGCAACCCCCTCCGTGGTGGGGTGCCCCAGGTGAAGATCAGGCCCCGTGCGGACCGTGCCGGGGCAAGCACGGCGCGTACCTGCGGGTCCGCGTCCCGTCGATGGGACACCCATGTCGTACATCTGCCTCCTGCTCTCCGGAGCAGCCCTCCTGATCAACGGCCTCGGCCTCCTGGGCCGGGTGGCGCCGCGCGATTCCGGTTTCTTCAACCTCGCCATCGGCACACTGCAACTGGTCTTCGCGCTGCTCATCGCGTCGGCCGGTGGGCCCGGCACCGCCGCTTCGGCCGGTGGGATCGTCCTCTTCGGACTCACCTACCTGTACGTGGGCCTGAGCTCGGTGGCCGGCCTCGGATCCGCCGGTGTCGGCTGGTTCTGCGGCTTCGTCGCCGTGCTGGCCCTCGTCTTCGCAGGCACGGCGGCCGACGGCGATCCCGTCAGTTCGGTGCTGTGGCTCAGCTGGGCGGTGCTCTGGGCGCTCTTCTTCCTGCTGCTCGCCCGCGGCGCAGCCCGCCTCACCCGGATCACGGGCTGGAGCGCGATCCTCGTGGGCACGGCCGGCACGGTGATCCCGGCGGTCCTCGGCCTGAACGGTGCCTGGCCGACGGGCGGATCCTCGGTCATCGCGGCCGCCGCGGTGCTGGGGGTCCTGTTCGTCGCGGCCGCAACGCTCAGTACGCGCCCCGCACCCGCCGTTGCACCCCGCACCCCCGTCTCCGCCTGATACTCCACCGCTCCGCCCGCCCGCGCCCTCCGCCTGTCCTCTCCGTCCCCCATCAGTCACCATCCCTCCCGGAAAGGTCCACCATGACCACCCTGACGCACACTCCTCCCACCGCCGACGCGGACTACGAACTCCTGGCCGCCCGCTTCCGTCCCCTCTTCGCGAGGATCGCCGAGGGCGCCTCCCGCCGGGAACGCGACCACGAGCTGCCCCGACAGGAGATCCGGTCGCTCATCGAGGCCGGCTTCGGCGCCCTCAGGGTACCGGTGGCCGACGGCGGCTTCGGAGCATCCCTGCCCCAGCTGTTCCGGTTGCTCACCGAGCTCGCAGCCGCGGATTCCAACATCCCGCAGGCCCTGCGAGCACACTTCGCCTTCGTGGAGGACCGCCTCGTCTCGACCGGACGGCAGCGCGAGACGTGGCTCAAGCGCTTCGTGGACGGCGAGACGATCGGTAACTCCTGGACCGAGGTGGGCGGCGTGACGATCGGCGACGTCATCACGAAGGTCAGCCCGGACCCGGACAGGAACGACGGCGGCTTCCGCATCACCGGCACCAAGTACTACTCGACCGGGAGCATCTTCGCGGACTGGATCGACACGTTCGCACAGCGCACCGACAACGGCGTGAAGGTGATCGCCGTGGTCAGCACCCATCAGCCCGGCGTCACGCACGCGGACGACTGGGACGGCTTCGGCCAGCAGACCACCGGCTCAGGGACGTCGACCTTCGACGGCGCACGCGTGGACGCCGAGAACGTCATCGACTTCGACACGCGGTTCAAGTACCAGACGGCGTTCTACCAGGCGGTGCTGCTCGCCGTCCTCGCCGGCACCATCACGGCCGCGGAGCGGGACGTCGCCCACGAGGTACGGAACCGCACGCGCATCTTCAGCCACGGCAATGCGTCGTCGTTCGCGGCCGACCCGCAGATCCTGCAGGTCATCGGCGAGGTGTCCGCGGCAGCGTACGCGGCCGACGCGACGGTCGAGCGGGCCGCGAGGGCCCTGCAGCACGCGTACGAGGGTGCCTTCCTCGACGACGAGGTCGAGGACGAGCGGCGCAACGACGTCGCCGAGCTCGAGACGGCGAAGGCCCAGGTGATCCTGTCGGCGCTCGCCACCCGGGCGACGTCGGACGTCTTCAATGCGCTCGCGGCGTCCGGGGTGAGTACGGCGAAGAACTTCGACCGCCACTGGCGGAACGCACGTACCGCCGCCAACCACAACCCGTGGGTCTTCAAGGCGAGGATCATCGGCGACCACTCGGTCAATGGTGCGGTACCCCCGCGGGTCTGGTCCATCGGATCGGCACCGAAGGCGACGGCACGGGAGGCCCCGACCGGGGCCTGAGCGCGGGCTGCCCGCCGGTGATCCGGTGCATCCACCTAGCCGGGGATCCGGACCGCTCCGCCGGACACCGTCATGCCCCCGCTCTCGGGTATGAGCACCGTGATGACCGACGGGCGCCCGACGTCGGCCCCCTGGTGTACGGTGAGGGTGGCCGGCGGCTGAACCTCGCCCCGAGCACGCAGGTAGGCGCCGAGGGAGGCCGCAGCCGAGCCCGTGGCGGGATCCTCGCGCACCCCGCCGGGCGGGAAGGGGTTCCGCGCTTCGAAGACATCCGGACCGAGCCGGTGCACGACGGCGATCGTCGCGCCCCACCCCCGCGCGGACATCAGGCGCTTCAGCCCCTCGTAGTCGTAGTCGAGGCTCCGCAGGACGGCGGCGTCGCGCACGGGCACGATGGGGTGGATGTTGCCGGCGAAGGACAGCATCACGGGCAGGTCCGCCGACACCTCCTCCTCGCCAAGGCGGAGGTGCTGCAGGAGCTCCGCGCGGACGTCGTCGTCGATGCCGTCGACCCACGGCTCGACCGTGACGAGGGAGGCGACGACGCGACCGCCCACCCGCTCGGTCCTGAGCTCGAGCGGACCCACCGGCGTCGACAGGACCAGCGTCCCGACTCCCCCGCGCTCGGCGAGCGCGACGCCGGTGGCGATCGTCGCATGGCCGCAGAACGGAATCTCGGCCTCGGGCGCGAAGTAGCGGATCGTGGCACCACCCGGGGAGCGGCGGGAGAGGAAGGCGCTCTCCGCGTAGCCGAGCCGGGCTGCGATGGCCTGCATCTCCTGCGGCGTCAGGCCGTCGGCGTCGAGCACCACCCCGGCAGGGTTTCCACCATCGGCGCGGTCGGTGAAGGCTGCGTAGCGAAGAGTCTCCATGCTGCCGATGCTAGCCGCCGCCCGGGCCGGATCCTCAGCCGTCGACGGCCGACGGATCGCCGGCCCTGGTGTTGGTCCTCCGGTTGATCAGCCAGGTGACGAACCACAGGACCACGCCGATAGCCATCAGGCCGCCGGCAATCTGGTACTGCACGACGTCGCGCCCCACCCACGGCCCGGCGAGGAATGCGCACAGCACCGCGGCCACGATGGGGAGCGGGCCGGGTGACGTGAAGAAGACCTTGCGGTTGACGTCCCGCTTGCGTCGCAGCACCACGCAGGCGACGTTCACCACGGTGAAGACGCACAGGAGCAGGAAGGCCGTGGTGCCCGAGAGGTTCGCCACGATGTTGCTGTCCGGATCGCTGGTCACGTAGAGGATCAGGCCGAGGGCGAGGATCGTCGAGAAGGCGATACCGGCCCAGGGAGTGCAGCGCACCGGAAGGACCTTGCCGAGCGGCCGGGGCAGGACGCCCTGCCGGGCCATGCCGTAGATCAACCGGCTCGCCATCAGCATGTTGATCAGTGCGGTGTTCGCGACGGCGAAGACGGCCAGGAACGGGAAGATCTTGTCGATCGGGAAATCGGGTGATCCCTTGTGCACCACTTCGAGCAGGGCTGCACCCTCGGCCTCCCTGATGCCCTCCAGTTCCGTGGGGCTCAGCACCGTGACCACCGAGATCGCGACCAGCATGTAGAAGATCACGGCGATCCCGAGGCCGGTGAGCATGGTGCGCGGGAAGATGCGCTCGGGGTTCTGGGTCTCCTCGACCATGTTCACGGAGTCCTCGAAGCCCACCATGGCGAAGAACGCGATCGAGGTCGCGGCGGTCACCGCGAGGAACATGCCCTTGTCCTGGTAGTCCGTGAACACGAAGACCTGGCCCACGTTGCCGTTGCCCTGCGCCATCACGAAGAAGCCGACGCCGATCACGATGCACAGTGCCGCCACCTCGACGAGCGTCAGCACAACGTTGAACTTCACGCTCTCGCCGACACCGCGCAGGTTGATGACGGCCAGCAGCAGCATGAACCCGAGTGCGACGGCGGTGATGACGCCCTGCCCCGGCATGTCCATCCAGCCGTTGACCTCGAGCCCGCCGAAGAAGTTCTGCGCCAGGACGTTGGCGGACGTGGCGGCGCTGGTGATGCCGGAACAGACGACGGCGAACGCCACCAGGAAGGTGACGAAGTGGATGCCGAACGCCTTGTGGGTGTAGAGGGCGGCACCGGCCGCCTGCGGATACTGCGTCACGAGTTCGAGGTACGAGAACGCGGTCATCGTCGCCACGATGAAGGCCAGCAGGAACGGGAGCCAGACCAGCCCGCCGACCGTCCCGGCCATGGTCCCGGTGACGGCATACACGCCCGCACCGAGGATGTCGCCGACGATGAACAGGAGGAGCAGCTTCGGACCGAGGACCCGCTTGAGCTCCGGTTCGCCGGTGGTCGAGGGTGCGTCGGATACGTGCTCGGCAGAAGTACTCATGGTCGGCCTCCCCTAGGTTTTCCACCTCACTGTGGTCGTCTTCAGCCTGCTTAGCAAGGGGTAGCGGGCACAATCCCGGCAGTGGCGCCGGCCGGTTCCGCCCGTCGTCCGGCAGTGCGGCCGGACACGTCGGCTCGGTCGGGCTCCGGCAGGCCGATGATTTCACGGGCGACCGACCGTCCAAGAGGTACAGGAGCCCACCGGGGGCACCTTCCGGAGAATCGCAGCAGCATCCACGAACAGGAGAACGGCCATGGCCACGAACGTCTTCATCAACCTCCCCGTCCGCGACCTCGCGAAGTCCAAGGAGTTCTACACCGGCGTCGGTTGGATGCTGGACCCGAACTTCTCGAACGACGACGCCGGGGCCATCACCATCAGCGACACCATCCACGTGATGATCCTGACCCACCAGCACTGGTCCCGGTTCACCGACAAGGCCGTGGCTGACACCGCCTCCACCTCCGCCGTCATCAACGCGATCGGCGTCGACGCGTCGGACGACGTGGACACGCTGGTCGGCCGGGCCGTTGCCGCCGGCGCCGTCGAGGGTACGTCCCAGGAGCTCGGCTTCATGCGCTCACGCTCCTTCTCCGATCCCGACGGGCACACGTGGGAGATCATGTGGATGGATCCCATTGCCCGGACCGGCGACTGGGAAGCCGTCCAGGCCAAGTACGGCGAGCAGCAGCCGGCCTGACTGCCGCGGCCCCGATCAGCACAACCGGCGCCGGCTGACGGAGTGCGGGGGTGGGTCGCCCGCTGAGACGCTCGCCCTCTTCCGGAGCGTCGTCGACCTGTCGATAGCGCCGTCGTCGGATGTTCCCGCCTACCTCGGGGAGGTCGTGGTGCATGCACAGGACATCCGCCATCCGCTCGGTATCCCGACACGGCCGAGCATCGAGGCCCTCCTGCCCGTGGCCGGGTTCTTCACGGCGAAGGACTTCACGGCGAAGGACTTCACGGTGCCGAGTCGGCGCAACGCCGCGGGCCTGCGGCTGGAGGCGACCGATGTTCCCTTCGCCGTCGGCGCGGGCCGGACGTGCGCGGCAACCTCCTCGCCCTCGTGATGTGCCTGGCGGGGCAGCCCGCCTACCTCGAGGAACCCGACGGGCCCGGAGTGGCCCTGCTGGGTGGGCGGCTCTCCTCCGAAAGCTGACAGGATCCGGGCGGCCGCCGCCGGTCCCGGCCGCCCGGGTTGGACGTATCTGCTCGGCAGCCCCGGCGCCCCACCCTCCTCGCTGCGGCGTCGTGCACGTGCCTGGCCGGTGGAAGCGCGCGTCGCGGCGGGACACGCCGATTATCAGGGCCCATCCGCTCGGAAGCGCGAGCACGACGCCGCGCAGCAGCACCGGACGGGCGAGCTGGAAATGGGCTGGGCACGTTGACACCCGATGTGACCGCCATTACTCTGGGAACGTTCACAGATACTCGATGGAGAGCGAAGCCGCCCGGTTCTGGGAGCGTTCACAGGACGCGGGCAACCTCTCCATCCGCATCGGCCGGGAAACCGGCACCGCACCATGGAGGAGCAGGCTTGGCACGCACAACCACTGTCGCAGGACTGTCCGACGGGCAGCTCGTCTACGGGTGCGACTACAACCCGGAGCAGTGGGACGCAGCCGTCTGGCACGAGGATGTCCGGCTGATGAAGGAGGCCGGCGTCAACCTCGTGGCCGTGAACATCTTCGGCTGGGCGGAACTGGAACCCGAACAGGGATCCTTCCGCTTCGAGAACCTCGACGCCGTGATGGACCTCCTGGCCGAGAACGGTATCGGCGTCAACCTCGGTACCGGAACGTCCTCGACCCCCGCCTGGCTGACCACGGCGTACCCGGAGGTCCTCCCCCGCACGGCTGACGGCACCGCCCGCTGGCCCGGTGGCCGCCAGGCGTTCTGCCCCAGCTCCCCCGTCTACCGGCAGCATGCCCTGGCACTGGTGGAGCAGGTCTCGGCGCGTTACGGCAGCCACCCGGCCCTCCGCCTGTGGCACGTCTCGAACGAGCTCGGCTGCCACAACGCACTCTGCTACTGCGACGTCTCCGCCGAGGCCTTCCGCCGCTGGCTCCGCACGCGCTACGGAACCCTGGACACGCTCAACGCCGCCTGGGGCACCGCCTTCTGGAGCCAGCGCTACTCGGCGTGGGAACAGGTGCTGCCGCCCAGGCTCACCCTCTCGGCCACGAACCCTACGCAGACGCTCGACTTCGACCGTTTCAGCTCGGACGAGCTGCTCGCGCACTACAGGGCCGAGGAAGCCGTCCTCCGGCGCAACAGCGGCGTTCCGGTGACCACCAACTTCATGGTCGCCGCGCACATCCGCAACCAGGACTACTGGACGTGGGCTCCGGAGATGGACGTGATCGCCAACGACCACTACCTCGACCACCGCCTCGCGGCCCCGCTCGCCGAGCTGGCCTTCGCCGCCGATACCACGCGAGGACTGGCGCAGGGCGAGCCCTGGCTGCTCATGGAGCACTCCACCGGGGCCGTGAACTGGCAGCCCCGCAATTTCGCCAAGGGGCCCGGGGAGATGCTCCGGAACTCCCTCACGCACCTCGCCCGGGGCGCGGACGGCCTCTGCTTCTTCCAGTGGCGGGCCTCCCTGCAGGGCAGCGAGAAATTCCACTCTGCCATGCTGCCGCATGCCGGCACGGACTCGCGGATCTGGCGCGACGTCGTCGAACTCGGTGCCTCGCTCGGGAAGCTGCGCGAGCTCGCCGGCACCACGGTGCGCGCCGACGTGGCGTTCGTGTTCAGCTGGGAGGCCTGGTGGGCGCATGACCAGGAGTCCCACCCCTCCGGGGACGTCCGCTACATCGAGCAGGTCCACGCCGCCTACAAGGCGCTGTGGGACGCCGGCATCACCGTCGACGTCGTCGCCCCGGGCGCGGACCTCTCCGCCTACAAGCTCGTGGTGGTCCCGAACCTCTACCTGATCCGTGACGAGCACGCCTCCGTCATCGAGGCCTTCGTCGAGAACGGCGGATCCGCGTTCATCACCTTCTTCAGCGGGATCGTCGACGAGAACGAGCGGGTGCGGCCCGGAGGCTATCCCGGCGCCTTCCGTGAACTCCTCGGAATCCGCTCCGAGGAGTTCTTCCCGCTGGATCCTGCGCACCCCCTGGTGCTGGACAACGGCTCGCCCGCCTCGCTGTGGTCCGAGGCGCTCCACCTCACCACGGCCGATGCCGTGCTCCGCTTCGCGACGGGCCACCATGCGGGCGGCCCGGCCGTCACCCGCAACGGCTTCGGCGCGGGCGAGGCGTGGTACGCCGGCACGGTGCTCGACGGCTCCGTGCTCAAGGACCTGCTGCTGCGGGCCGCCCTCACCGCCGGGATCGAACTGCCCGACGCGCAGCCCGGCCTCGAGTCCGTCACGCGGCACGGCAGCGGCCACGACTACGTCTTCCTCATCAACCACTCCACCGAGGACCGCAAGCACCGGGTCAGCGGTCTGGAACTCCTGACCGCGGAGGCCGTGGCCGACGTCGTCGTCGTTCCCGCCGGCGCGGTCCGCGTCGTCCGCACCACCCCAGGAAAACCCGACACCGACGGCTCCGCGCAGGGCCGAAAGGACGCAGGCAATGACAGTCATTAGCACTCCGGCGGGGGCCCCGAAGGCGCCTCCGGCCACGAGGAAGAACCGATCGTCGGGGGCGCAGCGCCGGGCCGTGGCACTGTTCATCGCCCCCTTCGCTCTTCTGTTCCTCGCCTTCTACGCGATCCCGATCGTCTACGCCGTCGTGCAGTCGCTCCTCACCGTCGAGCGCGAGGGCACCTTCGGCAAGCCCCGCCAGGTCTTCGGCGGCCTCGTCCAGTACGAGCAGGTCTTCCAGAACACGGCGTTCTGGGAATCCGTGGGACGCGTGCTGCTGTTCGGTGTCGTGCAGGTCCCGATCATGCTCGGCCTCGCCCTGCTGTTCGCGCTCCTGCTGGATTCACCGCTGCTCAAGGGCAAGAAGTTCTTCCGGCTCGCGTTCTTCGCCCCCTACGCCGTCCCCGGCGTCATCGCCGCGATCATGTGGGGCTTCCTCTACTCGCCGTCCCTCTCGCCCTTCGGAGCCGTGACCTCGAACGTCGACTTCCTCGGCGGCAACCTCGTCCTCTGGGCCATCGCGAACATCGTGACGTGGGTGTACGTCGGGTACAACATGCTGATCATCTACGCGTCACTCCTCGCCATCCCCACGGAGATCTACGAGGCGGCCCGCCTCGACGGCGCCAGCAACCTGCAGATCGCCTGGCGCATCAAGATCCCCCTGGTGGTCCCCGCCATCATCCTCACTGCGGTCTTCTCGATCATCGGCACGCTCCAGCTCCTGGCCGAACCGCAGACGCTGCGCAGCTTCAGCTCGGCGATCAACAGCACGTTCACCCCGAACCTCGCGGTCTACACCACGGCGTCGGTACCGAACTACAACCTTGCCGCGGCGTTCTCCGTGGTCCTCGCGCTCGCCACGTTCATCCTCTCCTTCATCTTCCTGAAGTCGACCCAGCGGAAGGTCTCCCAGTGACGGCAGCCCCAGCCACCGCCCCCAAGCGACAGCGCGGAGCGGGTTCGACGGCGAGCAGCGCCGGCGACCGCGCGCGCGGACCCCGGCAGAGCATCATGTCCCGCAGCGCGGCGATGCTCATCATGGGTGTCTTCACCCTCTACTTCCTGACCCCCATCTGGTGGCTGCTCACCACGTCCACGAAGACGGGCGGCGAGATCACCTCGACGGCTCCCCTGTGGTTCACGGCGGACTCCCTCGGGACGTTCTTCCGGAACCTCGGGCGCCTCTTCTCCTACGGGGACGGCCTCTTCGGCCGGTGGCTGCTCAACTCGGCCCTCTACGCGGGCGTGGGCGCCCTGATCGGCACGATCATCGCCGCGATGTGCGGCTACGCGCTCGCCAAGTACGAGTTCCGGGGACGCGAGGCGATCTTCAACGTCGTGCTCAGCGGCGTGCTGGTCCCCGCCACGGCCCTGGCCCTGCCGCTGTTCCTGATCTTCAGCCAGGTGGAGCTGACCAACACCATGTGGGCCGTGTTCCTGCCGAGCCTCGTCAGCCCTTTCGGCGTGTATCTGGCGCGGATCTACGCAGCGGCCAGCGTTCCCGGCGAACTGCTCGAGGCCGCGCGCCTCGACGGCTCGGGGGAGATCCGGACGTTCTTCACGGTATCCACGCGCCTCATGGCTCCGGCCCTCGTGACGATCTTCCTCTTCCAGTTCGTCGCGATCTGGAACAACTTCTTCCTGCCCCTGATCATGCTCCGCGACCAGGCGCTCTTCCCCGTGACGCTGGGCCTGTACGCGTGGAACAGCCAGATCAGCCAGATCCCCGAACTGCGGTCCCTCGTCATCGTCGGGGCGCTCGTCTCGATCGTCCCGCTGATCATCGCCTTCCTCGCGCTCCAGCGCTTCTGGAGCAGTGGCCTCGGCGCCGGCGGCGTCAAGTAACACCCCTGAATCCTCCGACCAGCATCACAGGTGTGGGAGCGTCCGCCCCCGCACCGCACTACCACCGATAGGAAAGACAATGCGCGCGCATTACGGAAAAGTCACCGCGGCCTTTGCCATGATCTCTGCGCTGGCTCTCTCCGGCTGTTCAGCCGGCGGAGACAGCTCTGAAGCAGGAGCAGGAGCAGCCCCCTGTGAAGCATCCGACGGACCCGTCGAGCTGAACTTCACGACGTGGGTCCCGGGGATGGACAAGGTCGTCGAGCTGTGGAACGAGAAGAACCCGGACATCCAGGTCACGGTGCAGACCGGGCCGAACGGCAACTCGGGCACGTACCAGAACTTCTTCAACCAGATCCAGGCCGGCAATGCACCCGACCTCGGCCAGATCGAGTACGACGCCCTGCCGAACTTCCGGGTCCAGGACGGCCTCGAGAACATCGCCGAGTGCGAGGGCGTGGCCGACGCACAGGACCAGTTCGTGGACTGGACCTGGGGGCAGGTGACCTTCGGCGAGGAGGACTCGGTCTACGCGATCCCGCAGGACAGCGGACCCATGGCGATGTACTACCGCGCCGACCTCTTCGAGCAGGCCGGTATCGAGGTTCCCACCACCTGGGAGGAATATGCCGCGGCAGCCGAGCAGATCAAGGCGCAGGGCTCGTACATCACCAACTTCCCGAAGTCGGACGTGAACTGGTTCGCAGGCATGGTCTGGCAGAACGGCGGCCAGTGGTTCGCGAACGACGGCGAGAGCTGGGACGTGAACCTGACCGGCCCCGAGTCGGAGGAGGTCGCCACCTACTGGCAGGACCTGCTGTCCAAGGACCTCGTCTCCACCCTGCCCTCGTTCTCGGACGAGTGGAACGCATCCTTCAACGAGGGCCAGCAGTGGACCTGGGTGTCCGCCGTGTGGGGCGCGACGACGCTGTCCTCCGGCGCACCGGACACGGCCGGCAAGTGGGCCGTCGCCCCGATGCCGCAGTGGGAGGACGGCGGCGAGACCGCCGGTAACTGGGGCGGGTCCTCCACCGCGGTCCTGAAGGGCTCCGAGCACCCGGCCGAAGCGGCGAAGTTCGCCCTGTGGCTCAACACCGACCCGGAGGCCCTCGCCCTCGCCAACGAACTCGGCGGCCTGTACCCGGCTGCCAAGTCCGCGACCGACCTCGAGGCCTTCGCGGGCGGCGTCGACTACTACGGCGGACAGAAGATCTACGAGGTCTTCGCGGATGCCTCCGCGAACGTGAACCCCGACTTCACCTGGGGCCCCACGATGACGCAGACCTACACCGACGTCTCGGACGGGTTCGGCGCGGCCATCAGCGGCACCGGCACCCTGCTGGACGCCCTCGAGAACGGCCAGCAGAAGACCATCGACTCCCTGAAGTCGCAGTCCATCCCCGTGTCCGAGTAGCCCAGGGCGCACTCCGCGGCATCCAGCCGCCCCTTCTGAAGCGCCGCGGCCCGCACGGGCCGCGGCGTTTCGTGCGCCGGGCCCTGCCGCCCCGACTGGAATAGGCTTGCCGGATGGATTCCGTGCGCGCCCTGACCGAAGACCGCATCCGCATCGAACTCCGGGCTGCGCGCCGGAGCACGACGCCGGACGCGGACTGGGGGTCCTTCGAGGCACGCTTCGACGCCGAGTTCCCGCGCCTGCAGTCGCTGTTCCACCGGATCTACGGTGCGGCAGCCGACGACGAGCTCCTCCAGGTGGTGCTGGACGCCGCCACCTCGTGGCAGGAGCGGCCCGCGGACCTGAAGGCACTCGATGCCTCCCGGGCGATGGCCCCCGAGTGGTATTCCTCGAACAGGATGCTCGGCGGGGTCTGCTACGTGGACCTGTACGCGGGGAACTTCGCCGGGCTGCGCGAGCGGATCCCGTCCTTCCGGGAACTCGGCCTGACCTACCTGCACCTGATGCCGTTGTTCCTCGCGCCGTCGGAGAACTCCGACGGCGGCTACGCCGTGTCCAGCTACCGCCACGTGGACCCGGCGCTGGGCACCATGGACGAGCTCGCGGACCTCGCCCGTGAGCTGCGCGAGAACGGCATAGCGCTGGTGGTGGACTTCATCTTCAACCACACCTCGAACGAGCACGAATGGGCGCGCAGGGCGATCGCCGGGGACCCCGACTACGAGGGCTTCTACTGGATCTACCCGGATCGGGACATGCCCGACGCCTACGAGCAGACGGTCCGCGAGATCTTCCCCGACGACCACCCGGGCTCCTTCGTGCAGCTCGAGGACGGCCGGTGGATCTGGGCCACGTTCCACTCGTTCCAGTGGGACCTCAACTACCGCAACCCACGGGTGTTCCGGGCCATGGCCGGGGAGATGCTGTACCTCGCGAACCAGGGCGTGGACATCGTCCGCATGGACGCCGTCGCCTTCATCTGGAAGCAGCTCGGCACCACCTGCGAGAGCCTGCCCGAAGCGCACCTGCTGCTGCAGGCCTTCAACGCGGTATGCCGGCTCGCTGCTCCCTCGTTGCTGTTCAAGTCCGAGGCGATCGTGCACCCGGACGAGGTGGTGCAGTACATCGACCGGAACGAATGCCAGCTCAGCTACAACCCCCTGCAGATGGCGCTGATCTGGAACTCGCTGGCCACCCGGGACGCCTCCCTGCTCGCCCAGGCCCTCGAACGCCGGCACGAGATCCCCGAAGGCACCGCGTGGGTCAACTACGTGCGCAGCCACGACGACATCGGCTGGACCTTCTCCGACGAGGACGCCGCCGAGCTCGGCATCGACGGTTCCGACCACCGCAGGTTCCTCAACGCCTTCTTCGTCAACCGCTTCCCCGGAAGCTTCGCCCGCGGCGTCCCCTTCCAGGACAACCCGCGCACCGGGGACTGCCGCATCTCCGGAACCACCGCGTCCCTGGCCGGGCTGGAGGCCGGCGACGGCGCCGCCGTCGCCCGGATCCTCCTCGCCCACTCGATCATCCTCAGCACCGGCGGCATCCCGCTGCTCTACCTGGGCGACGAGGTCGGCCAGCTCAACGACTACTCCTACCTCTCCGACCCGGCCAAGGCCGGCGACAGCCGGTGGGTGGGAAGGCCCGCCTACCCCGCCGACCGGTATGCGGACAGGCGGGATCCAGCGACGGACGCAGGAAAGGTCTTCGCCGGGCTGACCCACCTCATCGACGTGCGGAAACGGACGCCCGAGTTCGCCGGCGGGCGGCTGATCCCCTTCCACACGAACAATCCGCACGTCCTGGGCTACCAGCGCCCCGGCCTGCTCGACGGCGAGGACTCCACCGTCGTCGCCCTTGCCAATGTCGCCGACACCCCGCAGCACGTCAGCGCCGAGACACTGTCCGGCCTGCCGACAACCGCGCTCGAACTCATCGGCGGGCAGCAGACCCTCCTGGCAGCAGGCATCACCCTCGAACCCCACGGCGTGCGCTGGTACCGGCTGTAGGTGCCGGCTGTAGGTGCCGGCAGCTCCCTACGCCTGCAGGCGCGAGAACTCCCCGGCCGCCCGGACCTGCTCCGGCGTCGGCCGCACGCCGGTGTAGAGCACGAACTGCTCCTCGGCCTGCAGCGCGACGACCTCGGCTCCCGTGATCACCGGCTTCCCTGCCGCCCGGGCGGCGAGGATCAGCGGGGTCTCCGACGGTGAGGCGACGACGTCGAACACCACCTGGGCGGCGTCGATCACGGCCTGCGGAAAGGCCAGGGCATCGGCGTCGGGCCCGGCCATGCCGAGGGGCGTCACATTGAAAAGGAGGTCCGCCGTCAGCTCCCCCACGTCCCGCTGCCAGCCGAAGCCGTAGAGCTCCGCGAGCGCGCGGCCCGTGTGCTCGTTGCGCGCCACGACGGTCACCCGCGTGAAACCCGCATCGCGCAGCGCCGCGACCACAGCCTTGGCCATGCCGCCCGAACCCTGCACGAGGACGGAGTGCGTCGTGGGCACGGCGTGCTCCCGGAGGAGCCGCTCCACCGCCAGGTAGTCCGTGTTGTAGGCCGTGAGCACGCCGTCGTCGTTGACGATGGTGTTGACGGAGTCGATTGCCCTCGCCGAGGGATCCAGGGAGTCCACGAGCGCGATCACGTCCTCCTTGAACGGCATCGAGACGGCGCAGCCCCGGATCCCGAGCCCCCGCAGGCCTGCGATGGCCGACGGCAGGTCCGTGGTGGTGAAGGCCTTGTAGATGAAGTTCAGGCCCAACTCCTCGTAGAGGTAGTTGTGGAAGCGCGTCCCGATGTTGCTGGGGCGCGCGGCCAGGGAGATGCAGAGGGTCATGTCTTTGTTAAGGATGGGCACCCGACCATTCTTCCAGCAGCGCGCTCCCCCCGGCCCAGCCGTCACACCCCCCAGTGGCAGGCGAGGCACTAATATTGGGACGAGTCTCTTCCGCGACGGCGCGTTGCCGAGGCACCACCATCCCGCACCGTTCCAGGAGCAAACCCTTGAAGATCGACTTTGCGCAGTCAGCCCAGTCCACGCTCGGCGTCGAGTGGGAGCTCGCCCTCGTGGACCGCTACAACGGGGAACTGGTCCCCGTGGCCAGCGAGGTGCTCCGCGGGGTCAGCAGGAACCACCCCGAACTGCAGGACGACGACGAGCACCCCCACATCAAGCAGGAACTCCTGCTCAACACCGTCGAGCTCGTCACCGGCATCTGCACCACGGTCGAGGAGGCGAAGGAGGACCTGTCCCGCTCGCTCGCCGCGGTCCGCGAGGTCACCGATCCGATGGGCGTGGAGCTCTTCTGTGCCGGGTCGCACCCCTTCAGCGCCCCGCGTGCCCAGCAGGTCACCGACAAGGAGCGCTACGCGAAGCTGATCGACCGCACGCAGTGGTGGGGCCGGCAAATGGTCATCTACGGCGTCCACGTCCACGTGGGCCTCGACTCCCGGGACAAGGCCCTGCCGGTGGTGGACGGCCTGACCAATTACTTCCCGCACTTCCAGGCCCTCTCGGCGTCGTCGCCGTTCTGGGGCGGCGAGGACACCGGATACGCCTCGCAGCGCGCCCTCATGTTCCAGCAGCTACCCACCGCCGGGCTGCCGTTCCACTTCGACGACTGGGCGGCATACGAGTCCTATGTGCAGGACATGTACACCACCGGAGTGATCGACGCCGTCAGCGAGATCCGATGGGACATCCGCCCGGTCGGCAATCTCGGCACCGTGGAGATGCGCGTGTGCGACGGGCTCTCGACCCTGCAGGACGTCGGTGCGGTCGCGGCCCTCACCCAGTGCCTCGTGCACGAGTTCTCCCAGACACTCGATGCCGGCGGGAGCATCCCCACCATGCAGCCCTGGCACATCCAGGAGAACAAGTGGAGGGCCGCCCGCTACGGCCTCGACGCCATCATCATCCTCGATGCGAAGGGCAACGAGCAGCTCGTCACCGAGCACCTCGTCGAAGTCCTCGACCGCCTCGAGCCGATCGCGGCGAAGCTCGGCTGCAGCAGCGAGCTCGCGGACGTGGAGGGCATCCTGCGGCGCGGCGCCGGGTACCAGCGCCAGCGGCGGATCGCGGACGAGAACGACGGCGACCTCCGCGCCGTGGTCCTCGACATGGTGCAGCAGTTGCGCGCATAGCGGGCACCGCATCCCCTTACACTCAAGGAGATTCATCAACGCGCTCTCGAGGAGTTGGACAGTGGCAGACAGCAGCAGACTGGACCCGGAGAAGGATTTCCCGGAGGACCTGACATCCGTGGACAGGGATGACCTGGACATCCTGAACAGCAGGAACCACCGCTCACGGGACCAGCAGTACATCGAGCACCACGAGGTCGATGCCGAGACCGAGGGGCAGCACCACGAGCTCCGGGAGGAGCTGGATCGACGCCAGGCCGTCCGGGACGCGCCGGCCGCTGCCGAGGGACAGCTCGAGGAACGAGCCGGGGAAGCCACAGGACATGCTGCAGAGGAAACGGCCGAGAGGTCGGTCCGCCAGTCCTGACTCGCGGTTGAACCGGCGGTCTGGCCGCAGGCGTCCGGTTCCGGCGACCGGCCGCCGTGCCGCCCGCTCTCCCGCTCCCGGTCCCCGGCTAGCGGGAGCCGCCCGTGAAGCGGTCGTCCGTGGTCGGGTTGTCGGCGGGTGAGTCCTCGAGTCCGAGGTTCCCGGCGAGCGCTTCGACGGAGGGGTCGGCGTCCGGGACGGCCTGGTTGGAGATGAGGTCCACCTCGTCCGCCGCGGTCAGCGGTCCGTCCTGGATCTGACCGACGTCCGTCGGGTCGATCCCCTCGGTGCTGCCCAGGTCCTTCAGGTGATGTTCTTCGGTCGGCTGGTCCATGCATCCGAGCGTAAGCCGCCGGCCGCTCCCCCCGCAGTCCCCGGATGCGCCGCCCACCCGCTCTTGCACGTGCCGCGGGCGCGGTGTACCGGTCGGGCAGCACGTGCCACGGGTGGGATCAGCCCTCGGTCAGCACCAGGGCGTAGGCATAGGGCTCCAGCGTCACGCCGTCCACGGCACCGCCACCGAGCGCATCCTCGCCCTGCACGTCGACGGCCACCGCGTCCTGGCCGTGATTGATGACCGTGAGCAGCCGCCCCCGGCGGATCGCCTCGACCATCGGCGGGAGCCCCGGCAGCACCGGGGCCACGCCCGCCGCCGCGAAGACCTGCGCGAGCACCTGCCGGGCGCCGTCGTCGTCGGGCACGGTGGCGAGGTAGTAGGCCTTCCCCGACCCGTCGACGCGGACCGTCAGCGCGGGCGAGCCGTGCTGACGCCCGCCGTCGAACACCGCCAGCACCTCGGCGTCGACGGCGTGCGCCTCCTCGGCGAGGAGGGAGCCGGCGAAGCCGAACCCGTTCCCGGCCACCCGGGCTTGCTGCTGGCCGGGGCCGGGCGCCCCCGGAGGCACCAGCGCGCCGAAGTCCTCGATGACGACCCCCAGGAGGTCCCGCAGCTGCGTCCCGAAGCCGCCCGGCCGGAAGCGGTCGCTCTCGTCGACCACGTCGCTGAAGGCGGTGACGAGCAGGTGGCCTCCCTGCGCGACGAACCCTGCGAGGTTCGCGGCCGCCTGTTCCGTCAGGAGGTAGAGGTGTGGCGCGATGACGACGTCGTATCGTGCGAGAGCGGCCGTCGGCGGGAGGATGTCGACCTGGGTGTGGAGGCGGTGGGCGGCGTCGTACCAGCCCCGTACCAGGGACAGGTAGTCCAGCGACGTGGGGTGGTCCGGGTTCTCGATCGCCCACCAGTTCTCCCAGTCGAGCAGGATCGCCACCCTGGCGGAGCCGTCGTCGGCCGGCAGGTCCGGGAGCCGTGCCAGCTCGCCGCCGAGCGCCACCACCTCGCGCCAGGTGCGGGTCTGCGTTCCGGCGTGCGGCAGCATCCCCGAGTGGAACTTCTCCGATCCCGCCCGCGACTGCCGCCACTGGAAGAAGAGGATGCCGTCCGCGCCGCGGGCCACGGCCTGCATGCTCTGCGCGGCGAGCTGCCCGGGCGCCTTCGGGGCGTTGGAGGGACGCCAGTTGACCGCACTGGAGGCCTGCTCCATCAGCAGCCACGGCGTCCCGGGCTTGAGCGAGCGCATGAGGTCGCCGTGGAACGCGCCCTCGCGGAAGCCCTCCGGATCATTGGGGTCCGGGTAGAGGTCGTCGCAGATGACGTCGAGCTCCGCTGCCCACTGCGCGTAGTCCGCCGGTTTGAAGGCACCCATGAAGTTCGTGGTGACGGGCTGCGTGGCTCCCGCCGCCCGGATGATGTCCCGCTCCATCCGGTAGCACTCGAGGAGCATGTCGGAGGTGAACCTGCGGTAGTCGAGCAGCTGCCCCGGGTTGTGGCTGTACGGCGCATGGCGTGGCGGGAAGACCTCCGCGAACGTGCCGTAGCGCTGCGACCAGAACATGGTCCCCCACGCCTCGTTCAGCGCATCGACCGTCCCGTAGCGCCGCTCCAGCCAGAGCCGGAAGGCGTCCCGCGCGGCGTCCGAGTAGTCCACGTTCAGGTGGCAGCCGTACTCGTTGTTCACATGCCAGAGGACGACGGCCGGGTGCCGGGCGTAGCGTTCGGCGATCCTCGTGACGAGTTCCGCGGCCAGCCTGCGGTAGGCGGGCGAGGACGGCGCGTAGTGCTGGCGGCTCCCGTGCCAGTAGGCGGAGCCGTGCTCGTCAGCGGCCAGCATCTCCGGGTAGGCGACCGTGGCCCAGGGCGGTGGTGACGCCGTCGCCGTCGCGAGGTCCACCGCGATCCCGCCGCCGTGCAGGAGGCCGATGATCCGGTCCAGCCACTCGAAGTCGAACTCGTGTTCGGAGGGCTGGATGCGTGCCCAGGAGAAGATCCCGAGGCTCACCATCGTGACCCCGGCTTCCCGCATGCGTTCTACGTCCTCCGGCCAGACCTCCTCGGGCCACTGTTCCGGGTTGTAGTCGCCGCCGTAGTGCAAGGGAACTCCAGGGGTAGTCGGGTCGTACAGGTCATGGTGTCAGGAGCGCGGACGGCGCTCGCGGACCGAGGTCGCCAGCGCGGCGAAGACGAGGCATCCGATGCCCGGGATGACGAGCGGCGGCAGTTGCCAGGCGACCATCCCGGTGAGGACGACCGCCGCGACGAGCCACAGCAGGCCGGCCGGATCGTCGCGGACGTCCCGGAGCCACCCGAGCCCGGCGGCACGCCACGAGCCCGCCGGGTGCCAGCGCGCCGTCGTTCCGGCGAGGCCCGCCAGCAGCAGGACCAGCAGGACGACGCCGGCGGCGAGGACAGCCTGCCAGCCGGGCAGGAGCTTGGAACCGGCGACGACGATGTCCAGCAGCAGGAGCCCCGCGGCCACGGCGACGCCCAGTCCCACGAGCCAGCCGGTCCGGAGTGCCGCGGCGAGATCGGCGGCGAACGACCGGAGCGTCGAATCCTCGGCCCGCAGGAAGCGGTGGAGGTGCGCCGACCCCGCGGCGAAGGCGGCGGGAATCGTGATGATCGCGAGGCCCGCGACGCAGCACAGTGCTCCGACCCACAGGACTTCGCCGAACAGCGCGAACTTCGCGGTTGCTCCGGGCCAGCGCAGGCCGCTGCCATCGCGGACGGCGGCATCGCGCCCGCGGACGGCGTCGCGCTGGCGCCGGCTCATCCCTTGAGGCCCTGGGTGGCGACGCCGTCCACCAGGAACCGCTGGAAGATGATGAAGAACAGCATCACCGGCAGCAGGGCGAGGACGGAGATCGCGATCGTTGCGCCGTAGTCGGAGGTGCTCGTCTGGTCGTTGAAGATGCGCAGCGCGAGCGGCAGGGGGTACTTGTCCGGCGAGTTCAGGTACAGGAGCGGGCCGAGGAAGTCGTTCCAGCTCCAGATGAAGGCGAAGATCGAGGACGTGATGATGGCCGGCTTGATGAGCGGCAGGGTGATCGAGAAGAAGATGCGCCCGTGGCCGCAGCCGTCGATCCGGGCCGCCTCGTCGAGTTCCCGCGGGAGGTTGCGGATGAACTGGACCATGAGGAAGACGAAGAACGCCTCGGTGGCCAGGAACTTCCCGGCCAGCAGCGGCCAGAAGGTGTCGATCAGTCCGAGGTTCCGGAAGATGATGTACTGCGGGATGATCAGCACGTGGAACGGCAGGAGCAGCGTTCCGATCATGGCCGCGAAGAGGACCTTGCTGCCGCGGAAGGTGATCCGGGAGAAGGCGTAGGCCGCCATCGAGGACGAGATGACCGTGCCGATCACCGCGCCGATGCCGAGGAGCAGCGAGTTGAGGAAGAACTTCCAGGTGGGGATACCCGCGATGCCCTGCATGACCTTGACGAAGTTGTCGAAGGTCGGGTTCTCGGGCAGGAAGCCCTGGTTGCTGCCGAACTCGGCGTTCGGCTTGAGCGATGCCGAGACCATCCACAGCAGCGGGTACAGCACGATGGCCGTCAGCGCCACGATCCCGATGATCCAGAAGGCGGTCGGGATGTGGCGGCGCATCGGGCGGCGCCGGGGCGCCCGTTGCCCGGGGGCGTCGGGGTTCACCGGGACGGGGACGGCAGGGTTGGATTCGATGGTGGTCACTTGGAGTCTCCTGCGTAGTGGACCCAGCTCTTGGAGGTGCGGAACAGGATGAACGCGAGGACGCCGACGGCGAGCAGCAGCACCCAGGCCATCGCGGAGGCGTAGCCCATCTGGTTGTTCGCGAAGGCCCGCGTGTAGAGGTAGACGGTGTAGAAGTTCGTCGCCCCGCCGGGTCCGCCGGTGCCGGAGCCGATGATGTAGGCCGAGGCGAACACCTGGAAGGCGTTGATCATCTCGAGCAGCAGGTTGAAGAAGATGACCGGCGAGAGCATCGGCACCGTGACGCTGACGAACTTGCGCCAGGGCCGGGCTCCGTCCACCGACGCCGCCTCGTACAGCTCGGCGGGCACCCCCTTGAGCCCGGCCAGGAAGATGACCATGGGGGCGCCGAACTGCCAGATGGCGAGGAGGATCATCATCGGCATGATGAGCGACGGGTTGCCGATCCAGCCTCCGAGGTTGATGCCGAACAGGCTGAGCGTGCCGTCGACCGGCCCGTCGGTGGAGAACATGGCCCGCCACACGATCGCGATGCTGACGCTCGCGCCGATGAGGCTGGGCGCGTAGAACGCCGAGCGGAAGAAGCCCGTGCCGCGCGCCTTGTAGTTCAGGAGCATCGCCACGCCGAGGGCGGCAGCGAGCTTGATGGGCGTTCCCACCAGCACGTAGATGAGCGTGATCCGCACCGAGCTCCAGAACTTCTCGTCCCCGGCCATGCGGGTCATGTTCTCGAGGCCGGTCCACTCGGGGGCGGTGAAGAGGTTGTAGTCGGTGAACGCCAGGTAGAGCGACGCCACCATGGGTCCGAGGGTGAGACCGATGAACCCGAGCAGCCACGGCGAGAGGAAGACGTAGCCGGCCAGGGTGTCGCGGCTGCGGCCACGTCGGGGCCGGGGCGTGCCCGTCCGGCGGGCCGCCGGACGGGCACCGGATTCGGCGGTGCGGGCTGTTGAGGGCGCGGGCGCCGAGTCCGTTGTCACGATCTAACTCCTTTGTCTGACTAGCTACCGAGCGTGACGGAGGCTTCGTCGAAGAACTGCTTTGCAGCGTCCTCAGGCGTCACGGAGCCCAGGCCGATCGACTTGCCGAGGTCCCAGAACGTCTGCTCGATGGCGCCGAAGCCAGCCACGGGCGCTGCGGGGGCGTCGCCAAGGCGTTCCTCGATGGAGTCGAGGTAGTCCTTGACGGCCTTGTCCGGTCCCTCGAGGTTCGCACCTTCGAGCTGCGTCTCGGATGCGGGGATACCGAGCGTGGCTCCGAAGATTTCGCCGACCTCGGGGCTGTTGATCAGGAAGTCGACGAATGCCGCCGCTGCCTCGGGGTGCTCGGTGGAGGAGGACGCCGCCTGCATGAGGCCGACCTTCTGGTACAGGTCCTTCTCGTCCGGGCTGTCGGTCGGAGGAGCGACGATGGTGATCTCCTCCGCGCCGGAGTCACCGAGGTAGCCGCCGAGGAAGTTGCTCCAGCTCATCTCGCTGGTGGTCAGGTTGCCGCCGAAGCCGGAGACGGGGTTGATCTCCTCGAGCTTGCTCTGCGGAACCGTGACCTTGTCGCGGTTCGCCTGGCCCTCCTTCCAGTGGTCGGCGAGCTCTTCCTGGGTGAAGTTCAGTTCGCCCTCCTCGGTGAAGAGTTCGCGGCCCTGCTGGCGCAGCTTCAGTTCGAGGTCCTGGATGCGCTGCGTGGTGTCGGTCCCTCCGTACACCGTTCCGCCCGTGGCGTCGGTGACTGAGGCCATGTACGCGTTGTAGTCGTCCCAGCTCGTGCCGCCCTCGTAGGGCTCGACGCCGGCCTGGGCCAGCAGGCCCGTGTTCTGGAACACGGACCAGGCGCTGTAGCCGGTGGGGATGGCGAAGGTGCCGTCGTCGAGCTTGCCGGTGGACAGCAGGCTCTCGTCGATCGCATCGGTAGTGATGGCGTCACCGAAGTAGTCCTCGAGGTTCAGGAGCAGGCCGTTGTCGCCGTACTGGCGGAGGTAGGTGTAGTCGAACTGCATGACGTCCGGCAGCCCGCCACCCGCGGCCTCGGTCTGGCGCTTCTCCCAGTAGGAGGGGTAGTCGGTGAAGGTGTCGTTGATCGTGATGTTCGGGAACTTCTCCTCGAACGCCGTGATGGCCTTGTCGTAGCGGGCGGCACGGTCGTCGTTGCCCCAGAACGTGTAGTTGAGGGTGATCTGCTCCTCGGTGTCGAGGGCTGCGGGTTCACCCCCGCCTCCCCCGCAACCGGTCAGGACCAGCCCGGTGGCGGCGAATGCTGCTACGCCTGCGAGCGTGCGCCGTGAGAGTGTTCGGAACATCTTTGTCCTCCTGGAAAACTTCTTCGTCAGCCATCGTGGGACGCCCTTGGGAAAGCGTTATCCCACAGCGTAGATTGAATCGTATCAATGGTCAACAGCCCGGCTCCACGAGGTTGTCCGCGCTCTATCTTCGCCCATCCGCGCCGTGAAAGGATGCAGCACATGCCCCACTTCGATCTTCCCCTGTCCGAGCTGCGGAACTACCTGCCGGAGCGCGACGAGCCCGCCGACTACGACGCCTTCTGGGACAAGACCCTCGCCGAGCAGCGCGTCCACGCCGCGGCCCCGTCGTTCGAGGAGGTGGACGCGGGCTATACCCAGCTGGTCACGGAGGACGTGACGTTCGCCGGCTACGACGGCCAGCCGGTCAAGGCCTGGCTGCTGAGGCCGCGGCACCTCTCCGGCCCCCTGCCGACGGTCGTCACCTTCATCGGCTACGGAGGCGGGCGCGGACTCCTCGGCGAGTGGACGGGGCTGCCCAGTGCGGGCTTCGCCCACTTCGTCATGGACCTCCGCGGGCAGGGCTCGGGCCACCGGCCCGGCGACACCTCGGACGGAGCCCTGACAGGGCCGCACCTCGGCGGATTTCTGACCCTCGGCGTCGGGGACCCGGAGACCTATTACTACCGGCGGCTCTTCGTCGATGCCGTGCACGCCGTCGAGGCCGCGCAGTCGCATCCCGCCGTCGATCCCGCCCGCGTGGTGATCTCGGGCGGGAGCCAGGGTGGCGGCATCGCCCTCGCCACTGCGGCGCTCACGCAGCGGGTCAACCCGAGCCCGCCCATCGGCGCCATCGTCGACGTCCCCTTCCTCGCCCACATGCGCCACGCCACGGAGATCGTCGGGACCGCCCCGTACTCGGAGATCGTGACGTACCTCGGTACCCGGCGGAAGGACGTCGAGGGCGTCTTCCGGACCCTGAGCTACTTCGACGGCGTCAATTTCGCGACCCGCAGCACCATCCCCGCGATGTTCTCGGTGGGACTGCTCGACGACGTCTGCCCGCCGTCGTGCGTGTTCGCCGCACACAACCACTACGCAGGGCCGAAGCGCATGAAGGTGTACCCGTACAACGGCCATGAGCAGGGCGGCGCCTTCCAGGACGTCGAGCACCTGGCCTTCGTCCGGGAGCTCATCGGCTCCTGAAGCCTCCCTGCAGCCGGGCACGACGGCGGGATCGCACTCTCCCGGCCCGCCCCGCAGCCGGCGCCACGGCGGGATCACGCACTCTCCCGGCCCTCCCGGCAGCCGGGCAGGGCGGCGGGGGCGCGCACTCTCCCGGCCCGCCCCGGAATCGCCGGGCGGGCCTGTCAGGCTCGGCGCAGCTGCACGGCGCGGTCCTGGAACCAGAGGATCAGCTCGCGCAGGGCCGCGACGGACCCCTGCGGATCGTCCTCGCCCCCGATATCCGCGAACGTCGTGCGGAACCCGGGGATGTCCTCCGCGGCCACGTCGGAGGCCGGCTCGTAGGCCATGGTCCAGTCCGGGAACTGCCGTTCGTCGATGGTCTCCCGGAGGAGGACGCGCACGTCCAGGTGGCGGGGATCCGCGGCGATGATGGACATGCGCTCGCGCAGGACGTCCGCGGGCCCCTCGATGACCTGGAGGAATCGTCCGCTGCGGTACAGCAGCATCCCCGTCAGGTGCGCCCGGGCATTGTTCTCCCTGCTCGAGGCCAGCAGTGCGCTGAGCTCCACATCGTCGAACAGCTGGGCGGCGGTGCTCGCGTAGACGATCGACAGCAGGTCATGGGGGTTCCGGCTCACACGGGACAATCTACCCAACGTCTGCGACCGCGGGCATGCCGAGCTCCGGCAGGACCGCGTGCCCGTCCGCACCCGGTCCTGCCGGAAGTTCCGGCCCGCGCCGCTACTGCAGCGTCGAGAGGATCTCCGATGCGGCGTAGCCGAGCCGGGCCCGCGCGTCGTCGGACACCGTGCCGGGTTGCGCCTGCTCCAGCCGGTCGAGGAACTTCTTCAGTGCCCTGGCCGCATTGCCGGCCTGGTCCCGCTCCACAGCGCGCTGGGCCTGGTCCAGGGAGGCCCGCAACTGCTGCGCGGCCGGTCCGGAGACGCCACCGGCGGTGACGGCCTGCTCCAGCTGCCGCTGCAGGGCGGGAAGCGCCCCCGGCACGAAGGCGTCAGGCACGGGGACGCTCGTGAAGTCCGTGTCGGAGGCCAGGTAGAAGCTGGTGTACGCGGGCTGGTTGTAGGCCGTGTTCTGGCGGGCGATCTCCGCACGGTACTGCGGATCGTGCATGAGCGTGTACAGCTTGCGGTCGGTGACCTCGGTGCTCGTGAAGATCCGGATGGCCGAACTGTCCGCCGTCCGCACCAACAGTTCCTCGCGCCAGTCGCCGAAGACATCTGCCACGAGCGACGGGTTGCCCTTGGTGCCGTTGTTGGTGCGGGTGTCCGTCGCGGTGAGGAGCCGCCCGCGCCGCGCATCGTCGATGGTGGTGGCCTGGTTGCCGGTGCCGTTGACGAGCTGCGTGGTGCCGTCGGCCGCCCACCGGATGCTCATGTTGGTTCCGTAGCCGTTGCCCGGCAGGAGCCGGCCCGACGCCGAACGGAGCCCCACGGCCCAGTTCTCGATGCCGCGGACGGCCGGGTCGACGTCGCCGATCATCCCGCGCCCGGTGTCCCTGCCCGTGTAGCCGCCGAACAGCACCTCGCCGTTCGAGGCGTCCCGCATGGCCCAGCCGTAGGGAGCCCCCGTCGCACCCTCGTGCACGGAGAAGATCTCCTGGCCGGGACGGTCGGGGTCGATGTCCGTGACGTGGATGGCGTCGCCGTGCCCCAGCTTCGCCTCGGCACCCGGAGCAGCACTTCCCGCGGGGAGCGTGTCGGACGAGCTGTAGAGCAGCGAGCCGTCGTCGTCGATGGTGGCGCTGCCGTACACGATCTCCTGCCGGCCGTCGCCGTCGACGTCCGCTGCGCTCAGTGAGTGGAAGCCCTGGCCGGCCAGCGAGCCGAACTCCTCGCTGCTGCCACGTCCGCCGTGCGGACCGTCGTTGAAGGGGTTGGTCATGGCCACGTGGCCGGAGTCGGCGTGCCACTCCTGCGTCAGCTGCTCGCCGTCCCAGCTGTAGGCGACGACGTTCGCACGCGTGTAGTAGCCGCGGGCGAACACGGCCGACGGGTTCTCGCCGTCGAGGTAGGCGACGCCCGCCAGGAAGCGGTCCACACGGTTGCCCGGCTCGATCCGCGCCATCGCGTAGTCGCCCCACAGCAGGCCGTCGTCACCGCGGCCCGGCTCGTAGGGGACGGTCTCCAGTTCGGTTCCCGTGCCGCCCTCGAACACGCTCAGGTATTCGGGGCCGTCGAGGATGAAGCCCTCGAAGGCGCGCAGGTTGTTCCGAGCACTGCGCGAGGGCGCGTAGACGTCCATGAAGTAGTCCGCCATGGCGCGGGCATCGGCGTCGGACAGCGGGTAGTCGTAGCGCTGCGGGATGCCGAAAGCCTCCTCGAGGGTCGCCGGCCAGGTGCCGGCCGCCACCTCGGGGTGGTCCTGCCAGCTCCTGAACATCCCGACGACGTGCTCGTAGTAGCCGGCTGCGCCCAGCCGGTAGTCGTCCCCGTGGGTGTAGCCGGCCGCGACATCCGCCTCCGGCAGCGTCACGTAGCTCTCGGAGGTGATCCCGCCGTCGGCTCCGTACGTGGTCGTCTTCGTTCCGGGAGCCGTTTTGAGCATCATCTCGGAGCGGCCGTCGCCGTCGAAGTCCGAGACCATGAACTGCGTGTAGTGGGCGCCCGCACGGATGTTGACGCCGAGGTCGATCCGGTTCAGCAGGCGCCCTTCGGCCGTGTAGGTGTCGATGTAGGTGTTGCCGGTGTACCCGACCTGGGAGACGTCCTTCGAGTTCGAGGGGTCCCACTTGACGAAGTATTCGTAGGAGCCGTCGCCGTCGACATCACCGACGCTCATGTCGTTCGCGGAGTAGGTGTACGACTCCCCCGTCGGAGTCACGCCGTCGGCCGGCTTGGTCAGCGGCAGGTCCGTGGACGCCTGCGACCACGGGGCGACGTCGGCGCTCACCTCGACCTCCACACCGTCGACGACGGCCGCGACGCTGTAGCGGGCGCCCGTGGCAGCCGTCCCGGTCACGGTGGTGTCGAGGTAGTTGGTGCTGTCCGTGACGGTGGCGATGGGAGCACCGTCGCGGTAGACCGTGAAGTCCGTGCCCGTGAGCCCTTCCGCCGTCGCACCCGTGACCTCGGTGGCCTTGAGCCGCCAGGAGAGGAACACGCCCTGCGGAGTCGCTGCGCCGACGAGCCCGCGGTCCAGGTGTTCGAGCTGCACTCCCCCGATCGGCGCCGCATTGCCCGTGCCCTGGGCCATCGCCGGGACGGAGAGTCCGCCCAGGGTGAGGACGGCGCCGGTGGCGAGGGCCACGCAGGCCGAGAGTGCTGTTTTCTGGGCGGAACTCATCATTGAATCCTTAGGTTGGAAAACGCTTTCCTTAACACGCTAGGATTCGGGGCTGCTTTCGTCAAGGTCCGGCAACGAAAAAGGGAGCAGCCCGCGGCTGCTCCCTCTTCCTCCTGTCGATCGATCAGTCGTGGTGTCCTGGCGCATGCTGCGCGATCAGGTCCCGTACCGATCCATACAACGGGTGATCCGGCTCGAGGCCCGTGATGGACGTCGTCGCCTCGCCCGGTTCCTGGGTGGCGAGGATCTCGGCGAGCGCCGCGACCTCGGGATCATCCGGAGCCGAGAAGGACAGCGCCGCCTGCATCGCGTCGAGCAGCGCTACCGGCTGGGTGCCGGCCTCCGCCAGCTCCGCGGCCGGGCCGACGAAGCGCTCCCTGCGGCTCAGCTTCCGCAGTGGTGCCCTGCCGACCCGCACCACGGTGTCCGGGAGGTGCTGGTTGGTGAAGCGTCGCAGGATCTTCTGCACATAGGCTTCCTGCTCCTCGGGGTCGAACCCGTGCTTCGAGACGAGCAACTGCTTCGTCTCGTCGAGCACGGCGCGCACCTTGGCGGCGATCGCCTCGTCGGCCATGGCGTCCGCGATCTTCTCGACGCCGGCTGCATAGCCGAAGTAGGCGGCCGACGCGTGACCCGTGTTCACCGTGAAGAGCTTCCGCTCGATGTACGGTTCGAGGTCGTCGACGTAGGTGGCACCGGGGATCTCGGGCGCGCTGCCCTTGAACGGGGTGCGGTCGATGACCCACTCGAAGAAGGTCTCCACGGTGACGTCGAGTCCCTGGCCGGCCGCCTGGTTCGGGACGATCCGGTCCACCGCCGTGTTGGCGAAGACCGCCTTCGACGCGAGGTCCAGTGCGGCGCCGTCGTAGGCCTGCTCGACCTCGCGGCGCAGGATGTCCGTCGCGTTGATGGCGTTCTCGCAGGCCATGACCTGCAGGGGTGCCTGCTCGTCGCCGCGCCGGGCGATCGCGCGGGCGATGACCGGCGCGAGGAACTTCAGGACGTTCGGGCCCACCGCCGTGGTGACGATGTCCGCAGTCGCGATCTCCGCGACGACGTCCTCCTCCTGCGAGCGCGAATTGAGCGCACGGTAGTTGTCCACCGTCTTCACCGCCGGGTCCTCGCCGACCTCGTGGACGTCATAGCTGGGCGTCGAGGCCAGCTGGTCGATCAGGGCGTCCGCGACGTCGGCGAAGACCACCTCGTACCCGGCCTCGTGGAGCAGGAGCCCCACGAAGCCGCGACCGATGTTGCCGGCACCGAAATGTACTGCCTTCACTAGGCATTGACCTTTCCGAAGAGCGCGAGGACCTCGTCCACCGTGGTCGCCTCGTCGAGCCTGGCGACCTGGTCCTTGTCGGAGAACACCCGTGCGATCGCGGACAGGATGGACAGGTGCTCGTTGTTGACGCCTGCGACGCCGACCACGAACTTCACCTGCTTGCCGTTCCAGTCGATGCCTTCGGGGTAGCGGACGATCGACACGGCCGAGCGCCTGATCAGGTCCTTCGCCGCATTGGTGCCGTGCGGGATCGCGAGGAAGTTGCCCATGTAGGTGGGGACGGACTTCTCGCGTTCGTGCATCGCTGCCACGTAGGTGGAGTCGACGGCGCCGCGTTCGACCAGCAGGCGGCCGGCCTCGTTGATGGCGTCCTCCTGCGTGGTGGCCCTGCCGTTGAGCACGACGCTCTCCTCGGCGAGGACGTCGTTGGCGCCGGTGGCCGTGCCGTCGTCGTCGGCCTCGGATGCGACGGCGGCCGGCATCGGGTTCTTCGGATCGACTCCGCCTTCGGCTGCAGCGCTGGCGCGCACCAGCTCGACGATCTCGTCATAGCGCGGGCTGTTCATGAAGTTGTCGACGGTGACGTGCGTGGCGCCCTGCGTCAGGGGCTCGGCGCGGGCGGCGAGGTCCTGGTGCGTCACGACGACGTCGTAGTCGTCCTTCAGGTTGGCGATGGCGAGGTTGGTGACCTTGACGTCCGGGAAGCCGGCCGCCTTGATCTTGTTGCGGAGCACCGAGGCGCCCATGGCGGAGGAGCCCATGCCGGCGTCGCAGGCGAACACGATGTTGCGGATGGGACCGTCGGTCGCGGACGCGGAGCGGAAGTTGCCGGCGACGGAGCTCTTCTTGCCCTTCAGGCCCTCCATCTTGGAGGCAGCTCCGGCGATGTCGTCGTCCGTCGACTTCGTGGTCTTCAGGATGACCGAGCCGATCAGGAAGGACACCGCAGCGGCCATCAGGACCGACAGGGTGACTCCGACGAAGCTGTCCTGGGCGGTCGCCGCGTAGACGGCGATGATGCTGCCCGGTGCGGCGGGCGAACGGAGGCCGGCACCGGTGAGCACGAGCGTGAAGATGCCGGCCATGCCGCCACCGATGACGGCGAGGACCATGAGGGGCTTCATCAGGACGTAGGGGAAGTAGATCTCGTGGATTCCGCCGAGGAACTGGATGATGATGGCGCCGGGAGCCGAGGACTTGGCCATGCCGCGGCCGAAGACCGCGTAGGCGAGCAGGAGGCCGAGCCCGGGGCCGGGGTTCGCCTCGAGCAAGAACAGGAGCGACTTGCCCGTCTCGGTCGCCTGCTCCGTGGCGAGCGGGGTGAGGACGCCGTAGTTGATGGCGTTGTTCAGGAACAGGATCTTCGCGGGCTCGATCAGTATGCTCGTGAAGGGCAGGAGTCCCGAACTGACGAGGAAGTCCACGCCCTTGCCCGCCGCGTCGCTGAAGAGCGTGACCACGGGGCCGACGGCGAGCAGGCCGAAGACCGCCATGAGCGCGGCGAAGATACCGGCGGCGAAGTTGTTCACCAGCATCTCGAACCCGGGGCGGATCTTGCCGTCCCAGATGCTGTCGATCTTCTTCATCAGGTAGGCGGTCAGCGGGCCCATGATCATGGCGCCGATGAACATCGGGATGCTCGTGCCGACGATCACGCCCATGGTCGCGGCCGCGCCGACGACACCACCACGGGTCTCGTAGATCATCTTGCCGCCGGTGTAGCCGATGAGCAGCGGAAGCAGGTAGGTGATCATCGGGCCGACGAGCCCGACGTTCGGATCACCGGCGGCGTTCTCGCCGAAACCGCCGAGCACGCCCACCGGGAAGTAACCGGCCTCGATGAACAGTGCCGTGATGAGGCCCCACGCGATGAACGCCCCGATGTTGGGCATGATCATTCCGGACAGGAACGTCCCGAACCTCTGCACGCGGACCCGGGCACTGGTGCCGGACCTCGCTTCTAGTTGTGTTGCCACATTCATTCCTTACCGTTGTCCCCGCAACTCTGCGGAGAGGGATGGGTGAAGATCGGGAAGCGTCAGCTTCCCGATCTGGTGGAGATGCGCTGGAGCCATTCGAGGAAGAGCTTCAGTTCGGAGCTGGAGAGCTGGTCGGGGTGCGAGGACTGCAGTGCCGCGTTCAGTGCGATCGCCGCCACGACCACCGAGGGTGTCCCCTCCGTGTCCGTGGTCGGATCACCCTCGAGATCCGTGGCCACGGCGGAGATCACCGCTTCCCGGGTCATGGCGGAGAGTTCGAGGTTCCGCTTCGCGGCAGGTTCCGAGATCAGCATGAGCGTGACGCCGATGTTGGCGGCGAGCATGCTGCGCGCGGCTTCGTGCGGGGACACCACGAGGCGGGCTGCCGCTGCCGCCCGCGCCAGGACCTCCTCGAGGAAGGCCTCCGCGCTGGCCACCATGGATGGCCGGCGCTCGGGCCGGATGTTGCCGAACATCACCAGGTACAGGTGCGGATGGTCGAGGCCGAACTGCACGTGGTTGTCCCAGTGGTTCCGGAGGTCCTCGATCGGTTGACCCGATGCCGGGAGACTCCTCTCCGCGTCGAGGTACTCGGTGAACCCCTCCGCAACGACGGCGTCGAAGAGGCCCTCCTTGTCGCCGAAGTGGTGATACAGGGTTGGTGCGGTGACCCGGGCGGCCTCCGTGATCTGCCGGGTCGATACGGGCTCGCCGTTGGACTCCGCGAGCAGTGCCGCGGCGGCCCTCAGCAGCCTGATCTTAGGCGCTGGTTCGCCTACTTTTTTCATGCCTGCTACCGTAGCACCTATAGCAACGTTATATGAACTGGGTCACAAAAAGGTTTTGCCCCGGGCGGCACAATGGTGTTAGACCGAGACCACCAGCAAGGAAACGAGGACATTCGATGGAGAATTTCGCAGGGGTCGGAGTCAGCCCCGGCCGTGTGATCGGCCCGGTCCGCCACATGCCGAAATCGGTCGGCGAGCCTCCCGCAGGCGAACGCCACGACTCTCCCGATGCCCCCGAGAACGCCGTCGCCGCACTCAAGGCCGCCTCGAAGGCCGTGCAGGAGGAACTCAAGCGCAGGGCCGGGATCGCCAAGGGCGACGCCAAGGCCGTCCTGCAGGCCACCTCGCTCATGGCGGCGGACCCCATGCTGCTCAAGTCGGCGACGAAGCTCATCAACAACGGCACCTCCCCCGCGCGTGCGGTGTGGGAAGCAGGAGCATCCGTCGCCGAGATGCTCCACAACCTCGGCGGATACATGGCGGAGCGTACCGCGGACGTCCTCGATGTCCGGGCCAGGATCGTGGCCGAACTGCGCGGACTACCCGCGCCCGGCATCCCGTCCTCCGACACGCCCTTCATCCTGGTGGCCGAGGACCTCGCTCCCGCGGACACGGCCACGCTGGATCCGGCGATGGTCCTCGCCCTGGTCACCTCCGGAGGCGGTCCCCAGTCCCACACCGCGATCATCGCCCGTTCCCTCGGCCTTCCCGCCGTCGTCGCCGCCTCGGGAGTGGATGGCATCGACGACGGCGCAGTCGTCTACGTCGACGGCGCTGCCGGAACCGTGGCCCTGGACCCCGGCGCGGAGGAGGAAGCGGCTGCGGAGGCCTATGCGGCAGCCGCTGCGGCGCTCACCGTGTTCGACGGCGTCGGCGTCACCGCCGACGGGCACGAGGTGCCCCTCCTGGCGAACGTCGGCGGAGCGAAGGACGCCGTCAAGGCCGCGGAGGCGAAAGCCCAGGGCGTGGGCCTGCTCCGCACGGAATTCTGCTTCCTCGGGCGTGACACGGAACCGACCGCTGCGGAACAGATCGAGGCGTACAAGGGCGTCTTCGATGCCTTCCCCGGAAAGAAGGTGGTGGTGCGCACGCTCGACGCCGGCGCCGACAAGCCGTTGCCGTTCCTCACCGACACCAGCGAGCCCAACCCGGCCCTCGGCGTCCGCGGCTACCGCACCGACCTCACCTCACCGGGGGTCCTCGAGCGTCAGCTCAAGGCCATCGCGGACGCCGCCTCCCAGGCGACGGCCGATGTGTGGGTCATGGCTCCCATGATCTCCACGGCCGAGGAAGCCTCTGATTTCGCCAAGCTGTGCAGCAACGCCGGCCTGCAGACGCCGGGCGTGATGGTGGAGGTGCCGTCGGCAGCGCTCATGGCCGAGGCGATCCTCGGCGAGGTCGCCTTCGCGAGCCTCGGCACCAACGACCTGACGCAGTACACCATGGCGGCGGATCGCCAGCTCGGCTCCCTCGCGGCCCTCAACAACTCCTGGCAGCCGGCCGTCCTCCGCATGGTGAAGCTGACGGTCGAGGGCTCCGCAGCCGAAGGGCACGCGAAGCCCGTGGGCGTGTGCGGTGAGGCGGCAGCGGATCCCGCCCTCGCCGTCGTCCTGGTCGGGCTCGGCGTCTCGACGCTCTCGATGACCCCGCGTGCCCTCGCGGGCGTCGGGGCCGTCCTCAACAGCGTGACCCTCGCGGAAGCGCAGCGGATCGCCGGGATCGCCGTCGCTGCTCCGACGGCAGCCGAGGCAAAGGCCTGTGCGCGGGCCGAGCTGCCCGTCCTGGAAGCGCTCGGGCTCTAGGACGTCCGGCCTTCGAGGAGCATCACCGGGCTGCTACCGCGCCACGCGGTAACGGAGGTACACGACCCTCGAAGCGAAGGTCCGGGATTCGACGTACTCGAGCCGGACCTGCCGTCCTCCTCGGGGGAAGAAGGGGATGCCGCCACCGACGAGTACCGGATAGACCCGGATCCGGTACTCGTCGATCAGGTCGAGGGAGGCGGCGTCGGCGGCGAGGGTCGCCCCGCCGATCGCGATGTCACCCTCCCCCGGCTCCGCCCTGAGTCGCTCGATCTCCTCGCCCAGGCCGCCCGACGCCAGCCGCGTCTTCCCCTGCACCGCCGACAGCGTCCTGGAGAACACCACTTTCGGGAGCCTCTTCCAGAGGTCCGCGAACTCGAGCTCGTTGTCGTCGAGCGGCGGTTCCTGGTCGGCGGTCTCCCAATACAGCATCGTCTCGTAGAGCTTCCGCCCGAGCAGGTGGACATCGACCCCGCGCACCTCGTCGAGGGCCAGCCGGAAGACCTCGTCGTCGGGAACCGACCAGCCGAACCCGCCGTCCGGCCCGACGATGTAGCCGTCGAGGGACATGCTCATCGAATACACCACGCTGCGTGCCACAGGGGCCTCCCCGATCGAAGTTTCGACGGCGCTCACCGCAGAGCGGTCGCTGCCCGCAGACTACCCGCCGAGCACTCCGAGAACCAGATCCCACAATCCCCTCCTGCTACCCGCCGGCGGCGAGTTGCACGGTTCCCGCACTGCCCGTGGCGAGCAGCGCCGATCGCCCCCGGATAGCAGCACCGGGATGGAGGCGCCGGAACAGCAGGACGGGTCCGCGGGGCGTTTCCAGGACGGTGACGTCGGGACCGGCGGCGGCATCCCCACGATCGCCGGTACCGACGAGGAGGGTCTCCACGCCGACCTCACCGTCCGGGTCGTCGAACCGGAAGGACCCGGTGCGCTCGAGGGCGCCGTCCAGCCCGTGGGCCCACGGCTGTCGCGGCAGCCACGCAGCGAGCAGTTCCAGCTTGGAGGGTCGGAGGGGCACGTCGTAGATGAGGGCCATGTCGCCAGCCTAGGCGGAACAGGTCCTCACACCGCGTCCGCCGCCGCCGCGAACGCGTCGTCCTGCACGGGCCCGTCCGCGGTGAGCAAGGACCACGTCCAGTGGAGGACCCCGCCGACGCCGAGGTGCAGCTTGCGGTGGAAAAAGGGTGCGGCGCACAGCATCGGCGTGCCGGTGCTCCGGACGAACCAGGGGGAACTCCCGCCCGGGTTGTCCGCCGCCGGCACCATGAGTACCGAGGCATCCGGTGACCTCAGTCCCAGCCAGGACCGCGTGCTGCCCATCGCGTCGGCCTCGCTCAGTCGCGTGCCCGCTCCACCCGGCGGAGCAGGCACATCGGACGGAGCAGGACCGGTGGATGCCGCGACGATGCAGGCCCCGGCGAAGGATGGTGCGAGGCGGAGGAAGAACCCGCCGTAGCCTGCGTCGGGGCGCCCCGACGTCGTCGGGCTTCCGAAGGCCAGCGGTCCGCCGCTGGTGTTGGCCCACCTGCTCCGCACGGTCGTGGCGAGCCATTCCACGCCGCCTGCCCGGACGGACTCCGCGTGCCAGCTCCGCGTCTCGGCGAGGAAGACGGTGCCGTCGGCGGTCCGCCAGTCGAGTTGCTGGACCCGTCCGTCGTCCCGGCCTTCCTCGACGCGCACCTCCTGCGAACCGTTGTTCGGCAGCTTCACATAGCCCGCCCCGTCACGGTAGGTGGGGCCGCCCCACAGGTTCGCGGGATGCGCCTGGCCGACGACGTCGATGGTGGAGACCGCAATGCCGAGCCCCCAGTGCCAGGGGTGGTCCTCGGGCCGGTAGTCGCTGACCGACCGTCCGCCCGGCGTCGACACCGGATGCAGGAAGGGCCGCGGTGAATGCCCGGAGGGTTCACCGCCGCCGTCGTGCAGGACGCCCGCCACCCGGTCGTCGACGGTCGTCAGGGCCGCCGGCACGCTCACGCCGCGGACCCGCCGGACCGGGAACGGTGCCGTGCGTCGATGATCGGCGCGGTGAGCGGCCCGCGCAGTGCGGGGTCCTCGAGGTCCGCCCTGGGGATCCAGCGGCCTTCCCGCGCCGAGGCGTACATCCCCGTCACGATCTCCAGGGCCCGGGCCGGATGCCCCACCAGGTCCGGCATGCCGCGACCCGCGAGGAGCGAGGCGTAGACCTCGGTGAAGAGTGCGTCATGGCCGCTCGGGATCTCCTGGTCCGGCAGCGCCCAGGACCCCGCCGTCCGAGCATCGACGTGGGGTGCCGGCGTGATCCTCCAGTGCGCATGACCATGCCCGTACAGGTGCTCCAGCTCGATGGTGGCGTTCTCCGTGTCGATGCGCAGGAGGCTCGACTGCCGCGGGGCGAGGACGGTCGACACCACCGACGCGACGGCGCCCGAGGCGAAGACGAGGGATGCGTGGGAGAGATCCTCCGTCTCGACGTCGTGCTCCAGCCGCCACATGGTGGCGTGGACCGAGGACCACTCACCGAGCAGGTAGGCCAGCAGGTCGATCTGGTGGCTTCCGTGGCTGAGCGTGGTGCCGCCACCCTCACTCGCCCAGGTGCCGCGCCAGGGGACGGTGAAGTACTCGGCCGTCCGGAACCAGTTCGTCTGGCACAGTGCCGAGAGGGGCCGTCCCAGTGCTCCCGAATCGAGCAGCGCCCTGACGTGCGCAGCCGCAGAGCCGGACCGCTGCTGGAACACGACGGCGAGGCCGCGGCTCGCTGCGCGGCCGGCGTCGACCATGGTGTCGAGCTCGACGAGGCTGAGGGCTGCGGGCTTCTCGACGACGACGTGCGCCCCCGCGGCGAAGGCGGCCGCCGTCTGCTCGGCGTGGCCACCCGGCGGTGTGCAGATGTGCAGGACGTCGAGGGGCTCCGCCGCGAGCATCGCCGTGAGCGAGGAGTAGCGGGACGGGACACGGTAGGTCTCCGCGAAGGCGCCGAGGTGCTGCTCCGAGGGATCAGCGGCCGCCACGAGCTCGACGTCCGGAAGGCCCAGTAACGCGGCGGCGTGGAGGTGCGCGACGCCGCCCGTCCCCAGGATGGCCGCCCGCAGCGGCACGCGCGGTTCCGCAGGAGGCTGGGCAGCCGGACTGGACAGGGGCACGGTTCCTCCAACGCTGGACAGGAATGCGGTCCCGGAAACAGTACCAGAGAAAGCGTTTACCCAAGCGCGATGGCGGACTGAAAGCCGCTTCGCGCCGTGCAAGAATGGCCCTTTCCGTGGAATTCGCAGGGCGTGGCCGAGCAGCCGCCGCCCACACCCCAGGAGTGGAAGCAATGTCGGCACCGGCAAGCAAGAATCCCGCGACGCTGCACGACGTGGCAAGGGAAGCGGGCGTCTCGCTCGCAACGGCGTCGAGGTCCCTGAACGGCAGCGCGCGCAAGGTCAACGAGGCGTATCGGCAGCGCGTCGTCGAAGCGGCCCAGCGCCTGGGCTACACCACGAACCTCTTCGCTCAGGCGGTCGCCAAAGGTAGCACCACCACGGTGGCGCTCCTCGTCGCGGACATCGCGGATCCCTACTTCTCCAGCATCGCCGCCGGCGTGATCGACGCAGCGAGCGAGGAGGGCCTCGTGGTGACCATCGCCGTGACCGGCCGCAACGCCCAGCGGGAACTGGACACCGTGCGCGCGCTGCGCGGCCAGCGGCCCCGCGTGATGATCCTCGCCGGCTCGCGGACCACGGGCTCCGCGTTCGAGGAACAGTTGCGCGGAGAACTGTCGGCGTTCGAGGACACGGGCGGCAAGGTGGCGTTCATCAGCCAGGACGCGTCACCCTTCGCGACGGTCCTCCTCGACAACCGCGGAGGCGCCCGCGACCTCGCGGTGGCCCTGGCCGGGCTCGGCTACAGGAATGTCGCGGTCATCGCCGGGCCACCCGAGATCATGACCGCGGAGGAGCGGCTCGACGGCTTCACTGAGGGGCTCGCCGAACACGGGATCCCCCTGCCACCCGAACGCATCATCCACACGGACTTCACGCGCGACGGCGGCTACCGCGGGACCCAGGATCTCCTCGCGTCGAAGGCTCCCGTGGACCTGGTGTTCGCCGTGAACGACGTCATGGCCGTGGGCGTCGTCTCGGCCCTGCGCGACGCCGGGATCGTGCCGGGCGAGGGAATCGGCGTGGCAGGCTTCGACGACATCCCCACCGTCCGCGACATCACGCCCGCGCTGACCACGGTGCGGATCCCCCTCGAGGACGTGGGACGGCGGGCCCTCCAGTTGGCGACCGGGACCGCCTACGACGGAGCGCAGAAGGACGCCGGTGACGGGCCTGCGCCGATTCCCACCGAGACGATCATCCGGGGAAGCACGCCGCAGCGGTAGCCGGATGTCAGAAGGGCAGGACCGGATTCGGGTCGGTCTCCTGGGCAGCGAGCTTCACGACGTCGTCCAGGGGCAGTTCGGCGACCTCCGCGACCACCTTGATGTCCTCGCCATGGCTGATCGCCTCGGCAACGGCTTCCTTGAGGACGAGCTCCGCGCGGTCGAGTTCGAACTCGACGTCCTCCTTGTCCGCGGCGGCGACCCGGATCTTCTGCAAATCGTCATTCGTCATGGTGCTGTGGATACCTCACGCATCGTGGATCAACGGCGGGACGCTGGCCGGTCCACCCCGCGGACGGGTCCGTGGCGGCGACGGTGACATCGTCGACATCATCCTAACCAGACGGGCCCCGGCATGGGGTGGAATGCGCTCACCGGCAGGTCGCATGTACGCGTGAGGCAAGCCCCCGCAACAGCTGTGTGCACTTCACCGCCCGATTCGCCTGCACCCGGCTAGGATGAAGGAAGCGGATCGCCGGAAACGCGCGATCGTGGTCTAGCAGAAGGCCCGCGGCGCCAGGATCAAGCCTGGCATGACGTTCGAGGCTACCGATGGACCCTTATCCCCCCTCCGCCGAGCTGGGTGCGACGCTCGGTCGTATTCGAGGACTCGTCCTCACCCAGGAGACCGCGCAGCACGCCGTGGACCTCCTCGCCCGCGTTTCCCAGGAGACGATACCCAACGCCTCCGGGGCCGGCGTCTCGCTCATCCGACACTCCGAACGGGTCAGCGTCGGCTCGACGGACGACCTCGTCCGGACCGCCGACGACCTCCAGTACAGCCTGGGCGAAGGGCCGTGCCTGACGGCGTGGTCCTCGCGGACACCCGTGGCCATCGAGGACACGGCCGCCGACCAGCGGTTCCCGCAGTGGAGCGCTGCGGCGGCGGAAGCGGGAATCCGCTCCTGCTACAGCGTCCCGCTCCTCCGGGGCCGCGATTCGATCGGCGCCATGAAGGTCTACTCGAGCGTGCCGGCGGCGTTCGACGATCCCGACCGCACCCGGCTCACGAGCCTCTCGGTCGCCGCCTCGGCGCTGCTCGGCCATGTGCAGACATCGGAGACGTCGACCCGGATCAGCAGCGAACTGCGGGAGTCGCTGCGCTCGCGCGACGTCGTCGGCATCGCCAAGGGCATCCTCATGCAGCGTGAAGGGTTCAGCGAGGCCGAGGCCCTCGCGGCACTCACCGCGCGGGCACGCAGCACGGGCATCCCCTTCCGGCACCTCACCGCGAACATCGTGAACGGTCACGGTGCGCCCGGCAGAAGGCAGGCATGATGAGCGCCTTCCCGCATGCGGACGAACAGCGGGCCCTGATCAACGCCGCCATCTCGGAGTCGGGTTTCTCGGTGGGAGAGGTGTGGCTGCACTACTTCTCCCTGAGCGGGGAAGTCGATGAGTACGAGGTCGAGGCCTATCTCGCGGGCCTCATGCCGATGCCCGCCCTCGAGTGCGACCTGCTCGCCCTCGCCGTGAACGAACTGATCGACGACCTCCCGCCGCGGAGGCGCGCCCCCTTCAGCGACGACCTGGCTCGTGCCCATGCCGGACCCGAAGGTGCCGCGGCGCACTGAGGCTCCGACCGGCGGCGTCCTGCAGCGCGGAACGCGTGCGCTGCCGGCTGGCCGCGAGGACGTCGGAGACGCGGCATACCCTCGTGCCATGGCAGAACGACCGGGGTGGCACGGCATCCCACCCAGTGCTGACAGGTTCATTCCTCCACTCCAGCTGGACGCACCCACGGGCCGCGTCACGGAGCCGCTGGCGTCGCCCGCGCTGTGGGTGGACCTCGAATACCCGGACGGCTCCAGGCGCACCATGAAGGGTTTCGCCATGGCCTGGACGGGCACGGCGGTCCTGGCGCAGTGGATCGAATACTCCCGTGCCCGTGAGGCGTGGGTGGACGCGGCGCGCTGCCGGCGGCGGGACCTGAAGCCACGCCCGACGCACGCGGCCTGACCGCAGCCCCTTCCGCGCCACGTCGAGCACCACCCCTTCGGCGTGACGAGGGGTGCCGCCGGCGGCACCCCTCGTAGAGTGGTGGCATGGACCAGCCGACGCCGTACGCCGCTCCCCGGGCAGGCACGCGTGGCTAGGGCGGCCGGCTGGCACGGGCTTCCGCCGACCACGCACGAGTTCCTTGCGCCGATCCAGCTCGAGGCCCCGACCGAGGGCGTCACGGAGTCGGTCTCCCCCGCCCCGGCCCTCTGGGTGGACCTCGCGTACCCGGACGGGTCCCGCCAGACGGTCCGCGGATTCGCCATGGCCTGGACCTCCTCCGCTGTCCTCGCGCAATGGGTGGAATTCTCCATCGCGCGCGAAGCATGGGTCCTCCCGGAGCAGTGCACGCGCCGCGACATCCCGGGGCGATCCGACTCCGGGACGTAACCCGATCCTGCCCTTATTGCCCCTCCCTCCTTCTTCCCCTACACTCGCGGTAAGCGTTTTCCAATGGAGCGATGTCGCCGGAACCAAGGAGTATCAATGTCAACGAGGACAATCGGAATCATCATGAACGGCGTCTCGGGGCGCATGGGGTACCGGCAGCATCTGGTCCGCTCCATCCTCGCGATCCGGGACCAGGGCGGAGTGCTCCTCTCCGATGGAACCCGCGTCCAGGTCGAGCCGATCCTCGTGGGCCGGAACGAGGCGAAACTCGCCGAACTCGCTGCCAGGCACGGCATCGAGCACTACTCGACGGACCTCGACAGCGTCCTTGCGGACCCGACCTGGGAGATCTACTCGGACTTCCTCGTGACCAAGGCGCGCTCGGCGGCCATCCGCAAGGCCATCGCGGCCGGCAAGGCCATCTACACCGAGAAGCCCACCGCGGAGACGGCGGCCGATGCCCTCGAACTCGCGAACCTCGCCGAGGCGGCCGGCATCAAGAACGGCGTGGTGCACGACAAGCTCTACCTCCCCGGCATGCAGAAGCTCAAGCGCCTGATCGACTCCGGCTTCTTCGGCCGCATCCTCTCGGTGCGCGGCGAGTTCGGCTACTGGGTCTTCGAGGGCGGCTGGCAGGATGCGCAGCGCCCAAGCTGGAACTACCGGGCCGAGGACGGCGGGGGGATCGTCGTCGACATGTTCCCGCACTGGAGCTACGTGCTGGAGAACCTCTTCGGCAGGGTCGAATCCGTCTACGCGCGCGCCGTCACGCACATCGACGAGCGCGTCGACGAGCAGGGCCTCCCCTACCGTGCCACCGCCGATGACGCCGCCTACGCCGTCTTCGAACTGGAGGGCGGCATCGTGGCGCAGCTCAACTCGAGCTGGACCGTCCGCGTGGACCGCGACGAACTCGTGCAGTTCCAGGTGGACGGCACCCATGGGTCCGCCGTCGTCGGCCTCTTCGGCTGCAAGATCCAGCCCCGCAACGCGACGCCGAAGCCCGTGTGGAACCCGGACCTCGAGGACACGCACGACTACGACGCCGACTGGATCGACGTCCCCACCAACGAGGTGTTCGAGAACGGCTTCAAGACCCAGTGGGAGGACTTCCTCCGCCACGTCCTGGAAGACGCCCCGCACCCGTACGACTTCCTGGCCGGCGCCCGCGGCATGTACCTCGCGGAGCAGGGGCTCGAGAGTTCGCGCGCCGGCCGCCGCCTGGACCTGCAGGACGTGCGCACCGCGGTGCAGCCCCTGGAGGAAGCGGTCACCCCGGCATGATCACGCTCGTCGATGCGGCGGGGTCGCCATCCGCCGTGGAACTGAACCCTGCGCCGTCGTTCTCGAAGCCCAGTGCTCCGCTGGCCAGCAGGACCGTCTACGCCGCGGCGCACGTCGTCCCCCGGACCACGGCGGACAACGTTCCCGGGGCGCCGGCGGACCTCGACTGGGACGCGACCCTCGCCTTCCGCCACCACCTGTGGTCGTGGGGACTCGGTGTCGCGGACGCCATGGACACCGCCCAGCGCAACATGGGCCTCGATGCCGCTGCCACGCGCGAGCTGATCTCGCGCAGCGCGGCGGAGGCCCGCTCCGTGGACGGTGCGCTGGTGGTCGGCGTGAACACCGACCACGTCGACGACGCCGTCATACCGCTCGAGGCGGTTATCGACGCCTACAAGGAGCAACTCCACTTCACCGAGGACGCCGGCGCCTCCGTGGTACTCATGGCCAGCCGCCACCTCGCGCGTGCGGCGCGCACGCCGGAGGACTACGAGCGGGTGTATTCGGAGGTCCTGGCGGCCGCCGGCGCACCGGTGATCCTGCACTGGCTCGGGAGTGCCTTCGATCCCGAACTGGGGACGTACTTCGGCTCGCCGGACACGGACGCGGCGTCCTCGACCCTGCTGAAGATCATCGCCAACGCGCCCGACAAGGTGGCCGGCGTCAAGATGAGCCTGCTGGACGCGGACTCGGAGCGGGCGGTCCGGGCCCAGCTCAATGCTCCCGCCCGCATGTTCACCGGTGACGACTTCAACTACGTGTCCCTGATGGGCGGAGACTCCTCGGGTTACTCCGACGCACTCCTCGGCGCCTTCGCTGCGCTCGGCCCGCACGCCTCGGCCGCGGTGCAGGCACTCGACGCCGATGACCAGGAGGCCTACACGCGGATCCTCGGCCCCACCGAGGCCCTCTCGCGCCAGATCTTCTCCGCGCCCACGTTCTACTACAAGACGGGCGTCGCCTTCCTCAGCTGGCTGAACGGGCACCAGCAGGGCTTCGGGATGGTCGGTGGGCTGCATGCCGCACGCAGCCTGCCGCACCTCTCGGAGATCGTCCGCCTCGCCAACGAGTGCGGGGGCCTCGAGCAGCCCGAACTCGCCCGCGAGCGCTGGCACTCGCTGCTGCGGGTCAGCGGAGTCCCGGCATGACGGCGCCGCACCCCCGCCTCTCCATCAACCAGGCCACCGTGAAGTACGCGCCGCTCGCCGAGGCACTCCGGGTCACGGCGGACGCCGGGATCACCAGCATCGGCCTGTGGCGGGACTCGGTGCAGGCCGCGTCCCTGCCCGCGGCCGCCCGGCTCCTGGCCGACTCGGGCCTGCGCTTTTCGAGCCTCTGCCGTGGAGGATTCTTCACCGTGCCCGAGGGCCACGCACGGCGCGCGGCCATGGACGACAACCGGAAGGCCATCGAGGAGGCCGCGCAGCTCGCGGCATCGGGCGCTCCCGGCTCGGCCCCGGTCCTCGTCATGGTGGCCGGGGGCCTCCCGCAGGGGTCGAAGGACGTCGCGGGCGCCCGTGACATGGTGCAGGATGCGCTCGCCGAACTCGTGCCCGAGGCGCAGGCCGCCGGCGTGACGCTGGCCCTCGAACCGCTGCACCCGATGTACGCCTCGGACCGCGCCGTCATCTCGACGCTGAAGCAGGCACTCGACCTCGCCGCCCCGTTCTCCCCCGCGACCGTCGGCGTGGTGGTCGACACCTTCCATGTGTGGTGGGATCCGGAGCTGTCCGCGCAGATCGCCCGAGCGGGCGCGGAGGGCCGGATCGCGAGCTACCAGGTGTGCGACTGGGCCACCCCGCTGGCCGCCGACGTCCTGCTCTCCCGCCACTATCCCGGCGACGGCGTCATCGATTTCGCGCGCATCACGGCGGAGGTCGAGGCCGCCGGGTACGCGGGCGACGTGGAGGTGGAGATCTTCAACCAGGAGATCTGGGACACGGCACCGGCCACGGCCGTCGCGCGCACCGTCGAGGGTTTCGAAGCCACCGTCGCCGCGCATCTCGGCCACGGCGCGGAGGTCCGCCGGTAGCATCGGCGTATGGAATCTACCGAGGTCGTCCGGCGCTACTGGTCGTCGGTGTGGAGCAGGGACTGGAAGGGCGTGGGCGAGGTGCTCGCGGAGGACGTGGAGGTGTTCTGGCCCGTCACGCGCGAGATCATCCGCGGCAGGTCGAACGTCGTCGCGGTCAACTCCGAGCACCCGAACGGCTGGAGCATCGACGTCCTGAACGTCTACGACGCCGGGGAGGTCGTGGTGTCGGAGGTGCAGGTGCCGCAGGAGGACGTGGGGATCTTCCGTGTCGTGTCGATCTGGACCGTGGCCGACGGCGTCATCACCTCGGGGCGTGAGTACTGGACACTGTACGGCGGCGAGGAAGGCCTCGACTGGCGGCGCAAATACGCCGTCGTCGGGGACCTGCCCTCCTGAGGACACGGCGCGCATCGCCTGGCCGGCACTGGCGGCAATCCCGAACACACCATAAGCTAAGCATGCTGATGATGTGATTCAGTGACCGTATCCACAAGCCCAGGGAGGCATGATGAGCACGAAGGTCGAAGAAACCGTAGTAGTGAATCTTCCAGTGACGACCGTGTACAACCAGTGGACGCAGTTCGAGGAATTCCCGCACTTCATGGGCGGGATCAAGCAGATCACCCAGTTGAGTGACGACCGCCTCGAGTGGGTTGCAGAAATCGGCGGCATCCGCCGCCAGTGGGAGGCCAGGGTCCTCGAGCAGGTACCCGACCGCAAGGTGTCCTGGGCCGCCACCGAAGGAGCCACCAACGCCGGCACGGTCTCCTTCGAGGACCTCGGCGGGACCACCCGCGTCAATCTCGTCCTCGAATACGAGCCCGAGGGCCTCGTCGAGAAGATCGGCGACAAGCTGAACGTCGTCGAGAACCAGGCGAAGGCCGACCTCCAGAAGTTCAAGGAATTCATCGAGTCCGAGAGCTACGCGACCGGCGCCTGGCGCGGCACGGTAGCCGGACAGCCCGGGACCCCCACCGTCGAGGACGCCGAGCAGTCGCGCGGCGACAGCGGCAAGGCCGGCGTGTCCGGCAAGGTGGCCGCGGGAGTGGGCGTCGCTGCGGCAGCCGCCGTGGCAGGCGTGGCCGCAGCGGCCGCGAACAAGGGCAGCAAGGAGGAGGACACCGAGGTGGAGACGGCCACCGTCGTAGACTCCGCCCCGGTGGTTCCCGCGACCACACCCGTAGTACCCGAGACCACACCCGTGGTGGACGAGGTGGACGTCGTCGACGTCGATCCCCTGCCCGCGGTGGACGGCGTACCGGGTACCGGCATCCCGGCCGACAGCCAGGGCCTGCAGGACGGCACCCTGACCGACGGCACGACGGACCGCCGGGGCACGCTCTAGTACCTGGGTCGCCCGACACGGTGGGCCGGATTCCTTCGGGGTCCGGCCCACCGCCATGTGGGCCCCTCCTCGCGCCGACCCGCGCGCGCCGGCATCATTCCTCGTGGACCGGTTCCCCCGTAACCCGGTGGTCCGCGTGGTTCATGGCTTCGCGGACCAGCCTGGTGAGGTGTCCGTCGATGATGCTGTAGACGACGTTGCGTGATTCCTTCCGGGTGGACACGAGCCCCGAGAGCCTCAGTTTGGCCAGGTGCTGGCTCACCGCGGTGCGCGGTGCGCCCGTTGCATCGACGAGCGTGCCGACGTCGGCGGGGCCGTGCGTGAGCAGCCACAGGATGTGGAGCCGCGTCGGATCGGCGAGCATCCGGAAGGTAGCGGCACCGGCCTCGAGCCGGGCGTGGTCAGGTGCTACCGCGTGGACGAGGCTCGGGCCCTCGGTGCCGCCGGTGTGCGGATGGCCGTTCCCGCGTCCGTCGTCGGGCCCCTGCCCCTCAGAGCCGCGCCCTGCTGTGTCGCTGGTACTGATGCCGCACTCCCCCGTCGAAACCCGCCTGCGTGTCCTCCTACGCTACTGGCCCGGACGCGCTGCGGCACGAGGTGCAGCAGCTGATGCCGTGGAGTGCGGCCACAGGGCCAGCGCGGCGAGCGTTCCGCCGGCAGCGATCACGGCAAGGCAGAGGGCTGCTGCGGGCTGGCCTGCCTGGGCCCCCACCCAGCCTGCGATGGGGTAAGTCAGCATGAAGCATGCGTGGGAGAGGGAGAACTGCGCCGTGAAGAGGTAGCTCCGGGTGGCGTCCGTGGCAAGGCGTCGCAGCAGCCTCGAGGACGGCGTGCTGATCATCGACGTGCCGATCCCGAGGACCACCCACAGTGCGAGCAGCGCCCACCACGGGGATCCGAAACGTGCTATCAGGGCGGCACAGAGCAGGCCGACCGGGAGGATCCCGCCTCCGACGAGCATGAAGGTCCGGTCCCGCATCCTCTCGAGCGCAGCAGGCGCGATGAACGCCACGAGCATCGATCCGGCCCCGTAGGCCGCCAGCGCGAAGGCGACATCCTCGTTGGTCCCGTCGAAGAGATCCCGCGCGAAGACCACGGTGTTGACCAGGACGAGGGCGGTGGCCGAGGCGACCACGAGATTCAGCGCCATGAGTCCCCGAAGGCTCTGCTCCCGCAGGAAGATCCGAGAACCGAGCGTCGTGCGGTGCAGCAGCGAACCTTGGCCCGCATTCGCGGGGAGGGCAGGGAGCCGGGTGACCACCACCATGAGCGCGGACACGAGGAAGCCGACCATGGTCCCCAGGAACAGGTTGGAGTACGACAGCACGGACAGCAGGACCGCCGCGAGCAGCGGGCTGACGAGGGATTCGACGTCGTAGGCGAGCCGTGAGAGGGACAGGGCCTTCGTGTAGTCCTTCTCCGCGGGCAGGACGACCGGTATGAGCGCCTGGAAAGCCGGCGTGAAGGTCGCCGATGCGGACTGCAGGAGAAAGACCAGCACGTAGACCTGCCACACCTGGTCGATGAACGGCAGGGAGAGCGCGATCGAGGCCCGCACCAGATCCGCACCCACGAGCACCGCTTTGCGCGGCAGTCGTTCGATCAGCGCAGCCATGACGGGCGCGACGAAGACGTACGCGATCATCTTGATGGTGAGGGCCGTGCCCAGGACCGCTCCGGCCCTGTCGCCGGCCAGATCGAACGCCAGGAGGCCGAGCGCCACGGTCAGGAGCCCCGTGCCGAGGAGCGCCACGATCTGGGCGGTGAAGAGATTACGGTAGGCAGGACACCGTAGGACAGACAGCATGAGCATGAGCCGTTTCGCCGGGGACAGGTCCCTCCACTATAGGTGCAGACATGCGCACATGTTGCCCCAACGTGCCGCGGCATCGCGCGACCCTTGCTCGCGCAGGGCGGCTTCCGTCACGGCGTCGAGGATCACGGCGTCGAGGATCACGGCCGCATCGTGGCCGGTGATCCGGGCGTGCGCCCTGCCGCCTACACTCCGAGCAGGGCCCGATACTGCGGATTTCCGGCGAGGAAGGCCTGGATCCGGGCGCAGTAGGGCAGCGAGGCCAGACGCCGTTTGTGGGCGTTGAGCAGGACGTTCCGGATGAGTAACTGCTCGATCCCCGCCCCCTCGAAGGCTTCGGCCACGACCGTGCGGTGCAGGCGGAGCTTCCCCGCCCGCATCGAGTAGGTCACGTAGCCGGCCAGCATCCCGTTCTGGAACAGCTCGAAGCGCCCGTTGAGGGGGTTGTCACGGAAGGCATCCCGGCGCCGGCTCGGCGTCGAACCCTCGAGCTCCTGCTGCCGGCGCCGCTCCAGCTCGTCGAGGACGCGGTCGCAGTCCTCACGGGCGCCGAATCGCGGGAACTCCGTGTCCAGCTGCTTGTACAGATGGTTGACCCAGCGCCGGAGCTGCCGCGTGGTCGCGTCGTCGAGCAGCCGGGGGATGGCCATGGGGTCGGCCTCCGGCGGCACGGCGCCGAGCTGACCGGTGGTCGCCATACCCGGCCAGGAATCGTAGGCGGCGTCGTCGCTGCGCGTGGCGTGTGCGGAAATGCCGTCGTCATCGACGGAGGGGAAGACAGGGGGGAAGACAGACAAGGCGGCGGGGGCGGTGATCGTCATGGCGTGACCTTCAGGTCAGGAGGAGTGGGCCGTTGTCTCGACCCGTTTCCAACCTAACCTTTCGTTCGATTCCTGTAAAGCTAGATTGTCTAACTTTCAGCCCTCTGATGATTCTCGTTGCCGGAATCGGGAAGCAGGATGCTCGTGACCGGTAGGGACGGATCCGTTCCGAACGCGATGCCACTCGGCGTACCGCCGCCCAGCACGATCTGCGCGCCCAGGGCCGCGACCATGGCGCCGTTGTCGGTGCAGAGCGACGGCGCCGGGACGGTCAGGGTGATGCCGGCTGCGGCACAGCGCTCGGCGGTCAGCTCGCGGAGCCGTCGGTTCGCCGCGACTCCCCCTCCCAGCAGGAGGTTGGTGATGCCGTGTTCACGGCAGGCGAGGACGGCCTTGGACGTGATGATGTCCACCACCGCCTCCTGGAAGGACGCCGCGATATCGGCGACGGGGACCTCGAGCCCCGCTGCCTCGTACTGCTCCACGGAGCGGGCGACGGCGGTCTTCAGTCCGCTGAAGGACCAGTCGTAGCGGTGCGGCCCCGGCGCCTCCGCCGTTCCCATGTACTTCGGCTGCGACAGCCCCCGGGGGAAGCGGATGGCCTTCGGGTTCCCCTCCCGCGCGAGCCTGTCGATGGCCGGGCCACCCGGATAGCCCAGGCCGAGGATGCGCGCCGTCTTGTCGTAGGCCTCGCCCGCGGCGTCGTCGATCGTGGAGCCGAGCAGTTCGACATCGCGTGCGATGCTTCCGACCCGGAGGATCTCCGTGTGGCCGCCGGACACCAGCAGCGCTCCCAGACCGGCCGGCAGGCCGTCGGCGAAGGTGCCCCCGATCACGCCGACCCCCACGTGCGCCACGAGGTGGTTGATCGCGTACAGCGGCTTGCCCGTGGCGACCGCGAGCGCCTTCGCGGCGGAGACCCCGACCATGAGGGCGCCGGACAGGCCGGGGCCCGCCGTGACGGCGATGGCGTCGATCTCCGCGAGCGTCACCCCGGCGTCGTCGAGCGCTGCCTGGAGGGTCGGCACGAACGCCTCGAGGTGAGCCCGCGAGGCGATCTCGGGGATCACGCCGCCGAAGCGCACGTGCTCGTCCATGGAGGAGGACACCGTGTTGGTCAGCAGCTGCGTGCCCCGGACGATGCCGACGCCGGTCTCGTCACAGGAGGACTCGATGCCGAGGACCAGCGGCTCAGGGTTCTTCATGGCGTGCAGCTCCCTTCCGCCGGCAGGACGAGCCGCATGACCCAGGCGTCGACGCCGTCGCGGTAGTACTTCTTCCGGGTGTGGATCTTCTCGAAACCGAACCGTGCGTACAGGTTCTGCGCACGCGGGTTGTCGGCGCGCACCTCCAGCATCACGTTGTCGGCACCCCGGCGGCGGGCCTCGGCGAGCAGTTCGGTGAGCATGGCTCGTCCGATCCCCTGGCCTTCGAAGCGGGAGAGCACGCCGATGGTCTGGATGTCCGCCGTCGTGTCGATGACCATGAGTCCCGCATACCCCACGGCCTGGCCGTCGACCTCCGCCAGGATGTAGCGCCGGGTGTCCGGCTGGAAGTACTCGGAGTAGAACATCTCGAGCGGCCACGCGTCGGTGGGGAACAGCTCGTTCTCGAGCCGTCCGATCGTCTCGATGTCCTCGAAGACGAGGTCGCGCAGGAGGAAGCTCACGCCGTCGCCCGCTTCCGCGGGCCGGGGACCCTGGCGTCCGACTCCCGCAGGTACAGGGGCGAGGTGTCCCGCAGCGGCTCCCCCGCGACGAGGCCCGACCGCGCGACGAGGCCGAGCGAGGCGGCGTCGGGATCGGAGCCGGCGAAGGCGGCGACCCCGACGACGTCCTCCGGATACAGCGACGCCGCGCGGCCCACGACCGGGAGGCCCTTCGGCAGGGCGGAGGCCGCGTCGACGTGGGGGCCGTCCAGCAACGCAGGCAGCCCGGCGGTGCCGGACGGAGCACAGTAGGCGGCCCAGTAGATCTCACCGCGCCGCGCATCCGTTCCCACGAGGAACTCGCTCCCGGCCGTGACCGTGCCGCTCGCGACGGCGTCGAAGGCGAGCGCGTCGAGGCTCATGACGCCGTGCAGGGGCACGCCCCAGACGAAGCCGAGCGTCCGTGCGGTGACGAGCCCCGCGCGGAGTCCCGTGAAGGGCCCGGGACCCACCCCGGCCACGACGGCGTCGAGCTCCGGTCCCGTGACACCCGCGTCGGCCAGGATGCGCTGCACCGCGGGAGCGAGGACCTCGGCGTGGGAGCGGGTATCGGCACTGCCGAACCGACCGAGCACGACGTCGTCGTGCAGCAGCGCGACCGTGGCGGCAGCGGAGGTGTCGAGGGCGAGGAGAAGCACCCCGCAAGCCTAGTCGAGCGACAGTGCCGGCGGGCCGCCGTGCCAGCGTGGGCCGAAGCCCGAGAGGGTGATGGTGCGCACTTCGTCCTCGCCGTCGTCGTCGAAATCCGTGATCAGGCCGGCACCGGCCCCCCCGGTCCCGCCGCCGCCGAGCGGACGTGCGATGTCCACGCGGAGCCGGCTCCCGCTCAGGTGCTCCACACGGCCCGCACCCCACTCGACGACCGTGACGTTGGCCCCCATGGTCGCCTCGAGGTCGAGATCGTCGACGGCAGCGGCGCTCTCCAGGCGGTATGCGTCGACGTGGATGAGGCCCGGCCCGCCGCCTGCCGCCGGATGCTGCCGGACGAGCACGAAGGTCGGGGAGATGATGCGGTCCTGGACGGCGAGTCCGCGCCCGAGCCCCTGCGTGAAGGTCGTCTTGCCCGCGCCCAGTTCCCCGGACAGCACCAGCAGGTCCCCCGCGCGGAGGTGAGGGGCGAGGCCCGCGGCGAGGGCCTGGAGGCGGGCGGCCGACCCGACATCGTAGGCCACGCTCCACTCAGGCGCGGCGGTCATCGCCCGGCTCCTCCTGCCGTGATCCCACGTAGATGCGTTCCACGCGGTCGCTGATGCGGGTGACCACCTCGTAATTGATGGTCTGCGCCGCGGCGGCCCAGTCCTCGACGGCGGGAGAACCGGCCCCGCCGAACAGCACGGCCCGTTGTCCCAGCGGGGAGTCCGGCGAATCGGCCAGGCCCGTGGTGCCGAAATCAATGACGAGCTGATCCATTGCGATCCGCCCGACCACGGGGTAGATCCGGTTGCCCACGAGGACCGGCGCACCCGTGGCGATGCGGGGGACGCCGTCACCGTACCCGACCGGGATGAGGCCGAGCGTGGTCGGCTTGTGCGTGCGGTAGGCGTAGCCGTAGGAGACGCCCTGCCCCGCGGGTACTTCCTTGCAGTTGGACACGGTGGTGCTGAAGGTCATGACGGGCTGCAGGCCGAGATCGGCCGATCCCTGGTCGGCGAAGGGCGAGAGGCCGTAGATGCCGAGACCCACGCGTACCAGGTCGAAGTGGCAGTCGGGCCTCGAGAAGGTGGCGGGCGTGTTCGCGAGGTGCCGGACCTCCACGTCGATGCCCGCGTTCTCCGCGGCGGCGACGGCCTCGCGGAACGCCTGCACCTGCAGGTCCGTCTCGGGCCGTGCAGGCTCGTCGGCGACCGCCAGGTGCGAGAAGATCCCGACCACGCGGATCAGTCCCTCCTCCTGGTACTGCACGGCCCGGCCGAGCAGCGCGTCCCACTGCTCCGGAGGGCAGCCGTTCCGGCCGAGGCCGGTGTCGATCTTCAGGTGCACGATGGCGGGGCGCTCGAGTTCACGCGCGGCGGCGACGACGTGCTCGAGTTCCCACCCGGAGATCCCGAGGTCCAGTCCGTGCTCCACGCCGGCGGTGAAGTCGGTCCGCGAGGTGTGCAGCCAGGCGAGGATCGGCGCTTCGATGCCGGCCCTCCGCAGCTCCACACCCTCGCTGATGTGGGCGACGCCGAGCCAGGCGGCTCCTGCCTCCAGGGCTGCGCGCGCGACGGGGACGGCTCCATGGCCGTACGCGTTGGCCTTCACGACCGCCATGACACGGGCCGGGTGGGCTACGTCGCGCAGGTGCCGGATGTTGTGCCGCAGGGCATCGAGGTCGATCTCTGCAACGCGTTCGGTGGAAGTCACTCAGCCCATTCTGCCAGCTTGCGGAGGTCCACCGTGGGGTTGCGCCGGGAGGCGCGGAGGGAAACAATCGAAGGCGTGTTCGACACTCCACCCGCCGGCCCCGGCTGCGTCCTGCCCACGGAGGACGGGCAGCCCTGCGGTCGTGCGACCGGCGAGGCGCCCTTCGCGCTCTGCCCGGCGCACGTGGCGCTGGTCGCGGAATGGTCGGGGGCGACGGAGGGCATCACCGATGTGCTGCCCTCGGCGTGCCCCGCGTGCGGCTCGAGGCTGGGGGTGCGGTACCCGTCCGGCTGGGCGTGCGCCGCGTGCGAGTGGCGCACCGGCGACGTCCTCGACGGCGGCCTGCCGCCCCCACGCGTCGACGTCGTCTACTACATCCGTTTCCGGGACCGCATCAAGATCGGGACGACGGCGAACCCCCGGCAGCGGCTCGCCCGGATCTGGCACGACGACGTCCTCGCGTTCGAGCGGGGCGACCGCCTCGTGGAGCACCGCCGGCATGTCCGGTTCGCCGGCTCGCGCCTGGACCGGTCCGAGTGGTTCGGGCCCTCACCGGACCTCGAGGACCACATCCGCCTGCTCTCCGAAGGCGTGGTCGATCCCTGGGCGCGCTATGCGCGGTGGCTCGGGGAGGCCGCGGGGCTGCGCGGGTAGCCCTCCCCGGGTAGGCCTGTGCGGTTGAGCCCATGCGGTTGAGCCCATGCGGTTGAGCCTGCGGGCAGCCCGCTCGACAGGGCCCGCACACCTCACAGGGTTCCGGGCATCTCCCCGCGCCATGTCGCCGGGCGCACCGACGGCGACGCGTCGGAGTGCCGTGCGATGGTGGCCGTCGCCCGCCGTACCGCCTCGACCGGCACGTCGGACACCAGGTCCTCCAGGAAGGCGTAGCGGCGCAGCCACTGCTTCCGCACGCCGTCGCGCCCCGCGCTGACCCGCCGCCACCAGTCGGCGATGTCACCCCAGCCCGGAGCCGCCAGCGAACCGCCGACGTGCTGGACCGAGAGGGAGGCGCACAGGTTGGCGAAGCTGAGGCGCTCCGCGAGCGGGAAACCCGCGAGGTCGCCCATGACGAACGCCGCGCCGAAGCAGTCACCCGCCCCGGTCGGATCGTAGGCCGATACCGGCAGCGCCGGCACCCACTCCTCCTCCCCCGTGACCGAGTCGATGGCCATGGCCCCCTGCTGGCCGACCGTCACCACGGCCACGGGCACACGGTCTGCAAGGGAGTACAGGGCCGCCCAGGGATCGTCGGTCCGCGTGTACGCCATCGCCTCCGCGGCATTGGGCATGAAGGCGTAGAAGTGCTCGAGCGAGGCGAGGGTCTCCGGTGCCCACTCCCCCGCCGGATCCCAGCCGACGTCACCGAAGAGCTTGGTGCCACGCGCCGCGACGTCCCGGGCCCACGGCTCCACCTCCCGCTCTACGCTGACGACGGCGGCACGGCACGACGGCGGCGTGCCGATCAGCTCGGAGGCGCGGAGCGGGGACGGATGACCGTGCGTCACCATCGAGCGGTCGTGGTGCACCGAGAGGGATACCGTGACGGGCGAGTGCCAGTGCCCGAAGACGCGCGACCGGGAAAGGTCCACGTGCTCCTGGTCCTGCAGCACGTCCCAGTTGGACTGGCCGTACCCGTCGTCGCCGAAAGCTGCGGCGAGGGTGGTCCGGAGCCCCAGCCGGCTCGCGGCGATGGCCTGGTTCGCTATTCCTCCCGGCCCTGATCCCATGCCGTCGGTCCACACCTCGGTGCCCGGCGAGGGAAGCTGCTCGAGCCCCGTGAAGATGATGTCGAAGAACACCTGACCGGCGAGGAGGAGGTCGAACTCGGGTCCGTCCGGGCCGCGCGTGGCCGCCAGCGGATCGAAACGGTGCTGTGGGGACATGTACGGCAGAATACTTGCAGAACCCGGGATGCGGGCCGCCTGCATCCACCCACCACCACGGAAGCGGGTCCTCCTTGACCTCATCGACCGGAACAGGCGCCACCCTGGTGATCGTCGGCGGCGGTGGTTTCCGTGTGCCGCTGGTCTACCGGGCGCTCTCCGAGGGACCGTTCGCCGGGCTCGTGTCCGACGTCGTCCTGCTGGACGCGCTGCCGGAGCGGGCGCACGCCATCGCGCGGGTGCTCTCCGCGCTGCCGCTCACCGAGGGCCGGCCTGCGCCGTCGGTCCGCGTGGAGAACCGCCTCGAGGACGCCCTGCCGGGTGCGGACATCGTGTTCGCCGCCGTGCGCAGCGGCGGAGCGGAAGGGCGCATCCTCGACGAGCGCGTGGCCCTGTCCGCCGGACTGCTCGGGCAGGAGACCGTCGGGGCGGGCGGCATCTCCTACGCCCTCCGCTCCATCCCGGACATGATGCGCGTCGCCACGGCGATGCAGGATCTCGCACCGGACGCCTGGCTCATCAACTTCACCAATCCGGCGGGGATGGTCACCGAGGCGCTCTCGGCCGTCCTCGGCACCAGGGTCATCGGCATCTGCGACTCGGCGTCGGGCCTCGTCTCGCGGGCCGCTCTCGCGGCGGGCGTGAACCTCGGCGGTTCCCTCGCCGGGGTGGACTACGTGGGCCTCAACCATCTCGGCTGGCTCCGCGGGCTCTCCGACGGCGCGAAGGGGCGCGGGCCCGACGGACAGCCCGGCAGCAACCGCCTCCCCGGCCTGCTCGCGGATCCGGTGCGCCTCGGCGGTTTCGAGGAGGGCCGCCTGTTCGGTCCGGACCTCCTCCGGGTCCTCGGCGCCCTGCCCAACGAGTACCTGTTCTACTACTACTTCCACCGTGAGGCGCTGCGCGCCATCGGTGGCGCGGACCGGACGCGCGGGGAGGTGCTCAGGGACCAGCAGCGTGATCTCTATCCGCGCCTGGCCGCATCCGCCGATCCCTTCGGCGTGTGGGAGGACGCCCGGCTGGAGCGGGAATCCGGCTACCTCGCCGAAGCACGTTCCCGGGAGGAGGAGCGCGACGAGGCGGACCTCGCCGGCGGCGGGTACGAACGCGTGGCACTGCAGGTCATGCGTGCGCTGCTCACGGGGCGGCGCGCGGAACTGATCCTCAATGTGCGCAACGGCACCACGTTCCCCGGCCTGCCGGAGGACGGCATCGTCGAGGTGCCGTCGGTCGTGGACGGCTCGGGAGCCCGCCCGCTGCCATCGGCGGGTCCGCTGACACCCCACCAGCTCGGGCTCATGTCGGCGGTGAAGGCGGTGGAGCAGGACACCGTCCGGGCTGCGGTGCACCGGGACCGGACGGCGGCGCTCCGCGCCCTCGCCGGGCATCCCCTGGTCGACTCGTTCCACGCCGCCACGCGGGTGCTCAGGGGCTACGAGGAGGCGTTCCCCGCCTTGAGGTCGTCCTGGGCCGGCTGACCCTGCCCGCCGGGGAGGACGTGCTGCCGGACGGACGCGACGCCGAAGGACAGCAGGGCGGCGTCCGTGGTGGCGGCGATCCAGCGGAAGCCCGCGGCGGCGAGGAGCACGGCGCGCTCGGGAGTGCCGGCGTAGGCGCCGGCCTGGATTCCGGCTGCGCTGCACGCGCGGACGATCCTCGCGAGGGGCGCGCCGTCGTCGTCGGATGACAGCAGGGCGTCGACGTGCAGGCCCAGGGCGAGGGACAGATCGAACGGACCGACGAAGATCATGTCCACGCCCGGCACGGCGGCGATGGCCTCGACGGCTTCCAGGGCGGCGGCTGTCTCGATCATCACGGCACACAGTGGCACGGAGTGGGCGCCGCCGTCCGAGCCCGGACGGTACGCCGGCCGGCTGCCGTGCAGCGGCCCCCAGCTCCGCGATCCTCCGGGCGGGTAGTGGCTTGCTGCCACCGCTGCCTCGGCATCGGCCACGCTGTCGACGAGCGGGACGATGACGCCGTCGGCCCCGGCGTCGAGCGCCCTGCCGATCAGTGCGGCGTCCTTGGCCGCGACCCGCACGAGCATCGGGGCGCCGTCCGCCGGCCTGCCGCCCAGGACGTCCCGGAGCGAGCGGTCGTCGAAGTGCCCGTGCTGGGCATCGAGGCCGACCCAGGCGAGCCCGGACCGGGCGAGTTCGATCGTCAGTCGGGGTTCGCCGAGCGTGGCCCAGGCGCCGAGCAGCGGTTCAGCGACAGGTGCACCGGGAGTCATGTCCCCATTGTGGTCCGGTTCCGCGCCCGGTGGTGGCCACCCCGCCGTGCCGGGCCGCCGTCAGCGGGACGGCTGGAGGAAGCGGTGCATGATGTGAAGGCCCGTGGGCCCTTCGGCCGGATGCACGAAGGCGCCGGGTACGGTCCCCACGATCGTGAAGCCGAGGGAGGTCCAGAGCGCGACGGCGCGGGTATTGGTCTCGACGACCGCGTTGAACTGCATCGCCGTATAGCCCGCCGATCGGGCCTCCTCCAGCACGTGCCCTGCGAGGGCCCTTCCGACACCCCGGCCGCCGGCGTCGGCTGCCACGAGGAAGGACGCATTGGAGACGTGGGAGCCGTTCCCGCCCCGGTTGGCGTGCAGTTGCGCCGTGCCCACCACGCGCCCGGTCCCCTCGTCCACCGCCACGAAGACGGCGAGGGTCGGGTCGGTGCCCGCCGCTCCGGGGAGCCATTCGAGCCGCCCGGCCTCCTCGTCCATCGAGGTGTCCCAGCAGTAGGTCTCCCCTGCCCGGGCCACGGGTTCCATGATGCTCCAGATGGCGGGCCAGTCCCCGGGAGCCGCCGGCCGGAACTGCAGCATCAGGCCTCGAGGGCTGCGGCCCAGAGGTTGATGTCGGATTCGACGGCGAACTCGTCGATGGCGTGCAGCTCCCCGGACGTGAAGGACAGGTTCCGCACGGCCGCCACGCTGTCCTCGAGCTGACCCACACTCGAGGCACCGATCAGCGCCGACGTCACCGGCGTCCCCTTCACCTGATCCCGCAACACCCACGCGATCGCCAGCTGCGCCAGGCTCTGCCCCCGGCCCTCCGCGATCGCGTGCAGGCCCCGGATCCGCCGCAGGTTCTCCTCGTTCAACTGACCCGCATCCAGGGACTTGTCCGCCGCCGCGCGTGAATCCTCCGGGATGCCGTGGAGGTACTTGCGGGTCAGCAGCCCCTGCGCGAGCGGCGAGAACGCGATGGATCCCGCACCCACCGCCTCCAACGCCTCGTACAGGTTCGGCTCCCCGTTCTCCGTCCACCGGTTCAGCATCGAATACGACGGCTGGTGGATCAGCAGCGGCGTGCCCAGATCCGCCAGGATCGCCGCCGCCTCCACCGTCCGCTCCGGCGAGTAGGACGAGATCCCGGCGTAGAGCGCCCGCCCCGACCGGACCGCCGTATCGAGGGCCCCCATGGTCTCCTCGAGCGGGGTCTCCGGGTCCGGGCGGTGGCTGTAGAAGATGTCCACATAGTCCAGGCCCATGCGCTCCAGCGACTGGTCAAGGCTCGCCAGCAGGTACTTCCGCGACCCCCACTCCCCGTACGGGCCCGGCCACATGCCATACCCGGCCTTCGTCGAGATCACCAGTTCGTCCCGGAACGGCCGGAAATCGTCCTTCAGGTGCCGCCCGAAGTTCGTCTCGGCACTGCCCGCGGGCGGACCGTAGTTGTTCGCGAGATCGAAGTGCGTGACCCCGAGGTCGAAGGCCCGGCGGAGGATGTCCCGCTGCACATCGAAGGACTTGTCGTCCCCGAAGTTGTGCCACAGGCCGAGGGAGACGGCGGGCAGCTGCAACCCGCTCCTGCCCACGCGGCGGTACGGCATCGAGTCGTAGCGGTCATCAGCAGGGTCAAAGGTCATTCCCTCATCCTAGGGGAGCAGGCATCGGCTTCCGCGGCCGTGACGCAGCGTTCACTCCTCCAGCACGCGCAGGGGACCCTGCGGCGGTTCGGCCGAGGAGCCTGGGCCCTTGCCCGCGGGCCGAATGGCGCGCACCGACATGTCCCGGCCGCTGGCCTTGGCCGCATAGAGGGCCTGGTCCGCGGCCGCGATCGCCGCCGGGAGATCGTAGTCCGACACCTCGATCGCAGCGATGCCGTAGCTCACGGTGGGCATCTCGAAGCCGCCCGGAGTCGAGTTGCCACGCAGTGCCATGCTCACGTCCCGGGTGATGTCCTCGCTCCTCGACACCGACGCGCCGGGGAGCAGGAAGATGAATTCCTCGCCGCCGTAGCGGCCCACCAGGTCCGTGGACCGGACGGTCTCCGCGCAGGCGTCGGCGAACGCCTTCAGGACGGTATCGCCCGCGGCATGGCCGTGGGTGTCGTTGACGCTCTTGAAGAAGTCGAGGTCCGCGAGGATGACCGTTCCGGGACGGTTGGTGCGGGCAAGGCGGTCCGCCTGCACGGTGGCCAGGTCGAGGAAGCCGGAGCGGTTGAGCAGGCCGGTCAGCGCGTCCCGGTCCGCGCGGGCGCGGAGATCGGTGGCGATCTGCTCGGCACTCAGCGCGGCCGCGCTGAAGGACACGACGACGAGCAGGAGCATGCTGATCAGGGTGGTGATGCCGGAGCCGAAGAACGTGGCGAACACGTAGCCCTCCTGCCCGACCGCGACGAACACGAGGCACCGCGCCAGGTAGAGGACCGAGAGCAGGGCGGAGGCGACGGCGAGGGGAGCCTGCACCCTGCTGTAGCTGCTCGGCAGGCGCCACAGTTCCCAGGACGCGAGGCCGATGGTCAGGGACATCATGCCGAGGAACACCGGGCCCCCGGACCACGTGTTCGTGGCGGGGTTGTCCAGGGCCGACGCCAGCAGCGTCAGCAGCGGTGCCGCCGACAGCTGCAGCCACGCGGGCCTGCTCGTCCGAAGGGTCCGGGCGCTCGCCCAGACACTCGCCGTGCCCATGACCAGCAGGGTGTTCGCGAGGGGATTGGCCCAGACCTGGTGGGCTGTGCCGTCCAGCAGGTAGCCGGAGGACCCGGTGCAGAAACAGGCGATGGCCACGCACCACCAGGCGCTGTAGGCGGAGCGGGTGTGGCGGAACGACACCGTGTAGAACAGCACGAAGAGGGTGACGGCGAGGGCGCCGAAGGCCACCCGCAGTGTCGTGATGTCCAGGGTCATGGTGTTCCTGCCGCCTCGGGCTCCCCGCGTCCCGTCAGGTGACGGGACGCGGCCTTCCCGCGGAAAGGACTTTCAGCCCAGTATGGCGGAGCGCTCCGACGGTTCGACCCTCCCGGGCCTCGTCCTGCCGGAACCCTTGGAGAGTCCTGACCCAACCTCAGGCCAGGCTGAGGACGAGCGACGCGTGGGGAGGCAGCTGCACCGTGTCGGCGAGCAGGCCGACGCCGTCGACCGTGGACAGCAGGACCTCCGCATCGGCACCGCGCACCGGCACGGTCACCATCGCGTCACCGAGGTTGAGGATGACGGCGGTGCTGCCGCGGTGCAGGACGATCCAGCGGTCCTCCTCGTCGAAGTCGACCGCGATGCTGCCGAAGTCGGCGTCGCGCAGTTCGGGCCGGGAGCGGCGCAGCCGGATGATCTCCCGGTAGGTCGACAGCAGGTCGGCGTGGTGCCCCTGCTCCACTTCCGCCCAGTCCAGCTTGGCCGAGGCGAAGGTCGCGGGGTCCTGCGGGTTGGGGACGTCCTCGGGCCGCCAGCCCATGCGCTCGAACTCCCTGAGCCGCCCCTCGGCCGTGGCCTTGCCGAGTTCGGGCTCGGGGTGGGACGTGAAGAACGGCCACGGCGTGGACGCTCCGTACTCCTCCCCCATGAAGAGCATCGGGGTGAAGGGGCCGAGGATGTTCAGGACGGCGGCCTGCGCGAGCTGCGCCGGGTTCAGGGTGGCGCTGATGCGGTCACCGGCGGCCCTGTTGCCGATCTGGTCGTGGTTCTGGGTGGCGACGACGAGCTGCAGCGGCGTGACGCGGGACGCGTCGATCTCGCGGCCGTGGTGGCGCTCACGGAACGACGAGTAGGTGCCGTTGTGGAAGAAACCCTTCTCGAGGACCTTCGCAAGGGCGCCGACCGAGTTGAAGTCGAGGTAGTACCCCTCGGTCTCGCCCGTCAGGTTGACGTGTACCGCGTGGTGGAAGTCGTCGCTCCACTGACCCGCGAGCCCGTACCCTCCGACGTCGCGGCCCTGGATCAGGCGCGGATTGTTGAGGTCCGATTCCGCGATGAGGAAGAGCGGCTTGCCGAGCTCCGCCGCGCACTCGTCGGTGCGCGCGCCGAATTCCTCGAGGATGTGCACGGCGCGTTCGTCGTGCAGCGCGTGGACGGCGTCGAGGCGGAGCCCGTCCACGTGGTAGTCCGTGAACCACATGAGCAGGTTCTCGATCACGTAGTTCCGCACCTCGTCGGACTGCGGACCGTCGAGGTTCAGCGAGTCTCCCCAGGTGTTGGACATCCCTTCGGTGAGGTACGGGCCGAAGAGTCCGAGGTAGTTCCCGCTGGGGCCCAGGTGGTTGTGGACGACGTCCTGGATGACGCCGAGCCCCTTCTGGTGCGCGGCATCGACGAAGCGCTGGTATGCGGCGGGACCGCCGTAGGTCTCCTGGACGGCGTACCAGAGGACGCCGTCGTAACCCCAGTTGTGGGTGCCGTTGAAGGCGTTGACCGGCAGGAGCTCCACGTACTGCACGCCCAGGTCCACGAGGTGGTCGAGCTTGCCGATCGCGGCGTCGAGCGTCCCCTCGGGGGTGAAGGTGCCGAGGTGCATCTCGTAGATGACCCCGCCGTTCAGGCCCGGCGACTGCCAGGACCCGTCCTGCCACTCGTGGGCGGAGGGGTCGAAGGTGCGCGACAGCTTGTGGACGCCTTCGGGCTGGCGCCGTGAACGGGGATCCGGGACGGGGGTGTCGGAGCCGTCCACGAGGTAGCCGTAGGAGACGTCGCCGGTGATGGTCGGGGCGTCCGCGGGGTGCCACCAGCCGCCGTCGCCCTGCGTCATGGGGTACTCGGTGCCGTCGGCCACGAGGGTGAGGGACTCGGCGCGGGGCGCCCAGACATCGAAGGTGGAACTCATGAGGCGTCCTCCTGGACCAGTAGGGCTGCGGGGAAGGTGGAGAAGATGTCGGCCGCGCGGACGGTCCCGCCGGAGACCACTGCGCCGGTGAGGGCGCAGGTGTAGCTTCCCGGGGGTAGCTCGAGGGTGGTCTCCCCCCAGCCCCCGCGCTGCGCGAGTCCGTAGGGCAGCCGCGTGATGAGGGTGATGGCTCCCCCGCGGTCGAACCCGAAGACGTGGTCCGCGGCCTCGCCGGAGGACGGGACGGCGGTGTACCCGGTGAACAGCTCCGGGCGGTCGCGCCGCAGCTTGAGGGCGCGGCTCACCACGAGCAGCTTCGCGTGCGCGTCGGCGCCGAGCTGGGGCAGCGCACCGAAGTTGAGGTCGGTCAGCACCTGCCGGCGGGCGTCGTAGTCGACGTCCCGGCGGTTGTCCGGGTCCACGAGGGACGTGTCCCAGAACTCCGTCCCCTGGTAGACGTCCGGTACGCCGGGCATGGTCAGCTGCAGCAGCTTCAACCCGATGGAGTTCGACCAGCCCGCCTGCTGGATCCGCTCGACGAGGCCTTCGAGAACGGCGTTGACCGAGGTGTCGTCGAACGCCGCGTCGACGGCGGCGTGCATGCCCCGCTCGAACTCCTCGTCCGGTGCCGTCCAGTGCGTGCTGAGATCAGCCTCGCGTGAGGCCTTCTCGGCGTACGCGTGGGCGCGCTCGCGGGTCAGCGGCCATGCCCCGATCAGGGACTGCCAGAGGAGCGGCGCGAAGGTCGGGTCGCCGATGGGCGCGAGGTCCTCGAGCCCCGAGAGCACGTCGGTCCAGACGTCGGGCAGTTCGGACAGCACGGAGATGCGGGCGCGGGTGTCCTCGCTGCGCTTGGTGTCGTGCGTGCTGAGCGTCGTCATGGCCAGGGGACTGTCCGTCTCGCGCTCGAGCAGCCGGCGGTGGAGTTCCAGCGGATCGAGCGAGAAGATGCCCGGATCGGCGCCCACCTCGTTGAGCGAGACGAGCCGCGAGTACCGGTAGAACGCCGTGTCCTCGACGCCCTTGGCCATGACCATGCCGGAGGTCTGCTGGAAGCGCACCGCGAGTTCGGTGAGTTCTCCGGAGCCCTCGAGGAACGGGTTCAGGAGCGGGTGGAGCGCGGTGATGGTGTCTGCGAGGTCGGGCCGCCGGACCTGCGCGTCCCGCACCGCCTCGGCCAGGTACTCGGCGCCGCCCGGGAGGTAGCTGCGGTAGACGGGGAAGCACGTGAGCAGTTCGGCGATCGCGTCCGCGGCGGCCTCCGGGGCGAGCCCGGCGTCGGAGGGGACGAGCCGCGCGAGCCGCAGCACCTCGGAACGCAGGATGCCGTCGGCGATACCGCGCTTGGTGCCGTGGATCATCTCGTGGAAGGTGTCCACCGGCACGGACTCCGTCAGCGCGTGCTCGCCCGAGGGATCCGTGAAGAGCCGGTCGATGTCGGCGAGCGCGTCGTACCCGGTGGTCCCCTCGGTGGCCCAGTCCTGCGGGAGCTTCTCCCCCGGCTCGAGGATCTTCTCCACGAGCACATAGGCTCCGCCGGTCAGCGCGCGGAGGTCCTCGAGGTAGCCCTTGGGGTCCGCGAGCCCGTCGGGGTGGTCGATCCGGAGGCCGTCCACGAGGCCCTCGTCGAACCACCGCTTCACCTCGCTGTGGCTCTCCTGGAACACCCACGGCACCTCGACGCGGAGGCCCGCGAGGGTGTTGACGCCGAAGAATCGCCGGTAGTTCAGTTCGCTGTCCGCGCGGCGCCAGTTCACGAGTTCGTAGTGCTGGCGCGCGTGGACCTCGGCGCCGGTGTCGCCGGGGTGGGCCGTGCCCTCGGCGATCGGGTACCGGTTGTCGTAGTAGTACAGCTCGCCGTCGACGATCTTCAGCTGGTCGAGCTCCCCGTCACCGTCGCCCAGGACGGGCACGCGGATGCGCCCGCCGTTGGCATCCCAGTCGACGTCGAACGCCTCCGCCATCCGCGATGAGCGGCCCTCCTTCAGGAGCTGCCACCACCACGCGTTGTCGGCAGGGGTCTCGATGCCCATGTGGTTGGGGACGATATCGACGAGCACGCCCATCCCCGCCGCCCGGGCGGCCTCGCTGAGGGCAGCGAGGCCGCCGGGACCACCGCGGTCGGGGTCGACGGCGGTGGGGTCGGTCACGTCATAGCCGTGGCCGGACCCCTTCTCCGCCGTCAGGATCGGCGACAGGTACACCCAGTCCACCCCGAGGTCGTGCAGGTACGGCACCAGGGCCGCGGCTCGATGCAGGTCGAACTCGCTCCGGATCTGCAGCCGGTAGGTCGATTTCGGTGTCAACACGTGGAGGTCCTCCTGGGACGGTGGGGTGGGTGTGCCTGGCGAGGGGTGGTGCTAGGGGGTGCCGGTCTTGGCCGTGACCTCATTGGCGAGGATGGCCAGGGACGCCGCGACCGAGTGGTCGAGATCCTCGACCTCGGAGTGGGCCCGGAGGACCACCATGGACTTGCCCTCGATGGAGATGGTCTTGCCGGCGGGGATCGCTTCACTGTCCGCGTACTTGCCGGCGGTGTCGATCACCTCGTCCCACGACGTCCCGTATTCATCCGAGGGGATCGTGAAGTCCACGGCCTCGTCATGGGCGTTGAAGTACAGCAGGAAGTTGGCGTCGACGATCCGCTGCCCGCGCGCGTCGCGGCCCTGGATGCCCTGGCCGTTGAGGAAGACCCCGATCGAACGGCCGAAGCCGCTGTCCCAGTCCTCGGGCGCCATGAGCTCGCCGGACGTGTCGAGCCATACGATGTCCGGAAGCGCCTCGCCCTCGCCGCGGCGCACGGGGCGCCCGTCGAAGAACCGGCGACGGCGGAACGTCGGGTGCTCGGACCGCAGGCGGTTGACTGCTGCGGTGAATTCGAGCAGCGGCTGGTCCATCTTGTCCCAGTGCACCCAGCTGAGTTCGGAGTCCTGGCAGTAGGTGTTGTTGTTGCCCTCCTGCGTCCGGCCCAGTTCGTCGCCGTGGAGCAGCATCGGGACGCCCTGCGAGAGCAGGAGGGTCGCGATGAAGTTGCGCTGCTGCCGCACGCGGATGGCGAGCACCTCGGGATCGTCCGTCGGTCCCTCGACGCCGCCGTTCCAGGAACGGTTGTGCGATTCGCCGTCGTTGTTGTCCTCGCCGTTGGCCTCGTTGTGCTTCTCGTTGTAGGACACGAGGTCGCGCAGCGTGAAGCCGTCATGGGCCGTGACGAAGTTGATGGACGCGACGGGACGGCGCATCGAGTGCTCGTAGAGGTCCGCGGATCCGGTGAGGCGCGAGGCGAACTCGCCGATGCTGGAGGGCTCCCCGCGCCAGAAGTCGCGGACCGTGTCGCGGTACTTGCCGTTCCACTCCGTCCACTGCGGCGGGAAGTTGCCCACCTGGTACCCGCCGGGACCGACGTCCCACGGCTCCGCGATGAGCTTGACCTGCGAGACCACGGGGTCCTGCTGCACGAGTTCGAAGAAGGCCGAGAGTCGGTCCACCTCGTAGAACTCGCGGGCGAGGGCGGAGGCGAGGTCGAAGCGGAAGCCGTCCACGTGCATCTCGGTGACCCAGTAGCGCAGCGAGTCCATGAGCAGCTGCAGGGAGTGCGGGTTGCCGACGTTGAGCGAGTTGCCCGTGCCCGTGGTGTCCATGTAGTACTGCTTGTCGTCCTCCACCAGGCGGTAGTAGGACGCGTTGTCGATGCCGCGCATCGAGATGGTGGGGCCCATGTGGTTGCCCTCGGCCGTGTGGTTGTAGACGACGTCGAGGATGACCTCGATGCCCGCGAGGTGGAGCTCGCGCACCATGGCCTTGAACTCCTGGACCTGCTCGCCCTGGTCCCCGGAGGAGTTGTACTTGTTGTGCGGCGCGAAGAAGCCGATGGTGTTGTAGCCCCAGTAGTTCGAGAGGCCCTTCTCCTGCAGCGTGCTGTCATTGACGAACTGGTGTACCGGCATCAGCTCGATGGCGGTGACGCCGAGCTTCTGCAGGTGCGCGATGACGGAGGGGTGCGCGATACCGGCATAGGTCCCGCGCTGCTCCTCGGGGATGTCCGGGTGCAGCTGGGTGAGGCCCTTCACGTGGGCCTCGTAGATCACGGACTGGTGGTAGGGCGTACGCGGCATGCGGTCGCCGTCCCAGTTGAAGAACGGGTTCACGACGACGCCGAGCATCATGTGCGCCGCGGAGTCCTCGTTGTTGACGGAGTTCTCGTCGCCGAAGTTGTAGCCGAACAGCGCCTGGTCCCAGTCGAGGTCCCCTGAGATCGCTTTCGCGTAGGGGTCCAGGAGGAGCTTGTTCGGGTTGCAGCGGTGTCCCTCGGCGGGGTTGTTCGGGCCGTGGACCCTGTAGCCGTACTTCTGTCCGGGGCTCACCTGCGGCAGGTAGCCGTGCCAGACATAGCCGTCGACCTCCTTGAGCTCGACGCAGGTCTCCGTGCCGTCCTCGTCGAAGAGGCAGAGGACGACGAGATCCGCGACCTCGCTGTAGAGCGCGAAGTTCGTCCCCGTGCCGTCGTAGGTTGCTCCCAGGGGATACGCATCGCCGGGCCATAGTTCCATGAGTTCTCCTTGGTGTTTTTCTGCCGCGGGCGCCTTACAGGGCGTCCGCGGTGGTACTCGCAGGCTTCGGGGGCCGTGTGCCCCCAGGCTTGCTCCATACATAGCGCATTCATCTGTCGGTCAGGTAAATCAGGGCGCTCACATCGTTAGGCGACGCTCCTCGAGGAGGTCCGCGACAATCGCTCCGATGTCGGCGGGCAGGTCCGAGACCACCACCGGGCCGCGCAGCGCGGCACGCTGCCCCGCCCTGCCGTGGATCAGTGCCCCGGCCGCCGCGATCGCGGCCCAGAGATCCTCCTGCGCGACGCCGATCCGGCCAGCCGCGCCGTCATCACCGGCAAGGGTTGCAGCGAGGGCCCCGACGATCCCGGAGAGCGTGTCCCCGGAACCGGCGGTGGCGAGCCACGGCGTCGCGTCGGCCTGGACGAACAGGGTACCGGAGGGTGCCGCGACGACGGTCGTGAACCCCTTGAGGAGCACCGTGGCGCCGGTGGTCTCGGCGGCCCGCAGCGCGAAATGCGCGGGTTCGGCCTCGATCGCGGAACGCTCGGCGTCCACGCCGCGCCCGGCCAGGAGCTGGCGCAACTCGCCGGCGTGGGGCGTGAGGATGACCTGCGGACCCACGCGCTCCGGCACCTGGGCGAGGGCACCGGCGTCGACGACGACGGGCAGGCCGGAGCGCATCGCGTCCTCGGCACGCCGGCGCTGGTCGTCGTCGTCCACGGCGCCCGGACCGACGAGCCACGCCTGCGATCGCTCCTCCGCGATCGAACCGGTGGAGGCCACCGCTTCGGGGTTCCGCTGGTGGACCAGGCCTGCGACTGCGGCGGGCCCGAGGTAGCGGACCATGCCGACGCCGGTCGCGAGAGCAGCACCGACGGCGAGTGCGGCCGCTCCCGGGTAGCGGGCTGATCCCGCGGCGACGCCGAGGACCCCGCGCGAGTACTTGTGGTCCCGGGGACCGGGGACGCGCAGGAGGGCCGCGGCGTCGGCGTCGAGCAGGCTCTGCGCAGCAGGGGTGAAGGAGGAGAAGTCGAGGCCGATGTCGACGATGTTCAGCTCTCCGGCGGCCACGGCGCCATCGCCGAGGAGCAGGCCGGGCTTGGCCGCCCCGAAGGTCACGGTGGCGTCCGCGGACAGGACCGGTCCGTCGACGAGGCCCGAGTCGACGCCGATCCCGCTCGGCAGGTCGCAGGCGACGACGATCGTGGAGCGCCGGCCGCGCGGCCCGGCTGCGCGGTCGAACGCCTCGGCGAAAGCCGCGGACGCACCGCGGAGGCCCCCGCTCGCACCGGTACCGAGAATGCCGTCGATGAGGATGTCGGCAGCCGCCGCGTGCTCTGCGAGGTCCGCGGTGTCGGCGTCATCGAGCCGGACCGTCGTGCCGCCGGCTCCGGTGAAGGCCTGGAGCGAGGCGGCGTGCACGCGCTCCGAGGTGAGGATCGCGGTCACGCCGACGCCCCTGCGCAGGAGCCTCTCCCCCGCATACAGGGCGTCCGCGCCGTTGTTGCCGCTCCCGGCCAGGACGACGGCGGTGGCCCCGTAGGTCCCCCGCCCGGCGCCCCGCAGCAGGCCGAGGGCGACGCCGAACAGCCCGTGGGCAGCCTTCTGCATGAGGGCGTTCCCCTGGCCGGCGTCGATGAGGGGTGCCTCCGCAGCGCGGACGTCACCCCCGGAAAATGCTTGGAGCATATGGTCGAGCTTAGCGGTAAGCCGGCCGATAATCAGTACGGTTACTATCTGCCCCGGGACGGGGCACGGCCTTCCGCTACGACCATCGCCGTGGCAAGGCCGCCGTCGTGGCTGATCGAGAGGTGCCACGTCTCGACGCCGCGGGCGCGGGCGGCAGCCGCCACGGTCCCGTCGACCACCACGGACGGCGCACCGGCCTCGTCCACCGCGATGGTGCAGTGCTGCCAGTTCATGCCGCCAGGAGCACCGAGGGCCTTGGCCACGGCCTCCTTCGCGGCGAAGCGCGCAGCGAGGGAGCGGGTGTTGAGCTCGCGTTCGGACGGCACGAAGAGCCGCTGGACGAGGGCGGGGGTCCGCTCGAGCTGCTGCCGGAAGCGCTCGATGTCGACGACGTCGACCCCGATGCCCACGATCATGCGGACACCCCTCGGGGTACCGCCACGACGACCCGTGGCGGTACCGGGGTGGAACTACTCAACCGTGACCGACTTCGCGAGGTTGCGCGGCTGGTCCACGTCGTAGCCCTTCGCGCTGGCGAGGGCGAGGGCGAAGATCTGCAGCGGGACGGTCGTCAGCAGCGGAGCAAGGAGCGTGGGCGACGCCGGCACGTAGAACACGTGCTCCGAGTAGGCCTCGACCGAGGTGTCGCCCTCCTCGGCGATGACGATGGTCACGGCGCCGCGAGCGCGGATCTCCTGGACGTTGGACACGACCTTGGGGTGCAGCGAATCCCGCGACTTCGGGGACGGCATGACCACCACCACGGGCTGGCCCTCCTCGATCAGTGCGATGGGCCCGTGCTTCAGCTCGCCCGCGGCGAAGCCCTCGGCGTGGATGTAGGCCAGTTCCTTGAGCTTGAGCGCGCCCTCCATGGCCACGGGGAACCCCACGTGGCGGCCGAGGAAGAGCACGGACTTGGCGTTGACCATGTCCACGCCGAGCTGCTTCATCTTGTCGGCGTCGTCGAGGATGGCCTGGATCTTCGCGGGGATCTCCGAGAGGTCCGCCAGCACGTCGGCGATCTCGTCGCGGTACTTGTTGCCCCGCAGCTGGGCGAGGTACAGGCCGAGCAGGTAGGCGGCGGTGATCTGGGCGAGGAAGGCCTTCGTCGAGGCGACGGCGATCTCCGGGCCGGCGTGGGTGTACAGCACGGCGTCGGACTCGCGGGGGATCGTCGAACCGTTGGTGTTGCAGATCGCCACGACCTTGGCGCCCTGCTCCCGGGCGTACCGGACGGCCATGAGCGTGTCCATGGTCTCGCCGGACTGCGAGATGGCGACCACGAGGGTCTTCTCGTTCACGATCGGGTCGCGGTAGCGGAACTCGTGGGACAGCTCGACCTCGGTGGGGATGCGGCACCAGTGCTCGATCGCGTACTTGGCCACCTGGCCGGCATACGCCGACGTGCCGCACGCGAGCACCACGATCTTGTCGACCGAGCGCAGGATCGACTCGTCGATCCTCAGCTCGTCGAGCACGAGGTTGCCCGAGACGTCGGACCGTCCGAGCAGGGTCTGCCCGACGGCGAGCGGCTGGTCGTGGATCTCCTTCTCCATGAAGGAATCGAAGCCACCCTTCTCGGCGGCTGCGGCGTCCCAGCTGACGTGGAACTCCTTGCCCTCGGCGGGAGCTCCGAAGAAGTCGGTGATGGTGACGTCCTCGGGCGTGATGGTGACGATCTGGTCCTGGCCGAGCTCGACGGCGCGGCGCGTGAAGTCGATGAAGCCCGAGACGTCCGAACCGAGGAAGTTCTCACCGTCGCCGAGGCCGACGACGAGCGGCGAGTTGCGACGGCCCGCCGCGACGACGCCGGGCTGGTCCTCGTGGATGGCGAGGAGGGTGAAGGCGCCCTCGAGTCGCTGGCACGCCTGCTGCAGGGCGAGGGTCAGGAGGTCACCCTCCGCTCCGCTCTCGACGAGCCCACGGTAGATGGACCCCACGAGTCCGGCGGCCACCTCGGTGTCGGTGTCCGAGAGGAAGGTCAGCCCTTCACCCGTGAGTTCGGCCTTGAGCTCGGCGTAGTTCTCGATGATGCCGTTGTGGATCAGCGCGAGCCTGCCGCCGTCGGCGAGGTGCGGGTGCGCGTTCTGGTCGGTGGGTCCGCCATGGGTCGCCCAGCGCGTGTGCCCGATCCCGGTGAGCGACCGCGGCAGCGGATCCGCCGCCAGTTCGTCGACGAGGTTCGTCAGCTTTCCGGCCTTCTTGCGCGACTCGATGCCTGCCGGCGTGATCACCGCGACACCCGCGGAGTCGTAGCCGCGGTATTCGAGGCGCCGGAGGCCCTCCATCACGACGTCGAGCGCCCCGTGCTGCGCCTCGGGCGCCTCCTGGTCGAATGCCGGAGCGACGGAGTCGAGCACCGATGAACCCTGGCCGTGGTCCCGGCCTACATATCCCACAATTCCACACATGTCACCTAGCCTACCGGTGGCTGGATTGGTTAATGCGCAGGGCACCGGGCAGAATCGACGGGTGAGTGACAGAAGCACGGGCACGCAACAGGCCACGAGTGCCGAGAATTTCACCCCCTTCGTAGAACTGGACCGCCAGATGTGGTCCCGCCTGTCCAACGAGATCGAGAGCCCCCTCAACGTCGAGGACGTGCAGCGCCTGCGCGGCCTCGGGGACGCACTGAACCTCGACGAGGTGCGGGAGGTCTACCTTCCCCTCTCCCGCCTGCTGACCCTCTACACGGCCGCTGCCGGGCGGCTGCACGCGGCCACCAACACGTTCCTCGGCGAGACGACCACCAGGACCCCCTTCGTGATCGGCGTCGCCGGTTCGGTGGCGGTGGGCAAGTCGACCACGGCGAGGGTGCTGCGGGAGCTCCTGCGGCGCTGGCCGGACACCCCGGACGTCGAACTCATCACCACGGACGGTTTCCTGTATCCGAACGCCGAACTCGAGCGGCGCGGCCTCATGCAGCGCAAGGGATTCCCGGAGTCCTACGACCGCCGCCGCCTGCTCCGCTTCGTCAGCGAGGTCAAGAGCGGAGCGGCGGAGGTGCGCGCACCCTCGTACTCGCACCTGACGTACGACATCGTGCCCGGGCGCGAGGTCGTGGTGCGGCGGCCCGACGTGCTGATCGTCGAAGGGCTCAACGTGCTCGCCCCCGCCCGGCCACGGCCGGACGGCATCACGGGCCTGGCGCTGAGCGATTTCTTCGACTTCTCCATCTACGTGGACGCGAAGACCGCGCACATCGAGCAGTGGTACATCCAGCGCTTCCAGTCCCTCCGGTCCGGTGCGTTCGCGGACCCGGAGTCCTACTTCCACCGGTACGCGAACCTGACCGACGAGGAGGCGCGCCAGACGGCGAAGGGGATCTGGGAGCGCATCAACGAACCCAACCTCGTGGCGAACGTGCTGCCGACGCGCGGCCGGGCGCAGCTCGTCCTCACGAAGGACGCGGACCACTCCATCCGCCGCATGCTCCTCCGGAAGACCTGAGGGTGCGCGTCCTGCCGGCGGTGATCGTCCTCCTGGCGCTGTCGCTGCCGGCGTGTTCAGCACCGGAGCCGACGGCCGGCGTGGACACGGGAACGGCCGTCGCGCCGTCGTCGGAACCGGGATCAGTGCCGTCGTCGGAACCGGGATCGGCGCCGGCATCGGAACCGGCCCCGCCCGCCGCTGACCTCCCGGCCCCCGCCGGCAGTCTTCCGGCGCCGGCCCAGCGCGAACCCGGTCCCGCCGTCACGGGCGAGGGTGCGGCCGCCGGTCCGCAGGCGCCTCCGGCCGGCGATCCGCATGCCGATCCCGGCGCCGTGGGCGTCGTCGTGAACAAGCGCCGCCCGCTCACACCGCTGGACTACGCGCCCGCCGAGCTGCGCCTGCCCGCGGTGGCGACGGCCGCCGAGAACGCGCTCCTGCGCCCCGACACGGCCGCAGCGGTGGAGGAGATGTTCGCCGCGGCGGAGGGCGACGGCGTCGGGCTCGTCCTCGTCAGCGGGTACCGCTCGTATGCGAGCCAGGAATCGACCTACGCCTACTGGGTGGGCCAGTACGGCGATCCGGCAGGCGCGGACACGGTGTCGGCGCGCCCGGGCTACTCGGAGCACCAGACGGGACTGGCATTCGATATCGGCCAGTCCGACGGCGCCTGCACACTGGTGCTGTGCTTCCGCGACACTCCCGCCGCGCAGTGGGCGGCCGCGAACGCCGCGGAGTTCGGGTTCATCCTCCGCTATCCCCTGGGTTTCCATGAGACCACCGGGTTCTCGGCCGAGTCCTGGCACTTCCGCTATGTGGGCAGGGACGTGTCCCTCGCGATGAAGGCGGCCGGGACGCAGACACTCGAGGAGCACTTCGGGCTGCCTCCAGCGCCGTCGTACTGATCGGTCGCACGGGGGCCTCCTCACACCGGAGGCAAACGCGAGGACCGTTACACGCCCTAATAGTAAGGGGGCTTGTCATATGTTCCGGTCTTGCCTACAGTTGCCAGATGCCTTCAACGGTTCAGTTCGTAGATGTTCAGCAACGGTAAGGAGCACTCATGATCAGCAATGACAACCTCGACCAGCTCACAACGGGCAAGGGAACGGTCTACACCACCGACGGCGAGAAGCTCGGCTCCATCGGCGAGCTCTACGTGGACGACACCACGGGCAACCCGAGCTGGGTCACCGTCAACACCGGACTCTTCGGGACGAAGGAGACCTTCGTCCCCCTCCAGGAAGCAACGATCGACGGCAACGACCTCCGGGTTCCCTATGACAAGTCCCTGGTCAAGGCGGCACCGTCGGTGGAGCGCGACGGGCACCTGAGCCCCGCCGAGGAAGAAGAGCTCTACCGCCACTACAGCCTCCACGGCACCAGCACCGGGACCGGCACGACCACCGGCACCACGACGGATACGGCTGCCGGTACGACGACCGGTACGCGTGGTGCTGTCGGTCATGACACCTCGGGTCCGACCACGGACGAGGCGATGACGCGTTCGAAGGAAGAGCTGCGCGTCGGCACCGAGACCCGGGAGACCGGGCGCGCACGGCTTCGCAAGCACGTGGTGACGGAGAACGTCAGCACCACGGTCCCGGTCAGTCACGAAGAAGTCCGCGTGGAGCGGGAGCCGATCACGGACGCGAACCGGGGCGAGGCCCTGGCCGGCCCTGAGATCAGCGAGGAGGAACACGAAGTGGTCCTCTCCGCCGAGCGCCCCGTGGTCGAGAAGGAAGCTGTTCCCGTCGAGAGGGTCCGCCTGGACAAGGAGACCGTCACGGAGCAGCACACCGTCAACGAGCAGGTCCGCGAAGAGCGCATCGACACGGACACCGACGGAACCGCGCGCTAGCAACGACAGGCGTCTGGGCAGCAGGTTCGCTGCCACTGCCGGTTGAGGCGGGGTACTGCACCAGTCAGTACCCCGCCTCAGCTCTGACTCCAGCACGTCAGCCCGACACCCCTTGCAGGTTTGGCTGCTCGTGTCGACCCCCATGCCCATGGTCGTGAGACCGGTGAAGTGGAATGCGTGAAGAGCCTAGTCTTGGTCGGTGGGCGGATCCGGATGGATCGCGCAAGGGACACACGGACAAGTCGGTGAGGGAATCAACGTGCTCGATGAGTATGTGCAGCAGTGGAGTGCGATTCAGACCGTGCGGGCAGCCGGCCTGGGTCTCGACGATGTCTTCACGACCTACTTCGGCATCACGGGCGATGCCGATGAGCTCGAGGTCCAGGGGTACCTGACCGGCCTGGTCATGCTCCCGGCATCCCAGCGGGACCTGCTCGCCCAGGCCATCAATGAACTGCTCGACAGCACCGGCTCCCTGGCCGACGGCGCCCACTACAGCACCGAGGACACAGCGTCCTTCTCCGGATACGGCGACTATCTCCGCACGCTGGCACTCTCCCCCGACGAATACGACTTCAACGCCCCGCCGGCCGGGGATCACAGCACCAGTACCACCGACAGCACGGACGTCCATGCCCTGGATTCCACCCAGGCCGCAGACGGAGGGGCAGACGATGCCGACCCGGACGAAGCCGAGTTCCGGCGCCTCCATGCTCTGTACGAGTCGGGATTGCTCGAGACGGGGCCGGAGGAACGCTTCGACAGGATCACCCGGCAGGCCAGGGATTACTTCGGTGTCAGCTCAGCCTCCATCGCCCTGATCGCGGAGGACTTCCAGGTCATCAAGTCCGTCGTCGGGCCCATCGGGCAAGACCTCCCGCGGGGCATCGCACTGTGCGCGAAGACCATCGAGCACGATCGCACGCTGGTCATTCCGGATGCCGGCACCCACCCGGAGTGGCGGGACCATCCCCTTGTCGCAGACGGTCCGAGAATCCGCTTCTACGCAGGCCATCCCATCTGCACGGCCGACGGCTGGCGTATCGGCACCCTCTGCCTGATCGATGACCAGCCGCGGCCTTTCACCGACGAGGACGTGCAGGTCCTGCGGCGCCTCGCCGCGCAGGTACAGATCGAGATCTGGGTCTGACAAGGACTGCCAGCCCGATGGCGCACAGCAGTTGTAAGCCTACTTAGTTTGCTTTCGGGCGTCTTACCGATAGTCTCGTGCTGACACCGGGGTCCAGACAAAGGCCATGGTTCTGACGAACACAGGAACGGCTATGACAGAACTCTTGCACCCAGTCCCTACCGCCTCAGTCCCCACGACTGCATCCGCCGCGACGGGTGACGTCGCTTCGCTGGCCGAATCGGCCACCAGCCTCCAGGTTCCCGGCATGCGGGCCGCCCGATCCGAGCGTGACAGCACCCTGCTGCATGAGGATCTCTCTCCTGGGGACCTGGCAGCCCTGTCGACCAGGCAACTCCGCGTCATGGTGAACCAGGCCTACAAGCTGATGGACACCGCCTATCCGCCCGCCGGCGCCACCGACCGATACGAGATGATCGTCGACGAACTCGAGCACCGTGCACAGCAGGCCATGGAACGTGGCTCCGTGCACCAGCCCAAGGAAACCTTCCGTGACAACCCCCTGTACTGCCGGTTCGAGTTGTTCATCGACGGCACGATGGCCGCCTACGTGAAGTACACGATGGTCGGGGCGCAGATCATCCTCCGTGACGGCGTGGAACAGCCCGCCTTCCGTGACCAGGGCGTCGACGCAACCCTTATGCGCCACGTGGTGCTCAACGCCCACAAGCGGCGCCTGAGCCTCGTTCCGCAGTGCCCCATGGCATTCTCGTTCCTCGCCGACAACCCGCAGTACCGGTCCCTCACCGCCCGCACGGGACACTAGGAGTCCGAAGGACAGGTTCGGGGATGCGGGGCCGACGTCGGCCAGGTCGGCCAGGAACTCGACGGTCGGTCACGGAAGAGACCAGGGTTCGTTTGTCGATCGGACGGATCGGAAACCTCTTTGGTGCCGATCACGTGATGATCACAGCGAATCCTTACGGGCATCGTCTGGGCGAAAGAAAATCGCACCCGGACACATGAGAAGAGGTAGTGGACCCAGGGGCTCACTACCTCTTCCCATGTGCTATCCGGGAATCTCAAGAATTCCTGGATATTCGACAATGCGCCTCTCGAGGAGCCTTATCGATTCGTGCTGTTAGTTCTGTTCCAATCTGATCTCACCAAGATCTGCCGTGCAGACCGTGGAGGTATCGCCCGACCGGTCGACGGCCTGGCCGAGGACGGCCACGGGGCCGACGCTCACGCCGCAGATCTGCGCCACGACCTGGGCGGCTACACCGATATTGACGTCCTCCAGAATGGTGACATCGCCGACGGCAACGTTGACGAGACCATCCTGGATCTGGATCGGACGGGCGGCAGACGCCGGGGCGACTCCCGCTGAGAAGAGCAGCGCTCCGGCGAGAGTCGCTCCTGCAGTGGCTTTTGCAATCGATCGCATGAACTCACTCCTTCTAGTTGTGATCCCCATCACATGACAATAACAGTAAGCATACTTACTTTTCAAGTGGTAGAGCCGCTCGATCTCAGAAAGGTCCGGAGCCGTGACTGCTCCTGGGTCCTGGAGCAGGCCGCTCACTTGCCGGACCGAGTTCTCACAACGCGGCCCGGCCCCGGATAGGTGAACGACACGGAGCGTTTACGCGGCGCGCCAGGACCGGAAACGCACGCTCACTAGCGTCGGGGGAAAGCAGGAACACCACCCCTGGAGGACTTCCGTGAGCATCGACGAAGCAGCATCCCCCACCCCGAGCGCAACGGCTACCGCGAGCGCCCCCGCCCTGAACCACCGGCCCGGTCGATGGATCGATGACTGGGACGCCGAGGACACCACCCAGTGGAACAGCGTCGGCAAGGCCATCGCCAAGCGCAACCTCCAGTGGTCCATCGCCTGCGAGTTCCTCGGATTCGTGGTGTGGCAGCTCTGGTCCATCGTCGTCGTGTACCTGCCCGCTGCGGGCTTCACCTTCTCGACGTCGCAGATCTTCTGGCTGATCTCGATGCCGTCCCTCGTCGGAGCGACCCTGCGCATCCCCTACACCTTCATGGTGCCGAGGTTCGGCGGGCGGAACTGGACCATCATCTCGGCCCTCCTCCTGCTGATCCCGACCGTCGGGCTCGCCCTCTGCGTCTCGGACCCGGAGACGCCCTTCGGCGTGATGCTGGCGGTCGCAGCACTGGCCGGCTTCGGCGGCGGCAACTTCGCCAGCTCGATGGCCAACATCACCTTCTTCTACCCTGCCCGCGAGAAGGGCTGGGCACTCGGCCTGAACGCCGCGGGAGGCAACCTCGGAGCGGCCGTCGCACAACTCGTGGTCCCCATCGCCGTCGTGCTCGGTGCCGCCGCGACCCTGGACCTGCCGCTCGCCGGCTGGATCTGGGTGCCGCTGATCCTCGCCGCCGCCTTCGGGGCCTGGAAGTACATGGACAACCTGTCCAGCGCCAGGAGCGACTTCGCGGGGTCCCTGGCGGCCGTCCGGGAACCGCACCTGTGGATCATGGCGCTGCTGTACATCGGCACCTTCGGCTCGTTCATCGGCTTCGCCGGCGTCTTCCCGAAGCTGATCGCCGACACCTTCCCCGCCTTCTCCCAGATCTCCATGGGCCCGGTCACGCTGGGCCTGGCCTTCCTCGGCCCCCTCGTCGGCTCCCTCGCCCGCCCCTTCGGCGGACGCTTGGCCGATCGGTTCGGCGGCGCGCTCATCACGGTGTGCGCCTTCGCCGTCATGGCGTCGATCGCCCTCACCGTCGTCTGGACCCTTCCCCTGGCCAACTTCTGGCTCTTCCTCGCACTCTTCCTCGTCCTCTTCGCCGCGGCCGGAGCCGGCAACGGCGCCACGTACCGCATGATCCCCGTCATCTTCGCCCGGCGGGGTGCGGCGGCCGGATCGGTGGAGTTGCGGGAATCCGTCAGCACCGCCCGCAAGTCCGCGGCAGCCCTCGGGCTCATCTCGGCGGTCGGCGCCTACGGCGGGTTCCTCATCCCCCAGGTCCTCAACGCCTCGAAGGGCGCCTCGGGCAGCTACGACGGCGCGTTCTACGGCTTCGTCGGAGGGTACGCGCTGATGCTGGCCGTCACCTGGTTCTGCTACCTTCGCCCCTCCTCGACGCTCGGCAAGGTCTGAGCGATGCGGCAGGCCGGGGACGGGCAGCACACCCACTGCCCCTACTGCGCCCTCCAGTGCGCCATGACCGTCACGCCGACCGCCTCACCGGGCGGCGGGCACGACGGCGCGACGGTCACCGGCCGCGACTTCCCCACCAACCGGGGCGGCCTGTGCCGGAAGGGCTGGTCCGCGGCCGAGCTGCTCGACCATCCGGACCGCCTTCGGGCCCCCCTGGTGCGCGACGCCGGAGGGGTCCTCCGGGAGGCGGCCTGGGATGACGTCCTGCACCTCGTCGCAGACCGGGTCCGCAGCATCCAGGCCCAGCACGGCCGGGACGCCGTCGCGGTCTTCGGGGGTGGGGGCCTGACCAACGAGAAGGCCTACACGCTCGGCAAGTTCGCCCGCCTCGCCCTCCGCACGTCCCGCATCGACTACAACGGCCGGTTCTGCATGTCCTCCGCTGCCGCCGCCGGCAACCGCGCCTTCGGCGTCGACCGCGGCCTCCCCTTCCCCCTCGAGGACCTCGACGCCGCCTCCGTGGTCCTGCTCCTCGGCTCCAACGCCGCGGACACCATGCCGCCGTTCATCCAGCACCTCCGCGGCGCGCAGGCAGCGGGCGGACTGATCGTCGTCGACCCGCGCCGCTCCGCCACCGCCCGCCTGACCGAGCAGGGCAGGGGCATCCACCTGCAGCCCACGCCGGGCACGGACCTCGTGCTCCTCCTGGGCCTGGCCCACGTGGTGGTGGCCGAAGGCCTCGAGGACCGGCGCTACCTCGAGTCCCGGACGGACGGGTACGACGACGTCACCCGGGGCCTCGCGCGCTGGTGGCCCGAGCGCGTGCAGGGCATCACCGGGGTGCCCGCCGCGACGATCCGGGCCACGGCGAGGCTCCTCGCGAAGGGTTCCCGCAGCGGAGCGGACGGCGGTGCGGGCACCTACATCCTCACCGGCAGGGGGATCGAGCAGCACGCCGACGGCACCGACACCACCACCGCCGCGATCAACCTCGCCCTCCTGCTCGGCCTGCCCGGCACGGCGCACAGCGGCTACGGAACGCTGACGGGCCAGGGCAACGGGCAGGGCGGCCGGGAGCACGGGCAGAAGGCGGACCAGCTGCCGGGGTACCGGAAGATCACGGACCCGGCGGCGCGTGCACACGTCGCCGCCGTGTGGGGAGTACCCGAGGCGTCGATCCCGGGGCCCGGCCTGCCCGCCGTCGAACTCCTCGCCTCCCTCGGGGAACCCGACGGCGTCCGGTGCCTCTTCGTGCACGGAGCGAACATCGCGGTGTCGGCGCCGAACGCCCCACGGGTCATCGACGGCCTGCGCTCCCTCGACCTGCTCGTCGTCTCGGACTTCTTCCTGTCCGAGACGGCCGCGATGGCCGACGTCGTCCTGCCCGTCCTGCAGTGGGCCGAGGAGGAGGGCACCGTGACCAGCCTGGAGGGCCGTGTCCTGCGCCGACGTGCGGCCGTGACCCCTCCCGCCGGCGTCCGCAGCGAGCTGTGGATCATGCAGGAACTCGCCCGCCTGCTGGAGGCCCCGTCCCTGTTCAGCGACGATCCGTCGACGATGTTCGACGAGCTCGCTCGCGCCAGTGCCGGCGGCATCGCGGACTACTCGGGGCTGGACTACGGCGTGCTCGACGCCGGAGCGGCCGCGTACTGGCCCTATCCGCCCGGGTCCGGTGGAACGCCCCGCCTCTTCCTCGATTCCTTCTGCCACCCGACCGGCCGCGCCGTCCTGGTGCCGGTCGGCCCGCGCTCCGACGCGGCCGCCGCCCGCTTCCCTGCACCCCTGCTCCTGGCCACGGGCCGGCTCCTCGAGCACTACCAGTCCGGCGCGCAGACGCGGCGCGTCTCCGAGCTGCTCGCAGCGCAACCGGCGGCACGCCTGCAGCTCCACCCCGCGACGGCCCAGGACCTCGGCGTACGGCAGGACGACGCCGTCGTCGTCACGAGTGCGCACGGTGAGGCGCACGCGCTCGCCGACCTGACGGCCGACATCCGCCCGGACACCGTCTTCCTCGCTTTCCACTACGCGGGCGCGGGAAGCGCCAACCGCCTCACCGGCAGCTCCACGGACCCGGTCTCCGGCATGCCCGAGTTCAAGACCACACCCGTCCGCGTCAGGCCACTGCACGCCGCCACCCACCACGTCCTCACCAGCCGACTGGAGGCCATCGCATGAGCAGCACAGCCGCGAACGGTAGGGAGCGCATCGTCGTCGTGGGGTTCGGGCCCGTCGCCGCACGGCTCGTCGAGCACCTCGAGCCCCTGGTCCGTGCCGGGCGCGTGGCCCTGACGGTGATCGGCCAGGAACGGGACGCCGCGTACAACCGCGTGCTCGTCGCGGACGTCGCCGTCGGCCGCACGCGGGAAGCCGCGATCACCCTCGCGGACCCGGCAGCCCTCTCGGCCGCCGGTGTGGACGTTCGCCTCGACGCCCGCGTGGCCCGGATCGACCGGCCGTTCCGGCGGGTGCTGCTGGAGGACGGGCAGGTGATCGGCTACGACCGCCTGGTGCTCGCCACCGGCTCCCGCCCCGTCCTGCCACGCCTCGACGGGATCGACGCCACCCGCGCCCTCCCGGCAGGCGTGAGTTTCCTCCGCGACCTCGGCGATGCCCGCGCGCTGTCCGCAGCCCTGGCCGCACAGCAGCGCATCGTGGTGCTCGGCGGTGGGATCCTGGGGATCGAAGCCGCCCTCGCAGCCGCCGAGGAGGGAGGCAGGGTCACCCTCGTGCACCACGGCCGCTCCCCCATGGAACGGCTCCTCGGCGAGGGCGCGCGCGTCCTGGCGGCGGCACTGCGGAGGGCCGGCATCACCGTGACGGCCGGAACCACCAGCGGGATCCTGCTTGCCGACGGGCGCTTCACGGGCCTCGCCCTCGACGGCGGCGGCCGGGTGGACGGGGATGCCCTCGTGCTCGCCTGCGGCGTGCGGCCACGCACCGAACTGGCCGACGGCTGCGATCTCGACATCGCGGACGGCATCCTGGTGGATCATTCGCTCCGCGCACTCGGCACGGGAGACATCTGGGCGATCGGCGACTGCGCGGAAGTGCGCTGCCGGGACAGCTCCTGCGCGGCCTGCGCCGGTCCGACCACCCCGCAGGGCCTTCTCGGACCGGGCTGGCAGCAGGCGGACCAGCTCGGCCTGGCCCTGGCGGCGGAGCTGTCGGGCACCCCGGCCGCCGTCGCCGGCCCACCCGAGCGACGGGATCCGGTCCTGGTCCTGAAGGCACGCGGAGTCGACGCCGTGACCGCAGGCGAGACGGATGCCGACCCCTGGACCGAGGAAGCGGGCCTCGCCGTCGCCGTCTGGGCCGACCCGGGCCACGGACGCTACGCGAAGATGGTGACGCGCGACGGCGTCCTGACGGGACTCGTGTGCGTCGGCATGCCGCGGACGGGCGCGGAGCTGGTCCTGCTGTTCGAGCGCGGCAGCGAACTCCCGGCCGATCGGTCCAGCCTGCTGCGTCTCGACAGCACCGAAGGCGTGTTGGCCGCGTTGCCTCCCGGGCCTGACGCGACGCTCTGCCGGTGCGCCGGCGTCACCCGGGGAACGGTGCAGGAGTCGGTGGCCGGCGGCTGCTCCTCCGTGGCGGACGTGTCCGCCGGCACGCGGGCAGGAACGGGGTGCGGCGGCTGCCACGAGGACATCCGGGCCGTGATCGAGCAGCACTTCGCCGTGGCGGTGGCGTCATGACGGTCGGGGCGCGCGCCGGAATGGACGGCGGCCCGGCGACGCATGGCGGAGGACGCACCGGCCGCGCCGGGCACGGCCTACACGTGCAGGCGGTAGCCGCGCTTGACCACGGTCTCTACCAACCCGGGATCGGGGAGCGACTTCCGCAGCCTGTTCACATTCATGTCGAGCGCGTGGCCGGCGCCGGTGTGCGCAAGGAGGCCCGTCAACGCATCGCGGCTCAGGACCGCCCCACGTGCCGAGAGCAGTGCCTTGAAGAGCACGAGCTGCGCCGGCGCGAGGTCCACCTGGACCTCGTCCACCCGGACCGATCGGCCCCGCACCTCGACGTAGCCGGAGCGCGTGCGGAGCTGCTCCACATGGTGCTCGGCGAGGTGGTCGCAGACGAGGCGGATCAGTGCGCCCATGCGGAAACGCTCGGGCACGATCGGCTGGATCCCGGCGTCGATCAGGGGTTGTGCGGTGACGGGCCCGACGGCGGCCGCGAGGACGCTCCGGCGGAACCGCTGGACGAGTTCTTCCTGGAGTCCCTGCTCGGCGGCCGTGCTGAAGAGGGCATCCACGGCAGGCGCGCTCGTGAAGGTGACGCAGTCGAGCTGCCCCGCACACACGGCGTCGATCAGCCGTGGCAGCCGCTCCGACCCCTCGGGCTTGATCCAGCGGTACGGCGTGACGGTGAGCAGCGTGGCGCCCGCGGCCCGGAGGCGTTCGAGCTGGTGGGCGTCGGCATAGGCGTGCAGCTGCACGCCTATGGTCAGCCCTGACAGGTCCTGCTGCAGCAGTTCGTCCACGAGGGTCGCCGTCGTCTCGTCGGAACTGATGCCGACGTCGTCGAGCCCCGCCGCGCGCACCGCACCCCTGGCCTTCGGACCGCGGACGTAGATGCGGCCGTTCCCGAGGACGTCGAGGAGGTCGTCGCCCAGCCCGGCGGCGTCGGCCGCCTCGAACCAGCGGCGCATGCCGTAGGCCGTCGTGATGAGGAAGAGGTCGGGGCGGGCGGCCACCATGGCCGCGGTGTCCGAGAGCAGCTCCACGTCCTCCGCGATGGGCGCGATCTTCAGGGCCGGCGCGTGGAACACCGAGGCACCCCGCCGCTCCAGGGCGTCGATGAGGTCCCCCGAGCGGCGGTCCGACGTCACGCCGATGCGGAACCCGGAGAGCTGCCCTCCGGCTCCGTCCGTGCGGGCGGTCTCGGTCACGATGCCAGCGATTCGGTCAGCCGGGCCAGCTGCGCGGCCCCGCCCTGCAGGTCGAGGCCCACGCGCACCACCTCGCCGATCACGAGCACGGCCGGCGACTGGCACCGGGCGGCCCCGGCCGCCGTGACGATGCTGGACAGCGTGCCCGCCGTCGTCCGCTGGGACGCGCTGTACCCGCGCTCAACGACGGCGACCGGCATGTCCGCCCGCATCCCGGCCCTGCCGAGGCCGGCGACGAGCTGCGGGAGTGTCGAGACACCCATGAGGACCACGATCGTCCCGCCGAGGCCCGCCAGGTGCTCGTGCTCCGCATCGCTCAGCGGGGCGTGCCCGGAGACGACCGTGAACAGGTGGCTGACGCCCCGGTGGGTGACCGGGATTCCGGCGGCAGCGGGAACGGAGATCGCCGAGCTGACCCCTGGTATCACGCGGCACGGCACCCCGGCCTCGAGGCACGCAGCCAGCTCCTCGCTGCCCCGACCGAAGACGAAGGGGTCCCCGCCCTTGAGCCGGACCACGTGGTGGCCGGCGAGTGCGTGGCGGACCAGGAGATCGTTGATGCCGGCCTGCGGGACGCGGTGGTGGCCCGGCAGCTTCCCGACGTCGACGAGTTCCGCCGCCGGGGCGAGCTCCGCGAGCGCCTCGGTGGGAGCCAGGCGGTCGTAGAGCACGACGTCGGCCTCCCGGAGTGCTGCGGCGGCGTCGAGGGTCAGGAGTCCGAGTGCGCCCGGTCCGCCCCCGATGAGCGTCACCGTGCCGGCCTCCAGCGCAGCGGCCTCGCGGACGAGCAGGACCCCGGCCCGTCCGCACGCTTCGCGCAGCATCCCGGCGCCGCTCGAGGGGTCGCCCACGAGGACGGCGAGCGCGGCGCCGTCGAGCACGGCTTGAGTGCAGCGGGCCGCGTCGTCCTGCCGGTCGACGACGGCGCCGGCGGCCCGATACCTCGCGACTACCCGGCGTGAGGTTTGCTCGGTCCCGACGACGATCACGCGGCGGTCGGCCAGGTCGATGTCCAGGTGCATGGCTCAGCCCTCCAGGGTTCCGGTTGCGGAGCGGACGGGGATCGCGGCTCCGAGGTTGGTGCGGCGTGCCTGTTCCTCGATCTCGGCGGGGGTGGCCGGGCGCCGCTGGCCGCGCTCCTCGACGAGGACGATCGACTGGTCGGCGGCGTCGGGGGCGTTGACGAAGGACCGGAAACGGCGGAGCCTGTCCGGATCCTTGAGGGTCGCGGCCCATTCGTCCTCGTAGTGCTCCACGTGCCGGGCCATCGCCTCCTCGAGGTCCTCCGCGATACCGAGGGAGTCGTGGATGACGACGTCGCGCACGTGGTCGAGGCCGCCGTCGAGATCATCCATCCAGCGGGCAGTCCGCTGCATGCGGTCCGCCGTGCGGATGTAGTACATGAGGTACCGGTCGATGTAGCGGACCAGCGTCTCGCCGTCGAGGTCCTGCGCCAGGAGCTGCGCGTGTGCGGGCTGGAAGCCGCCGTTGCCGCCGACGTAGAGGTTCCAGCCCTGGTCGGTGGCGATGACGCCCACGTCCTTGCTCCGCGCCTCGGCGCACTCACGCGCGCATCCGGAGACCCCCATCTTGAACTTGTGGGGAGCGCGCAGCCCGCGGTAGCGCAGTTCCAGGTCGATCGCCATGGCCACGGAGTCCTGCACGCCGAACCGGCACCAGGTGGACCCGACACAGGACTTCACGTTCCGGAGGGCCTTGCCGTACGCCTGCCCGGATTCGAAGCCGGCCTCGACGAGGATCTTCCAGATCTCGGGCAGCTGCTCGAGCCGAGCCCCGAAGAGGTCGATCCGCAGGGCGCCGGTCAGCTTGACGTACAGGCCGAACTGCTCGGCGACCTGCGCGATGACGGCCAGCTTCTGCGGGGTGATCTCCCCGCCCGGGATGCGCGGCACCACGGAGTAGGTGCCGTTGCGCTGCATGTTGGCGAGCGCGCGGTCGTTGGTGTCCTGGAGCGCGCCCCGGCCGCCGTCGAGCACGTACTCGCCGCGCTGCGTGGCCAGGATGGAACCGATAGCCGGCTTGCAGATGTCGCAGCCGTGCCCGGCCTTCGCCTCCTCGGAGGCACCGAAACGGCGGATGATGTCCTGGAAGGAAGCGAGGTCCAGGGCCTGGATGGCTTCGAACAGCTCGGGCCGCGACATGGCGAAGTGCTCGCAGATGCCCTTCGAGACGGTGCGCCCGGCCTTCGTGAGTTCGCTGTCGAGCAGCTTCTTGAGCATCGGGACGCACGAGCCGCACTGCGTCCCCGCGCGTGAGCACGCCTTGAGCGAGGGCATGTCGAGGGCAGGCTCGCCAGCCGCTCCCTCCTCCCCCGTCCCGTGCACCGCGGACCGGCAGGCACCGGCGGTGACGTTGTTGCAGGAGCAGAGGATGACGTCGTCGGGCAGGTCGGACTGCGGAGCCTCGCCGCCGCCGGCGGAGGAGAGGTAGGCGCCGGGCTCGGCGGGCAGCTCGCGGCCCAGCAGGGGCCTGAGCGAGGAGTAGGGTGCGGCGTCGCCGACGAAGATGCCTCCGAGCAGCGTCCGGGCATCGTCCGTGACCACGAGCTTCTGGTAGAGGCCGCGGGCCGGGTCCGCGTAGACGATCTCGAGGCTGCCGTCGGTCTCCGCGAGCGCATCGCCGAAGCTCGCGACCTCGACGCCGGAGAGCTTGAGCTTGGTGGCGGTGTCGAAGCCCGGGAAGGTGGACACTCCGCCGAGGATCCCGTCGGCGCATACCTCGGCCATGGCGTTGGCCGGGGCGACGAGCCCCATGCTGACGCCCTCGTAGCTCGCCACCTCGCCGATCGCCCAGATGCCGGGCATCGCCGTCTCGCAGCCGGCGGTGATGACCACGCCGCCGCGGGGCGCGACCTCGAGCCCGGCATCCCGTGCCAGCTCGTCCCGCGGCCGGATGCCGACGGCGAACACCACGAGGTCCGCGGGGAGGACGGTCCCGTCGCTCAGCGCCACGCCGGTGACCTGCCCGCCGTCGTCCGTCTCGATGGACGTCGGCGCGCCGCCGCAGTGGATGCCCAGGCCCTTCGCGGAGATGAGGCGCCCGAGTGCCTGCCCGCCGCCCTGGTCGAGTTGCGCGTTCATGAGCCAGCCGGCCCGGTTGACGACCGTCGATTCGGCGCCGAGGTGCTGCAGCCCGCCGGCCGCCTCGAGGCCGAGGAGTCCTCCGCCGATGACGACGGCGCGTGGCGCCCGGCCGAGACCCGCGGCGAGGCGGGCGGTCTCCGTCCGGAGCCACTGCACGTCGTCGAGCGTGCGGTAGACGGCGGCGTGCTCCCCGCCGGGCAGCGGCAGCCGCACGGCGTCGGACCCGGTGGCGAGGACGACGTCGTCGTAGGCGTACTTCTCACCGGACTCCCCCACGACGCATCGTGCAGCGAGGTCGAGCTGGACCGCCCGCTCCCCGGTCACGAGCCGGATGGCCGGCTCCCGCCACATCAGCTGTTCGCCGAGGCTGAGGTCCACGTCGCCGGTCAGCGCACTGCTCAGCGCCACACGGTCGTAGGGAGCATGCACCTCCTCCGTCAGCACGGTGATGGCGAGCCCGTCCGTGCCACGCCGCCACAGGGCTTCCACGAACCGGTGGGCTGCGGGTCCGCCGCCGACGACGACGATGCGGCGCTGGGCCGCGGTGGGGGCGCCCTCGGCGGGCCGGGATGATCGCGTCTCGCTCATGGGTGCCTTCCGTCGGGACCGGGATGGCCCTGTCTCTGGTCCCACAGTACGAAGCGGCAATTTCTCTTGTGTGTCGCGGATGTATCGCAAGGTTAACTTCGGGCTCACGGGCGGGCAGGAGGGCCGTGAGGCGCAAGTTACCCGGGCGCAACAGCCCCGGGACGTGCGCGTCACGTGCGCTGCCTAGCGTTGAGCCGAACGCATCAGCCATCGAGGAGAACGCCATGACCGAGCTCATCCTGCAGCGTCCCGCCACCACTCGTGCCACCTGGATCGCCGTCTGCCACCTCGAGGACCTCGAGGAGTGCTGGGGCGAGGCAGCGCTCGTAGGACGCGAACAGATAGCCCTGTTCAGGCTGCCGGGTGACCGGCTGCACGCGGTCGGCAACATCGATCCGCGGACCCGCGCCGCGGTGATGGCCCGGGGAATCGTCGGGTCCCGCGGCGCGCTGTCCACCATCGCGTCCCCCCTGCACAAGGAGGTCTACGATCTCGCGAGCGGCGCCTGCCTGTCCGGCGGGGAAGGCCTCAGGGCCTATCCGGTGCGGTGCGTCGACGGCGTCGTCGAGGTCGACGTCGCCGCCTGAACGTCACCGGATTGCTTCCCGGGGATGCTTCAATGGCTGGCATGACCGAGCACTCCACCCCCGCCGACACCCCCACAGCCGCACCCGTCCTCATTGCCTGCGCGCACGGGACGGACAACGCCCAGGGGCGCCGTGAGATCGACGCCGTCCGTGCGGGGATCTCCGCGCTGCGTCCGGACCTGGACGTGCGCGAGGCCTATGTCGACGTGCAGGAACCGGACCTCGTCGACGTCGTGGCATCGCTTCCGCCGGGTCGTGCGGCCGTCATCGTGCCCCTGCTGCTGTCGGTGGGCTACCACGTGAAGGTGGACATCGCGCGGGCTGCCGCCAGCAGGGAGGGGACGGTGTCCGCACTCCCGCTGGGACCGGATCCGCGGCTCGCGCACGTCCTGCAGCAACGCCTCGCGGAAGCCGGGGTGGCTGATGGCGACGCCGTGGTGCTGGCCGCCGCGGGGTCCTCGGATGCCTGCGCGGCCGAGGACGTCGCCGAGGTGCAGGCAGTGCTCGCGGAACTCCGGACGGGCCCGGTGCGGCCGGGCTTCGGCTCGAAGGCCTCCCCTTCCGTCCCCGCCGCCGTCGCGGCGTACCGGGAGGATCCGGGAACGACGCCGGTGGCGCTCGCGCCCTACCTGCTCGCGCCCGGGTACTTCCACGACCAGCTGGCGAAGGCCGGGGCCGACGTCGTCAGCGCTCCCCTGCTGCCGAGCCCTGTCATCGCCGAGATCGCCCTGTCGCGGTACGACGACGCCGTGGCGCGCGCCAGCGGTGTGGGGACCGGGAAGGAAGCGCCCTGCGCGAGGGCGTGCCGTGCACTGGTGTCGATGTGTGTCCGGAGCGGCTCGGTCCAGCAGGCCTGATGCCGGTCTTCCGGTCTACCGTTCGTCGGGTCTTCCGGTCTCCCGGTCTCCCGGTCTCCCGGTCCTCCGCCCAGAGGACGGGGATCAGGCGACGGGTTCCAGGGAGAGACGATCCTGGACGGTCGCGGCGAGTTCCTCGGCGATGCGCTGGGCCGTATCGGTGTCGGCGGCTTCAACCATCACGCGCACCACGGGTTCCGTGCCGGAAGGGCGGAGCAGTACGCGCCCGGTCTCGCCCAGGACGGCTTCGGCCTCTCGGACAGCCTCCTGCACGCCCTCGTCCGAGCTGGCCGCCGTGCGGTCGACGCCCGTGACGTTGATGAGCACCTGCGGGAGCTTCGTCATGACGGCGGCGAGTTCCTTGAGGCTCTTGCCCGTGGCGGCCATGCGCGCCGCGAGCTGGAGCCCGGTGAGCACGCCGTCGCCCGTCGTCGCGTACTCGGCGAAGATCACGTGGCCGGACTGCTCGCCACCGAGGCTGAAGTCGCCGTCCCGCATGCCCTCGAGGACGTAGCGGTCCCCGACGCCGGTCTCCTTGACGGTGATGCCGGCCTCGCGCAGGGCGATCTTCAGGCCGAGGTTGCTCATGACGGTAGCCACGAGCGTGTCCTCCTTGAGCTTCCCGGCGTCCTTCATGGCAAGGGCCATGACGGCCATGATCTGGTCGCCGTCCACGATCGTTCCCTCGTGGTCGACGGCGAGGCAGCGGTCCGCGTCGCCGTCGTGCGCTATGCCGAGGTCGGCTCCGTGCTCGAGCACCGCGGCCTGCAGCTTGCCGAGGTGGGTCGAGCCGTAGCCGTCATTGATGTTCACGCCGTCGGGGTCGGCGCCGATGACCACGATGTCCGCGCCGGCATTCTTGAAGACCTCGGGCGAGCAGCCGCTGGCCGCGCCGTGCGCGCAGTCGAGGACCACCTTGAGGCCCTCGAGGCGGTGCGGCAGGGTCTGGAGCAGATGGACCACGTAGCGGTCCTCGGCGTCCGCGAACCGCTGGATCCGGCCGACGTCGCCGGCGACGGGGCGGAGGCGGGCACTGGCCATCTCGTCCTCGATCGCGTCCTCGAGGGCGTCGCTGAGCTTGTTGCCGCCGCGGGCCAGGAACTTGATGCCGTTGTCCGGTGCGGGGTTGTGGGAGGCGGAGATCATGACACCGAAGTCGGCGTCGAGATCGGCGACCAGGAAGGCCGCTGCAGGCGTGGGCAGCACGCCGGCGTCGTAGACGTCCACGCCCGAGCTGGCGAGGCCGGCCTCGACCGCGGCGGCGATGAACTCACCGCTGATGCGGGGGTCCCGGGCGATCACCGCGGTGGGGCGCCGGTTCCCGTCGACGGCGTTGTGGCCGAGGACGACGGCGGCCGCCTGGGCCAGCTGCAGGGAGAGTTCCGCCGTGATCAGGCCATTGGCCAGACCGCGCACACCATCGGTGCCGAATAACTTGCTCATGGTTGACCATCCTAAGGGGAAAGCTGAGGCGGCTCGGGTGCGCCTCCTGCAGGTTAAAGCAAGAAGCCCGTCCGGAACCCCGGACGGGCTTCTTCGCGTGTCTTCCGAGCTTTAGCGCTTGGAGTACTGAGGCGCCTTGCGGGCCTTCTTGAGGCCGGCCTTCTTGCGCTCGATGACGCGGGCGTCACGAGTCAGGAAGCCTGCCTTCTTGAGGGCGGGGCGGTTGTTCTCGCGGTCGATCTCGTTGAGCGTACGGGCAACACCGAGGCGCAGGGCGCCGGCCTGGCCGGACGGGCCACCACCGTGGATACGGGCGATGACGTCGTACGCGCCGTCGAGCTCGAGGAGCTTGAACGGATCGTTGACTTCCTGCTGGTGCAGCTTGTTCGGGAAGTAGTCGGCGAGCTCGCGCCCGTTGACGATCCACTTGCCGGTGCCGGGAACGAGGCGCACGCGGGCGACTGCTTCCTTGCGGCGTCCGACGGCTCCGCCGCCGACGGTCAGCGCAGGGCGCTCCTTGACGGCGGTTTCGCTGCCTTCGGTGGACTCTGAGGTGTAGCTCGTGAGCTCCTCAGTCGGTTCGTTCAGCTCTTCAGTGTTCTGAGCCACGGTTCTCCTTGAAGTGATTTCTTAGTGTTGGTGGCCAGGACTACTGGGCGACCTGGGTGATTTCGTACGTGGTGGGCTGCTGTGCGGCGTGGGGGTGCTCGGCGCCGCGGTAGACCTTCAGCTTGCCGATCTGCTGGGCGGCGAGCGAGTTCTTGGGCAGCATGCCGCGGATAGCCTTCTCGACTGCGCGCTCCGGGTTCTTGTCCAGGAGTTCGACGTAACTGGTCGACTTCAGGCCGCCCGGGTAACCCGAGTGGCGGTAAGCGCGCTTCTGCTCGAGCTTGGAGCCGGTGAGGGCAACCTTCTCGGCGTTGATGATGATGACGAAGTCGCCCATGTCCATGTGGGGGGCGAACGTCGCCTTGTGCTTTCCGCGCAGCAGGATAGCTGTCTGGCTGGCGAGGCGGCCGAGCACAACGTCGGTTGCATCGATTACGTGCCACTGGCGGGAGATATCGCCTGGCTTCGGGGTGTACGTACGCACGGTTATGGCCTTCGTTTCTATTTCGGTGTCGCCCACATCCACGGAGTGCTCCGTGCCCGCGGGCTCAGCTTATTCATGCGTTACCGGAACTTCAGGTGAGGGCTGAAATACGACCAGTTATCCCGTGAACCTCGGCTCCGCCCCCGGGCCAGGTGGTTCTGCAACTGAACCGCTCCGGAGGGCGCAGACGTATCGAGTTGGGATACGCACAACGACTACCAAGGTTAGCCTGTTGGCGCACCCTAGGTCAAAGTGAGCCGGTCAGAGCCATCGCCGGCGCACGTGGGGGCGGTGTCGGCGCGTGGGGGCCGGGGCACAGCAGCGCGAGCGCAGATTCTGCGCAGGGCGCGTGCAGGGCCGGTGCAGGATAGTGAATGTTCACTCAGGATCAGGGCAAACAAGGTTTCTTGCGTGTTCGCGTTGGTAGCTTTCTGGCAGTGCTGGCGCTGGGTCAGCCGCTCGGAAGCCCCTCAGGAGTCCCCCATGTTCCTCGTATCGAACACCCGCATGCACATCCTCCCCCGCCTGGTCCGCAAGGAAGACGGCGCCACCGCCGTCGAGTACGGCATCATGGTCGCCCTCATCGCCGTCGTCATCATCGCAGCTGTCACGCTGCTCGGTGGTGGGCTGAAGGGATCTTTTGAAAGCGCGACTTGCTCGCTCAAGGGTGGCATCTACACGGCTGCGACCACAGGAACGACGCCAGTGGCTGGGTCCTGCTCCAAGTAACTACTCGTCCCGGGGTGTGCTGAAAGGCGAGACCCAGCACACCCCTCGGTAGGAGAGCAGGCCATTTTGCAACGCAATGAACGTGGTGCCGCGGCCGTCGAACTAGCCTTGCTCCTGCCAATTCTTCTGCTTCTCCTCCTCGGCATCATGGAATTTGGACGCGCCTTCAATGCTCAAGCCACTCTGACCGGCGCGGCGCGTGAAGGCGTCCGCGTGATGTCAATCTCCAGGAGCCCATCCGAAGCGCGCGCGTCTGCGATCGTCGCAGGAGGCAGCTTGAATCCCGCCCTCACGGCTCCGAACATCGCCATCTCTGTTCCTGAAGCAACGTCCGCCAATCCGTGTCCCTCTGGCAGTACCGCCACCGTAACAATCACTTACACACTCGGGTCGCTGACAGGCATTGCCGGGCCCTTCGGCTTGACCGGCAAGGGAGTCATGCTTTGCGGCGGATGAAGCGGGACGGCGAGAACGGTCGGCGTGACAGCGAGCACGGCGCCGTCAGCGTGCTGGTCGCACTCCTCATGGTCACCCTGCTCGGGTTCGCCGCTTTGGCGGTCGATGTCGGCATGCTCGTATCCGAGAAGGCGCAACTCCAGACCGGCGCTGACGCAGGCGCACTCGCTGTCGCGCAGAAGTGCGCACTCAATCCAAGTGACAGTGATTGTGCTCCGGCTGCTCCAATTGCTCGCAGTCTCGCCGACAGCAATGCACTGGACTCGAAGAGCAACGTCAAGAACGTGATCGTCAATGAGACGACCCGCAAGGTTACGGTCACGACGGGGGCGTTACAGGACGGGCAGGCGCCCAATCGTGTCACGCTCTTGTTCGCTAACGCGCTCGGCATCAGTTCCAGCGAAGTGACCGCATCCTCCACCGCCACCTGGGGAAGCCCAGCGTCCGGACCCGCCCCGTTCCCGATCACCTTCTCCAAGTGCGAACTTGATGACGGACCAGGCTGGCAGGTGGTCGAGTTTCGGAAGAAATCCGACTACACCGCCGCGTGCGCTGGTGGCCCTCCCGGAGGGTTCGGCAGCCTGGACCAGACGACCGGTAAGTGCGAGGCTTTCGTCGACATCACGCAGAGTGCGTCCGGCAGTAACACCGGTAACACCGGAGCTCCGGTGGACTGCGTCACTCTTCTGCAGGAATGGCGAACCAGGATCGAGGCCGGCGACGCTCCCGTGGGGCTCTTCCCTATCTACGACAGCGTCGCAGACAGCGGATCAACTGCTGTTTATCACCTCGTCGGCTTCGCAGCCTTCGAAGTGCACGGCTGGAAGTTCAAGCAGGAGGGCAACGCGGTGTTCCCCGACGCCTACCGTGACAACTACTACCCGGGTTACAAGTGCAGTTCGACGCAGTGCATCGGGATCATCGGGAAATTCGTGAAGATGGTGTCCCTCGATGACGCCTACAAGCTCGGCCCCTATGACCCCACGATGGGCACAGCCGTCGTCCGACTCACCCTCGAGGAAGCAACACCATGAAATCCCGTCTCCTGGCCGGCGTCGCCGCCGTCGTTCTCGCGCTCGTCGGAGCCCTGATGCTCTACGGCTACGCGCAGGGGGCGGAAGCCCGGGCGGTCGAGGGCCTCGATCCCGTCAACGTCCTGGTGGTTGCAACCGCGGTTCCCATTGGCACACCGTCGGAGGAACTCATGCCGTTTCTCACAACACAGTCCCTGCCAGCCACTGCCGTCGGAGCCTCAGCTCTCAAGGACCTGAACGCGTCGACGGGCAAGGTAACCGCGGTGGAACTGATGCCCGGGGAGCAACTGCTCGCCGAACGCCTGGTGGACCCGGACGACGCCGCGGTAGCAGGCAGTGTCGACGTGCCGGAAGGCCTGCAGGAAGTGTCCTTCACCATCGAACCGGATCGAGCGGTGGGCGGCAAGATAGGACCGGGGGACCTTGTAGGGGTCTTCATCTCCCTGGAAACGGGCGGGCTCGAAGAGGAAGCCGACGTCCCCACCACCAAACTCGCCCTCCACAAGATACTCGTCACCTCGGTGCAGCGAGCCCCCACCGCGGTCGCCGTCGACCCCGCTGCCGACCCGGAAGCGCAAGCCCGCGCCGAAGCCGAGGCGCTGCCGAGCGGCTCCCTCATGCTGACCGTCGCCGTCGACACCGCCCAGGCGACGCGCATCGTTCACGCGAACCAGAACGCGACCCTGTGGCTGAGCAAGGAAACAGCCGCGACGGTCGAGGGAGACTCCCCCATCCTCCAGAACAAGGACCTGTACCGATGAGCAGATTCGTCCTGATCACCCCCAGTTCGGAGTTCGAGCAAAAGCTTCGCCTCGCGGTCTCCGGCGGTCTGCCAGGGCATGTGAAGAGCCTGCCCGCGAGCATCCTCTCCGGAGACCCAGCCGCCGTCCTCGACCAGCTGTGGCAGGATCGGCCGGAAGTCCTCGTCTTCGGGCCCGGCATCGCCCTGGACGATGCACTGCGCCTCGCCCTCATCGTGGACGTGACCTTCCCGGAGATCAGTGTGGTGCTGGTGCACGACGATCACCCCGAGGTCGCCCTGCAGGCCATGCGCTCGGGTGTCCGCGACATCCTCTCCCCCCTCGCGGACATCCCCAGCATCCGCGCCCAGCTCGAACGCGCGTGCCAGGCTTTCGCCACCAGACAGCGGCCCGACGCGCAGGCGCCCCGCGAACAGCAGAGCGGACTCGTCATCGGGGTGTTCTCCCCCAAGGGTGGCGTCGGCAAGACCACGATCGCCACGAATCTCGCCGTAGGCCTCGGGAAGATGGCCCCGATGGGCGTGGTCATCGTGGACCTCGACCTCCAGTTCGGCGATGTCGGGACAGGGCTGTACCTGAACCCCCAGTACTCGGTGCTCGACGCCGTCTCCGGCGCCGCCACCCAGGACTCGATGGTCCTCAAGGCCTTCCTGACGCCGCATCCCTCGGGTATCTACGCGCTCTGCGGCCCCCGCAACCCCGCCGACGCCGACCGCATCTCCTCGGCACAGGTGGCCCGCCTGATCCAGCAGCTCGCGCTCGAGTTCCGCTACGTCGTCGTGGACACCGGCCCCGGGCTCACGGAGCCGAGCCTCGCCGCCCTGGAGCAGTGCACCGACGCCGTCTGGGTCACCGGCATGGACGTGCCCAGTGTCCGCGGCCTGCGGACGGGCCTCGACGTACTGCACCAGCTCAACCTCATACCGGAGACCCGCCACGTGGTCCTCAACTTCGCGGACACCAAGTCGGGGCTCTCGGTGGAGGACATCGAGGCGACCCTCGCCGCGCCCGTGGACATCTCCATCCCCCGCTCGCGTGCCATCACCCTCGCGACGAATCGGGGCGTTCCCCTCCTCCAGGACAAGGTCCGCGATCCGGCGACCAAGAGCCTCACCGACCTCGTCCAGCGGTTCGACCACGAGTGGCGTGCGAAGTCGCAGCGGAAGCTGCACCGCCGCGTGGTGGTGCGATGAGCCTCTCCGCGCGCATCCAGGCCGCCGGCCTTTCCCCCGTCCCCACCGCCGAACCGTCCGTCGCTGCCCCCGAGGAGCCGCGCCCGGCGGCCCTGGCGCCCGCCGTCGTCCGTGAGGTGCCCGAGAAGCCGGGATCCGCGAAGGTGGACGTCTTCGCGGGGCTCAAGCAGCGCGCCGCGTCGGCCCTCTTCGAGCGCATGGGTGCCCGTGCGAGTGACACCTCCATCAGCGAGGACGACCTGAAGGTCGTTGCCCGCGAGGAACTCAGTCAGATCATCGACGCCGAACAGGTGCCGCTCAGTCCCGACGAACGCCGCCGCCTCATCCAGGACGTGGCCGACGACGTGCTCGGGTTCGGCCCCCTGCAGCGGCTCCTCGACGATCCGACGGTCACGGAGATCATGGTCAACCGGATGGACCAGATCTACGTGGAGCAGAAGGGCCGCCTGACGCTCAGTGATTCCCGGTTCAGCTCGGAGGAGCACCTGCGCAGGGTCATCGAACGCATTGTCTCGAAGGTCGGGCGCCGCATCGACGAGTCCTCGCCCTTCGTGGATGCGCGCCTCGAGGACGGCTCCCGCGTCAACGCCGTCATCCCGCCGCTCGCGGTCAACGGTTCCTCCCTGACCATCCGCAAGTTCAGCAAGGTGCCCCTCACCGTGCAGAACCTCATCGATTTCGGGACGCTGACACCCGAGATGGCGGAGCTGCTCGATGCTTGCGTGAAGGCGAAGCTCAACATCATCGTCTCGGGCGGCACCGGCACGGGAAAGACCACGCTGCTCAACGTGCTGTCCTCCTTCCTCCCGGGGGACGAACGCATCGTCACGATCGAGGACGCCGTCGAGCTCCAGATCCAGCAGCAGCACGTGGTCCGCCTGGAAAGCCGCCCTCCGAACACCGAGGGCAAGGGCGCCGTGTCCATCCGGGACCTCGTGCGCAACTCGCTCCGTATGCGGCCGGACCGCATCGTGATCGGCGAGGTACGTGGCGGCGAATCACTCGACATGCTGCAGGCCATGAACACCGGCCACGACGGCTCGCTGTCGACGGTGCACGCCAACTCGCCGAGGGACGCCGTCGCGCGCCTCGAGACCCTCGTGCTGATGGCCGGCATGGACCTGCCCCTGCGGGCCATCCGCGAGCAGTTGGCATCCGCCGTCAACCTCGTGGTCCAGATCTCGCGCCTCCGCGACGGCAGCCGACGCATCACCCACGTCACCGAGGTGCAGGGCATGGAGGGCGACGTCGTCACACTCCAGGACGCCTTCGTCTTCGACTACTCCGCCGGGGTCGATTCGAAGGGCCGCTTCCTCGGGAAGCCGGTTCCCACGGGCATCCGTCCCCGCTTCATGGAGCGCTTCGAGGACATGGGCATCACGGTCTCCCCCGCCGTCTTCGGGTCCGCTCCGCTGCGCGGGCGGTAGGCGCATGGCAGTCTTCCTGGCCGGAGTGGTGCTGGTGATCGGCGCCATCGTCCTGGCACTCGTGGCACTCCGGCCGTCGCATTCGCCGGTGCCGCTCGACCGGCGTCGGCCGCCGGTCGAGGAGCAGCACTCGCAACTGTCCCGGTTCGCGGGGGCCGTTGGCCGTGCCATGGACGGGTACCTTCAGCGCCACCCCAAGCGCTTCCTCAATCAGGCGGTGCTGGAAACCGCCGGAGTGCGCATCAGCCAGGCCGAGGTCTACCTGCTCGTGATCCTGGGCGGAATCACCGGCCTCCTGCTCGGCTGGGTTCTGCTCGCTCCGGTGATCGGGATCCTCCTGCTCCTGCTCTCACCCGCGGCGGCCCACCTGGTGGTGGGCTTCCTGACGGGACGACGACGGCGCCGCTTCGATGCCCAGCTCGGCGACACCCTGCAACTGCTCACCGGTGGTCTTCGCGCGGGGCACAGCATCCTCCGCGCGATCGACGCGGCCGCCACGGAGGCCGACAGCCCGACGTCGGAGGAGATGCGGCGGATCGTGGCCGAGACAAGCCTCGGCAAGGACCTCCTCGCCTCGCTCCTGGACACATCCCACCGCATGCAGAACGAGGACTTCGCCTGGATCGCCCAGGCCATCCAGATCAACCGCGAGGTCGGTGGTGACCTCGCCGACGTGCTCGACCAGGTGGGACACACCATCCGCGAGCGCAGCGAGATCAAGGGCCACATCAAGGCACTCGCGGCAGAGGGGAAGTTCTCCGCCTACATCCTGGCCGCGCTGCCCTTCGGCATCGCGCTCATGCTGACCGTGGTCAGTCCCGGCTACGTCGATCCGCTGTTCACCAAGCCGCTCGGGTGGGTGATGCTGGCCGGCGCCGCCGTCATGATGACCATCGGCGGGCTCTGGCTGCGCAAGATCATCGACCTGAGATTCTGAGGAACCCCGTTCATGGACCTGATCCTGCTCACCTCGCTCCTGCTGACCTCGGTGCCTATCGGCTACTTCAGCTGGTCCCTGCTGACGTCGGACGCGAAGCTGCGCCGGACCATCAAGGTGAACCTCGAGCAGGGCCGTGGGGTCGGTGCGGCAACCGAGCGTCGCCACCCGCTGCGACGCCTGGGCAGGCGCGTCACGCCACAGGCCTACGTCCTGAAGCTCGACCACCTGCTCGCCCTGGCCGGACGACCGGCGTCGATGCCCCTCGAGAAGGTCCTGACGGCCAAGCCCCTCCTCGGCCTGGCCGGTGGTATCGCAGGCTTGCTCCTGGTGCAGTCCTCCCCCGAGAAGCTCTTCGTCCTGTTGGGCATCTTCATTACGTTGCTGGGGTACTTCGTCCCGGATCTCCTCCTCTACAGCAAGGGCCAGGAACGGCAGAAGGCCATGGCCCTGGAACTCGCGAACACGCTGGACCAGATGCTGATCTCCGTCGAGGCGGGCCTGGGCTTCGAAAGCGCGATGCAGCGAGCGGGCGAGACCGGGAAGGGCCCCCTCGCCGACGAGCTCGTGCGGACGCTGCAGGACATGCAGGTGGGTCGCAGCCGGCGCGAGGCGTATCTGGCTATGGCCGACCGCAGCAACATCCCCGAGCTCCGCAGCTTCGTGAAGGCGATCGTGCAGGCGGACGCCTACGGTATCGCCCTGTCCGGGGTGCTGCGCACCCAGGCCAAGGTCATGCGCGTGAAGCGCCGGCAGCGCGCGGAGGAAAAGGCGATGAAGCTGCCCGTCGCGGTGCTCTTCCCGCTCCTGCTGTTCATCTTCCCGGTGCTGTTCATCGTCATCCTCGGCCCCGCAGTGCTGAATGTCATCGACACCTTCGCGGGCCAGTGAGGCGCACACCGGGAGGGAACGGCGCAACATCTGCTCAGTTGTTCTTCACCATCAGCAGATTCCCGACAAAACGTCAGCTCACCACCGTAGCCTGACGTGGTGCCCGTAAATGCCGCCCCGAAGGTCCTGCCACTCGTGGACCTCGCCGTCCTCACGCTCCTCGAGGGGCAGCTCAACGACCCGGGGCCGGCCAGGGCCTTCGCCCGGGACTACATCACCGGGTTCGAGGATCGCTACCTCCGCCTGACCAGCTCGCTCGGCAACCGGGACGTCCCCGCGGCGCTCGACGCCGCCCTCAGCCTCCGCAATTCGTCCGCCATGGTCGGCGCCGCGCGGCTCTCCGCGCTCGCGGCGGACTTCGAGACGGCCGTCGCCACCGACGACCTCGATACGGCCCGCCGCTCGCTGCCCGCGATCGAGCGCTGCGGGCTGGACACCATCAGCGAACTGGAAACCGGCTACCTCACGGCCGCCTGACGGCTCATGCCGTCAGGCGGGCTATGCCGTCAGGCGGGCAGGCGTCAGCCGGTACCCGACCCCACGCACGGTCTGCAGCCAGCGCGGGTTCTTGGGATCCTCGTCGAGCTTCCGGCGCAGGTTCCCGATGTGCACCTCGATGGCGCGCTCATCGGAATCGCTGATGTAGGTGTCCTCGCCGTAGTAGTCGCCGCGGACCACGCGCACCAGATCAGCCTTCGTCCTCACCGCCCCGTTGCTCCTGAGCATCTCGTGCAGCAGGTCGAACTCGCTGCGCGTCAGGCCCAGGTCCCGCCCGTCGACCACCACGGTGCGCGCGGCGGCGTTCAGGGCCAACCCGTTGTGCTCGAGCATCGGCGAGCCAACGCCGGCAGCAGGCTCAGGAGCCGGAGCAGCCCCGGGCGGCGACGCCGGGACGGCCACGGCGCGGGACGGCACCCCGGGCTCCGGAACGGCACGCGGTCGGCGCAGCATCGCCGCGATGCGGGCCCGGAGCTCGCGGGGGCGGAAGGGCTTGGTCAGATAGTCGTCGGCGCCCAGCTGCAGGGCCGTGAGCGTATCCAGTTCGTCCCCGCGCGAGGTCAGCATGACCACGTAGCAGTTGCTGGTCGACCGGATGCGCCTCAGCACCTCGTAACCGTCGATGTCCGGCAGGCCCACATCGACGGTGACGACGATCGCGTCGTGCGTCCGCACCAGATCGACGCCGGCCCTGCCACTGGGCGCGACGTGCACCTCGAAGCCCGACTGCTGCAGGACGGCAGCGACGAGGTTCCGCACGTCGGCGTCGTCCTCGATGACGACCGCTACCCCTGGGTCACTCACTCCGCCCCCACCACCGCTTGACCTGCACTGACGCATGTTTGACTGCTCATAATTCCCATTGTGCCTGCCCGCGTGCCGGTTTTGCGTCGCCATCCCGTGCAAAACGCTGGCGAGGCGACATAATGGACCGAGCAGGTAGGTCTCAGCCTCGGGAGTTGTTCAATATGCGGTGTCTCACTGGTCCCTGGATAGTGCATGCGTAGGGACGCCGCTGCGGAGTGGATACGCGCCGCGACGGAGCGCCTCACCATCAGCCGGTCGGTCGTCCTCTGCCAGTTCCCCCTGTCCCTGATCGTCGTCGTCGTGGCCGTCACCGCCCCGATCCTCCGCCCGGGACTGCTGTCGAACCACACGTTCGAACTCGGGTTCTCGATCATCCTCGTCCTGCTGGGACTCTGCGTCATCGTGCCGTGGCGGGAGTTCCCCCAGCGCAGCCTGCTGGTCGTCCCGATCCTGGACTTCTTCGCCATCGCACTGGTGCGGGACGGCGCGATGCAGACGCAGCCGGGCCTCGGCGTCCTCGTCGTCTTCCCCGTGTTGTGGCTCATGCGCTCCTCCCTCCCCACCTGGGCGGGCCTGGCCCTCACCTTCGCGGGGTCCCTCCTCGTGACCGCATGGCCGCTGGTCGGCGCGTTCGACCCGGCCCTTCTGCACTCCTACCTCGGCGTCCTCCTGCTGCCGGTCGTGATGCTCAGCATCGCCGTCGGCATGCGCGTCATGAACTCCAGGACCCTGGCCCGTGAACAGGAACTGGAACGCAAGGAGCGCGACCTCAACGAACTCCTCCGTGCGGCCATCGACCGCGAGCGCGTCCTCACGGCGATCCTCAACACGGTCGACGTTGGCCTGACCGCCGTGGACGCCCACGGCACCACCACGCTCACCAACCGCCAGCAGGAACTGTTCAACAGGCTGATCGTAGGAAGCGACGACGGTGACGGCGAGACCGGGAAGCTCATGTTCGGGCCCGACAAGGTCACGCCGCTACCCCCGAACCGACGCCCCATCTACCGGGCGCTCACGGGCGAGACCTTCGCCGACCAGCTCATCTGGGTGGGCGACGGCGAGGCGCAGCGAGCGCTCTCGACGGCGGCACGGCCCATCAAGGACGCCGACGGCGGAATCACCGGCGCCTTGATCGCCTGCAGCGACGTCACCGAACTCGTGGACGCGGTCAACGCCAAGGACGCGTTCATCTCCAACATCTCGCACGAATTCCACGCACCGCTCACCTCGGTGCTCGGGTACCTCGAACTCGTCCTGGAGGACGAGCACCCGTTGCCGCCTCACCTGCTGGGATACGTCGACGTGGCGGGACGCAATGCCGAGCGCGTCCTCCATCTCGTCGCGGACCTCCTCTCGACCGCCGGCGACCGCGTCCGAGTCCACCCGCGGCCGGTCGACCTCGCGGCCCTCATCGAGATGAGCGTCCGATCGAACCGGCTCCGGGCGCAGAAGAACGGCGTCAAGCTGAAGACCACCACGCAGAGCCCGCTGTGGACGCTCATCGACCCCCTGCGCATCTCCCAGGTGCTCGACAACCTGCTCTCGAACGCCATCAAGTACTCCCCGGGAGGCGGCGTGGTCAGTATCCAGGCGGAGGAGACGGAGTCCGCGATCAACCTCCACGTCGACGACAGGGGCATGGGCATGACGGAGCAGGAGGCCCAACAGGTCTTCTCCCGCTTCTACCGGACTCCCGGAGCACGCCGCGCCGATATCGACGGCGCGGGGCTGGGACTCGCGATCACCAAGTCCATCGTGGAGAGCCACGGCGGTGTCATCCATTGCGTCAGTGCGCCCGGGAAAGGGAGCCGCTTCACCGTGACCCTCCCTGTGAACGGCGAGGTCAGCCGCACGGCCCAGGACTCCCTGGAAGAGTCCGTCTAGGTGGTCCTCGCCCTTGCCGGCGGCATGGTGACCGCCCTGATCACCTACGCAGTGTCACGCCTCGCGGACAGGGACCCGCGCACGGTCCTGCCGCCGTCCTGGCGGCTGCCCCTCGCACTGCTGGCCGGCCTCCTGGCCGGTGCAGGGTGTGCAGCCACCGGCGAGTGGTGGAACTGGCCGGTGGTGGCCGTCCTTGCCGTCTTCGGCGTCCTGCTCGGTGCCATCGATGCGCGGACCAAGCTGCTGCCGAACGCCGTCCTCCTCCACTTCACGGCGGTGACACTCCCCCTGCTGCTCCTCGCGGCGGCTGCCAGCGGCCACTGGATGGGCCTGCTCGGCGCCGCGACGGGAGCGGCCGGCCTCTTCGCCGTCTACTTCGTGCTCGCGCTCATCTCCCCGGCCGGGATGGGCATGGGTGACGTCAAGCTCGCGGCCGTTTTGGGGCTCATCGGAGGCTGGGCAGGGGCAGCAGCCTGGATGGGTACTCTCCTCGGCGGCTTCCTCCTGGGCGGCCTGGCCGGCGTGGCAGTCCTCCTGGCGCGCCGCGGCTCGCGCGGGTCCACCTTCCCGTTCGGCCCCGGCATGCTGCTCGCAGCGTTCGCGAGCCTCGTCCTCCTGGGCTAGTTGCGGCTAGTCCCGTCCCGTCCCGGCCCGACCCGACCCGTCCCGTCCCGTCCCGTCCCGTCCCGTCCCGGCCAGTTCCGTCCCGGCCCGTTCCGTGCGGTCGGCACGACTATCCGGCGTCGCCCGCCGTGGAGCTGCCGGACGGCGACGAGAGGTGGCCCGCGTTGCGGCGGGCGCGCGTGAGGTCCGCGCGCGCGGCGAGCTCACCGTCCCCGGGGTAGGCGATCTCCTCGAGGACGAGCGGGTGCGGCGCCGCGAGGATGGACCGGGCGTCCTTGAGGCGGGCGGCGAGCCTCTCCGCCAGCCATACCGGCGGCATCTCCCCGGAGCCCACGCGGAGCGTCGAGCCGACCAGCGCGCGCACCATGTTGTGGCAGAAGGCGTCCGCCTGCACCGTCGCGGTGATGGCGCCGTCGTCCCCCCTGACGAACTCGTACCGCTGCAGCTCGCGGATGGTGGTGGAGCCCGCGCGGGGCTTGCAGAAGGCGGCGAAGTCCTGCATACCGAGCAGGTGTGCGGCGCCCTCGTTCAGCAGTGCGACATCCAGCGGAGCCGGGTACCAGAGCGTGGTGTGCCGGCGGAGCGGGTCCTGGCCGGAGGTCGTGTCGGCTATGGCGTAGCTGTACCGTCGCCAGAGCGCCGAGAACCGCGCATCGAACCCCGGTGGGGCCGGCGTGGCGGACCGCACGACGACGGCGGCCACCGAGTTCCTGGCCGACCGCCCCCGACCGGTCAGGCCATCGGTCAGTTCGCGGTTGATGGTGCCGGTCAGGCGGCGCAGGAACGCATTCGCCGGGTCGAGCTCCCGGCCCCGCGCCATGCCGTCCCATTCGGCGGTCGTGAGGTCGACGTGCGCCACCTGGCCCCGCGCGTGCACGCCGGCGTCGGTCCGGCCGCCCACGGTGAGCCTCACCCGCCGGCGCAGGAGCATGAAGAGGGCGTCCTCGAGGACACCCTGGACGCTCGGGAGCCCCGGCTGCAGCGCCCACCCGGAGAAGGGCGCGCCGTCGTACGCGATATCGAGCCGGACACGCAAGAGCCCGCCGTCCCCGGGAGGGACAGCGGGCTCGAGCATGGTCATGACGTGGATCGGGGCGGAAGAATTACTTCTTCTCGTCCTCGACGGTGCCTTCGACGACGACGACCTCGTCGGTGCCTGCTTCGGCGTCGACCGTGGTGTCCTCGGCCGCGACCTCTTCGGCTGATGCTGCCGACTCAGCCGACTCAGCCGACTCTACGGAATCTGCCGACTCGGGCGAATCGACGGACTCTGCGACGGGTGCTGCCGCAGCGGCGGGAGCCTTGGCCTCCTCGGCCTCGGCCACGACGGACTGCTTGGCGGACATCGGCTCAAGCACCAGTTCGATGACGGCCATGGGAGCGTTGTCGCCCTTGCGGTTGCCGATCTTGGTGATGCGGGTGTAGCCACCCTCGCGGTTGGCGACGGCAGGTGCGATGTCCGTGAACAGCTCGTGGACGATGCTCTTGCTGCTGATGACACCGAGGACGCGACGACGCGACGCCAGGTCGCCCTTCTTCGCGAACGTGATGAGACGCTCTGCGTAGGGGCGAAGGCGCTTCGCCTTGGTCACCGTGGTGGTGATGCGCTTGTGCTCGAACAGTGAGGCGGCCAGGTTGGCGAGCATCAGGCGTTCGTGCGCCGGACCGCCTCCGAGGCGTGGGCCCTTAGTGGGTGTGGGCATGGTTATTTCTCCTCATTAGGTGTCCGTCCCGCCGCGTTTGGGAGCGGCGGGCGGACAGATAGCGTTTTAGAGCTCTTCGTCGCCGTAGGCGGCGTCGTCCTCTTCGATGGCTGCAGCGCGGGCGGCAAGGTCGAAGCCTGGAGGGGAATCCTTCAGGGACAGACCGAGCTCGACGAGCTTCGCCTTGACCTCGTCGATGGACTTCGCACCGAAGTTGCGGATGTCCATGAGATCGGCCTCGGAGCGTGCAACGAGTTCACCCACGGAGTGGATGCCCTCGCGCTTGAGGCAGTTGTACGAGCGGACCGTCAGTTCGAGGTCCTCGATCGGCAGCGCCATGTCGGCAGCAAGTGCTGCGTCCGTGGGCGAAGGCCCGATCTCGATACCCTCGGCCGCGGTGTTCAGCTCGCGGGCGAGGCCGAACAGCTCCACCAGGGTGGTACCTGCGGAAGCGACGGCGTCGCGCGGGGCAATGGCGTCCTTCGTCTCGACGTCGACGATCAGCTTGTCGAAGTCGGTGCGCTGCTCCACGCGGGTCGCCTCCACACGGAAGGTGACCTTCAGGACCGGCGAGTAGATCGAGTCGACCGGGATGCGGCCGATCTCGGAGTCGCCGGACTTGTTCTGCGAGGCCGACACGTAGCCGCGTCCACGCTCGATGGTCAGTTCGAGCTCGAACTTGCCCTTCGAGTTGAGGGTCGCGATGTGCAGGTCGGGGTTGTGGAACTCGACGCCTGCGGGAGGCGCGATGTCCGCAGCCGTGACGACGCCGGGTCCCTGCTTGCGCAGGTAGGCGACCACGGGCTCGTCGTGCTCCGAGGAGACGGCGAGGTTCTTGATGTTCAGGATGATCTCGGTGACATCCTCCTTCACCCCGGGAACGGTGGTGAATTCGTGCAGCACTCCGTCGATGCGGATGCTGGTAACCGCGGCACCGGGGATCGAGGACAGGAGCGTGCGGCGGAGCGAGTTGCCGAGGGTGTAGCCGAAGCCGGGCTCGAGGGGTTCGATCACGAACCGCGAGCGGTTGTCGGCGACTACTTCTTCAGTCAGGGTGGGGCGCTGTGCAATGAGCACGTACATTTCCTTTCAGGAAGCATCCGCTATATGACGCTTCTAAATGGGCGGGACTGCTGGTCGGCCGGCTCGGAATCTGCTGGAACGGCACCGAACCGCCCTGCCGGACCCAGCGGGTCCTGCAGGGCGGCACGGTGACCGGAGAGCCGATTAGACGCGGCGGCGCTTGGGCGGGCGGCAGCCGTTGTGAGCGCTGGGGGTGACGTCGGAGATGGATCCGACCTCGAGGCCGGTGGCCTGCAGCGAGCGGATCGCGGTCTCGCGGCCCGATCCCGGACCCTTCACGAAGACGTCGACCTTGCGGACGCCGTGCTCCTGTGCGCGCTTCGCAGCGGCTTCGGCAGCCATCTGCGCAGCGAACGGGGTGGACTTGCGTGAGCCCTTGAAGCCAACCTCACCGGCGGAGGCCCAGGAGATGACTGCTCCGCTGGGGTCCGTGATGGACACGATGGTGTTGTTAAAGGTGCTCTTGATGTGCGCCTGGCCGAGCGCGATGTTCTTCTTGTCCTTGCGACGCGGCTTACGCACCGCTCCACGAGTCTTGGGGGGCATTACTTCTCCTACGAAGGTATTGGGTAAAGCATTGAGTCGGATCGAATCCCACCGGAGGCTCTGCGAACAGGGGCCTCCGCCGGCGAGGGACCCGGGCGTGACGAGCGCTAGCGAGTCACGTCAGGGAGCCAGTGGGGTTAGCGTCCGACCTTCTTCTTGCCTGCGACCGTACGCTTCGGACCCTTGCGGGTACGGGCGTTCGTCTTCGTACGCTGTCCACGTACGGGAAGGCCGCGGCGGTGCCGAATGCCTTCGTAGCTGCCGATCTCCACCTTGCGGCGGATGTCGGCTGCGACCTCTCGGCGGAGGTCACCCTCGACCTTGAAGTTGCCTTCGATGTAGTCGCGGAGCTGGACCAGCTCGACGTCGGTGAGGTCCTTGACGCGCGTGTTCGGGGAGATCCCCGTGTCGACGATCGTCTTCTCTGCACGGGTCTTGCCCACGCCGTAGATATAGGTAAGCGCGATGACTACCCGCTTTTCGCGGGGGATGTCTACGCCAGCGAGACGTGCCATAGTGGCGGTGCTCCTTTGGTGATACCGGAGGTCTGGAGCAGAACGTCCCCGGAACAGGTGTTCCGGTCCCCGGCCTCCGAGCCGGGGGTGTACATCCCGTCAGGGATGCTGTTCTGCCGTGAAATGTACTTCTACGCGCGGGAAGAGCCTCGGGAGGAGGTTCTTAGCCCTGGCGCTGCTTGTGGCGCGGGTTCTCGCAGATGACGAGAACGTTGCCTTTGCGGCGGACCACCTGGCACTTCTCGCAGATCCGCTTCACGCTCGGGTTGACCTTCATGGTTTTCCTTCGAGTTGATTCTTATTTGTAGCGGTAGACAATACGGCCCCGGGTGAGGTCGTACGGGCTGAGTTCCACTACGACCCGGTCCTCAGGAAGGATTCGAATGTAGTGCTGGCGCATCTTTCCCGAGATGTGGGCGAGAACAATGTGACCGTTGGCCAACTCAACGCGGAACATCGCGTTGGGCAGCGCCTCGTTCACAGTGCCTTCAATCTCAATGACACCGTCTTTCTTGGCCATATCCTCCGCTAACGTCTATGCCCGCCACTTGCGTAGCGGACGGGTTTGGGGTTTTGATTGTCACACCCGCGGGGAGCCGGAGCTCCGCTCGCAGGGAGGTCTCCGGGGCCCAATTGGGCACGAAAAGCAGAGACAACCAACAGACGACTGTACGCTACTCTTCCCCGATAGTTAAATCCGGCCGACCCTGCGCCCTGGCCGCGCGGAGGGCGATGAGGACTGCTCGCAACGACGAAGGTCCCGCACGCATGTGCGGGACCTTTTCGTCGTTCAGGGGCTGTGCAGTACAGGGCTCGTGCGGTGCGGTACCGGCGGTCAGCCGCCGAGCGGAGCCGGCGTGACCCCGAGGGGCTCGAGCCGAGAGGCCCCACCATCGGGTGCGGAGAGGACCCAGATGCCGCCGTCGTGCACCGCCACGCTGTGCTCCCACTGCGAGGCGCGCTTGCCGTCCGTGGTGACGACGGTCCAGTCGTCGTCGAGCACTGCCGTCTCCAGTCCTCCCTGCACGAGCATGGGCTCGATCGCGAGGCACAGGCCCGCGCGCACCTTCGGCCCGCGGTTCGAACTGCGGTAGTTCAGCACGTCCGGCGCCTGGTGCATCTGGGTGCCGATCCCGTGTCCCACGTAGTCCTCGAGGATCCCGAGCGCCGGCCCGGGCACCGAGGAGACGTAGTCGTCGATCGCCGCGCCGATGTCTCCCACGAACCGGGCGGAGGCCAGGGCGGCGATCCCCCGCCACATCGCCTCCTCCGTGATGTCGGAGAGGCGGACGTCCTCGGGACGCGGTGTCCCGACGATCACCGTGCGCGCGGAGTCGGAGTGCCACCCACGGACGACGGCGCCGCCGTCGATCGAGATGATGTCGCCGTCCTGCAGGGTGTGGTTCCCGGGGATGCCGTGGACGACCTCGTGGTTCACCGACGTGCAGATGCTGGCGGGGAAGCCGTGGTAGCCGAGGAAGTTGGACGTGGCGCCCTCCTCGCGGAGGACCTCCTCGAACACCTCGTTCAGCTCGGCCGTGGTCACGCCGACGGCGGCTGCCGAGACAGCTCGGTCCAGCGCCTTGGAGAGCACCAGACCGGCCTCGCGCATCACGAGCATCTGGCTGGTGGTCTTGTATTCGACCTTGGGCTGGCGGAACATGCGGTGGTCCTAGCTCGCTACCTTGAGGGCCGCCATGACGCGTTCGGTGACGCCGTCGATGCTGCCGATGCCGTCCACCTTCGTGACGATGCCGCGCTCGGCGTACCGGGACACGACCGCTTCGGTCTGGTCGTGGTAGAGGCCCAGGCGGTGGCGGATCACCTGCTCGTTGTCGTCGGACCGGCCGTCGAGCTTGGCCCGCCCGAGGAGGCGCTTGACGAGCTCCTCGTCGTCCGCGGTGAGCTGCAGCACGACGTCGAGCTCGAGCTCGTTCTCGCGGAGGATGTCGTCGAGCTCGTCGACCTGCGCCGCGGTCCGCGGGTAGCCGTCGAGGAGGAAGCCGTCCTGCACGTCGTCCGCCGCGAGGCGGTCGCGCACCATGCTGTTGGTGACGCTGTCGGGCACGAAGTCGCCGGCGTCCATGAACTTCTTGGCCTCGACGCCGAGGGGCGTCTCGCGCTTCACGTTGTCACGGAAGATATCCCCCGTGGAGATGGCCACGACACCGAGGCGCTCGGAGATCCGTGCGGCCTGCGTGCCCTTGCCCGAACCGGGAGGACCGATGATCAGCATTCTCGTCAACGCAACAACCCTTCGTAGTGACGCTGCTGGAGCTGTGCGTCGATCTGCTTTACCGTCTCGAGGCCCACGCCGACCATGATGAGGATCGAGGTACCGCCGAACGGGAAGTTCTGGTTCGCGCCGATGGCCACGAGGGCGATCAGCGGGATCAGCGCCACGAGTCCCAGGTAGATGGCGCCCGGCAGCGTGATGCGGGACAGCACGTACTGCAGGTACTCCGCCGTCGGGCGTCCGGCACGGATGCCGGGGATGAAGCCGCCGTACTTCTTCATGTTCTCGGACACCTCGTCCGGGTTGAACGTGATCGCCACGTAGAAGTAGGTGAAGAAGACGATCAGCAGGAAGTACATCGCCATGTACAGCGGGTGGTCCCCGCTGGTCAGGTAGGTGGTGATCCAGTTGACCCATGCGGCCGGCGCCGTGCCGTCCTGGGGAGTGTTGAACTGCGCGATCAGGCTCGGCAGGTACAGCATCGAGGACGCGAAGATCACGGGGATGACACCGGCCATGTTGACCTTGATCGGGATGTACGTGCTGCTCCCACCCAGGGTGCGGCGGCCGACCATGCGCTTGGCGTACTGCACCGGGATGCGGCGCTGGGACTGCTCGACGAAGATCACGAGGGCGACGACGACGACGCCCATCGCGAGCACGAAGGCGAAGACGGTGGCGCCCTGGGTACGGAGGATCTCGCCCAGCGAGGTGGGGAAGCCGGCGGCGATGGCCGTGAAGATCAGCAGCGACATGCCGTTGCCGACACCGCGCTCGGTGATGAGCTCACCCATCCACATGATGAGGCCTGTACCGGCGGTCAGCGTGATGATGAGCAGGATGATCGTGATCAGGGAGTCGTCCGGGATCAGGGGCACCGGGCAGTTGCCGAGCAGCGCACCCGATCGGGCCAGGGAGACGAGGGTGGTCGCGTTCAGCAGGCCGAGGGCGATCGTCAGGTAGCGCGTGTACTGGGTCAGCTTGGACTGCCCCTGGGCGCCTTCCTGGTGCAGCTCCTGGAAGCGGGGAATGACCACCCGGAGGAGCTGCGTGATGATGCTCGCCGTGATGTACGGCATGATGCCCAGCGCGAAGATCGAGACCTGCAGCAGTGCACCGCCGCTGAACAGGTTGACGAACTGGTAGAGGCCGCCCTCGGTGTTGCCCAGTGCGAGACACTGCTGGACGTTCCCGTAGTCGACACCCGGAGCGGGGATGAAGGCCCCGAGGCGGAAGATGGTGATGATTCCCAGCGTGAACAACAGCTTGCGCCGCAAGTCTGGCGTCCGGAATGCCCGGCCAATAGCGCTAAGCAAGCGTCCTCCTGAAGGTCTGTTGGTCCTGAGGCGGACCGTACACAACAACCGAGTCTAACGGTTGGTCACCCGTGCGAGAGAACCGCGGGGTGATAAGTGGCCGAAGCCGAAAAAAGACTCCTGGTGGGCTGATTCAGCCCTGCCCACCAAGAGTCTAGTTCCAAAGTGCCATGGATCACAGCCGCCCCCTCCCCCGCGCTCGGCGGGAGAGGGACGGCCGGCGACCTACAGCTCGGTGACGGTCCCGCCGGCTGCGACGATCTTCTCTGCAGCGGATGCGGAGAAGGCGTCGGCCGAGACGTTGACGGCCACGGTGATCTCGCCGGTCCCCAGCACCTTGACGGGCTGGTTCTTGCGTACGGCACCGTTCGCCACCAAGCTGTCCACGGTGACGTCGCCGCCAGCGGGGTACAGCTCGGACAGCTTGTCCAGGTTTACGACCTGGAACTCGACGCGGAACGGGTTCTTGAAGCCGCGCAGCTTGGGAAGGCGCATGTGCAGCGGCAGCTGGCCGCCGGCAAATCCTGCCTTCACCTGGTAGCGGGCTGCAGTTCCCTTGGTACCACGGCCTGCAGTCTTACCCTTCGAACCCTCACCACGGCCTACACGGGTCTTCGCCGTCTTGGCTCCGGGGGCGGGACGCAGGTGGTGGACCTTGAGTGCGTGGACGCGCTCTGCGCTTGCCTCGGGTGCGGCCGGAGCCGCAGTGTTCTTCTCTGCCATTAGTTGGCCTCCTCAACCTTCAAGAGGTGCGGAACCGTGTTGACCATGCCGACGGTGACGGCATCCGCTTCACGGACCACGGTGTGGCCGATCCGCTTGAGGCCGAGGGACCGCAGCGTGTCGCGCTGGTTCTGCTTGCCGCCAATAGCGGACTTGATCTGGGTGATCTCCAGCTTCGCCGAGCTCACGCGGACGCGCTTCGGGGTGATCGCGGTCATTACGCACCTGCCTTCTGAGCTGCGATCGCGCGCAGCATCTGGTGGGATGCGACCTCGTCGAGGGGCAGGCCGCGGCGGGCCGCGACTGCCTGGGGCTCTTCGAGGCGCTTCAGCGCGTCAACGGTTGCGTGAACGATGTTGATGGCGTTCGCGGAACCGAGCGACTTGGAGAGGACGTCGTGGATGCCGACGCACTCCAGTACCGCACGCACCGGGCCACCGGCGATAACGCCGGTACCCGGGGAGGCGGGACGGAGGAGGACGACGCCGGCTGCTGCCTCGCCCTGCACCAGGTGCGGGACGGTGCCACCGATGCGCGGAACGCGGAACATCGTCTTCTTGGCTTCCTCGACGGCCTTCTGGATGGCGGAGGGAACTTCCTTCGCCTTGCCGTAGCCGACACCGACCATGCCGTTGCCGTCGCCTACCACCACGAGGGCAGTGAAGCTGAAGCGGCGGCCGCCCTTGACGACCTTGGCGACACGGTTGATGGTGACGACGCGCTCGATGAACTTGTCCTTGTCGTCGTTGCGTCCGCCGTCACGACCGTCACGGCCACCACGGCCGCCACGCTCGCCACCGCGGGAGTTGCCGCCGCGCTCGCCACCGCGGGAAGTGCCGCGGCCACGGTTCGCATCAGCCGACGCGGTCTCAGTTGCGCCTGCAGCCGGAGCTTCGGCTGCGGGCTGCTCTGTAGCCGTATTCAATGGGGCTTCCTTTGCCTTGTTCTCCTCGGTCACAGTGCCAGCCCACCTTCACGTGCGCCGTCTGCGATTGCTGCAACGCGACCGTGGTACTTGTTGCCGCCGCGGTCGAAGACGACAGCTTCGACACCGGCAGCCTTGGCACGCTCTGCAACGAGTTCGCCAACGCGCTTGGCCTTGGCGGTCTTGTCACCGTCGAATGCACGGAGGTCCGCTTCGAGGGTGGAGGCTGATGCTACGGTCACGCCCTTGGTGTCGTCGACGACCTGCACGAATACGTGGCGGGCCGAACGGTTGACGACCAGGCGGGGACGGACGGCGGTACCGGATACGCGCTTGCGTACACGGAGGTGCCGGCGTCCGCGCGAGGCGGACTTGCTCTTCGAGCTGCGCTTCTTGTTGATGCTCAGACCCATGGTTACTTACCAGCCTTTCCGACCTTGCGGCGGATGATCTCGCCTGCGTAGCGGATGCCCTTGCCCTTGTAGGGGTCAGGCCTGCGCAGCTTGCGGATGGTTGCAGCGACCTCGCCGACCTGCTGCTTGTTGATGCCTGCGACCGAGAGCTTGGTGGGGCTGTCGACGGTCAGGGTGATGCCCTCGGGTGCCTTGACGGCGACCGGGTGGCTGTAACCCAGAGCGAATTCCAGGTCGCTGCCCTTGGCCTGCACACGGTAACCCGTGCCCACGATCTCAAGGTTCTTCTTGTAGCCCTCGGTGACTCCGACGATCATGTTGGAGATCAGCGTGCGGGTGAGGCCGTGCAGCGAACGCGACTCGCGCTCGTCGTTCGGGCGGGAGACGGTGAGGATTCCCTCGTTCAGGGAGACCTCGATGGGGCTGGGAACCGTGTGGCTCAGCTCGCCCTTCGAGCCCTTGACCGAGACCTCGTTGCCGTTGACCGCGATCTCGACACCTGCGGGAACGGTGATGGGGAGACGTCCAATACGTGACATTTTTCTTTCCCTTTCCCGCTACCAGACGTAGGCGAGGACTTCCCCACCTACACCCTTCTTGGATGCCTGGCGGTCCGTGAGCAGACCGGAGGACGTGGACAGGATGGCGATGCCGAGGCCGCCGAGCACGTGGGGCAGGTTCGTGGACTTGGCGTACACGCGCAGGCCGGGCTTGGAGATACGGCGGATGCCGGCGATGGAACGCTGGCGGTCCGGTCCGAACTTGAGGTCGATGGTCAGCTTCTTGCCGACCTCCGCTTCCTCTTCCTTCCAGCCGGCGATGTAGCCCTCGGCCTTCAGGATGTCCGCTACGCGGGCCTTCAGCTTGCTGTACGGCATGGACACGGAGTCGTGGTAAGCCGAGTTTGCATTGCGCAGACGCGTGAGCATGTCTGCGACAGGATCTGTCATTGTCATGTGGGCTCTTGCCCTTCCTCGAAACGGTTTCCGGATTCCGGCCGGCACACGCGGTGACGGCTGGAGCGGACCTGCAACGTAGTTAGATTAATCTTCGGATTTGAAGGGGAAGCCAAGCGCCTTGAGGAGCGCGCGGCCCTCGGCGTCGGTCTTGGCGGTGGTGACGACGGTGATGTCCATGCCACGTACGCGGTCGATACGGTCCTGGTCGATCTCGTGGAACATCGACTGCTCCGTGAGGCCGAAGGTGTAGTTGCCGTTGCCGTCGAACTGCTTGCCGTTGAGCCCCCGGAAGTCGCGGATACGGGGCAGGGCGAGGGAGATCAGGCGGTCCGTGAATTCCCACATGCGGTCGCCACGCAGGGTAGCGTGCGCACCGATGGGCATTCCTTCGCGGAGCTTGAACTGGGCGATGGACTTGCGGGCCTTGGTGACCTGCGGCTTCTGGCCCGTGATCGCGGTGAGGTCCTTGACGGCCCCGTCGATCAGCTTGGAGTCCTTGGCGGCGTCACCGACACCCATGTTCACGACGACCTTGACCAGGCGGGGAACCTGGTTGACGTTCGCGTAGCTGAACTCTTCCTGCAGCGCAGCCTTGATCTCGGACGCGTAGCGTGCCTTGAGGCGGGGAAGAACCCGGGTTTCTGCGGTTTCGACAGTCATTACAGATCCTTCCCTGATGACTTGGCCACGCGGATGCGGACAACGCGCTCGCGGCCGTCACGCTCGACGGTCTCGGTGCGGAATCCGACGCGGGTCGGCTTCTTGGTCTCGGGATCGACGACGGCGACGTTGCTGATGTGCACGGGTGCCTCAACGACCTCGATGCCACCGGTCTTGGTGCCGCGCTGCGACTGCCCGACCTTGGTGTGCTTGGTGATCCGGTTGATGCCTTCCACGAGGACGCGGTTGGTCTCGGGGAACACCTTCAGCACCTTGCCCTGCTTGCCGCGGTCTCCGCCGCGCTCCTGCTTGGCTCCGGTGATGACCTGGACGAGGTCACCCTTCTTGATCTTGAGCTTTGTCTTCTGTGCCATGGACTACAGCACCTCCGGCGCCAGCGAGATGATCTTCATGAAACGCTTGTCGCGGAGCTCGCGACCGACAGGGCCGAAGATACGGGTACCGCGGGGGTCGCCGTCGTTCTTCAGGATCACTGCTGCGTTCTCGTCAAACTTGATGTAGGAACCGTCCGCGCGGCGGCGTTCCTTCTTGGTGCGGACGATGACCGCCTTGACGACGTCGCCCTTCTTGACGTTGCCGCCGGGGATCGCGTCCTTCACGGTGGCGACGATGACGTCGCCGATGCCTGCGTAGCGGCGCCCGGATCCTCCGAGAACGCGGATGGTCAAGATTTCCTTGGCCCCCGTGTTGTCGGCGACCTTTAGCCGCGACTCCTGCTGAATCACTGATTACTCCTGTCGTCGCGCCGGTTCTCTTGTCGAGCCTTGCGGAACGGATATGGGTGGGCCCCGTAATACTGGTACTCACCACGTGCACGCCTAGGCGCGCGTCCATGCGTCGAACGTCCGCACGGTGGGATTGTGGTGAACAAGATTATCGGGCTTTTGCCTATGTGCCCGGTGTGAAGGAAACCCCTGAGGGACGCCCTGCGAGGAAACCTCGTGAGGGCATGCGCCAGCCCACCAGACAGACAAGATTCTTATAGTATCGCGAAGATGCCCCGGACACGAAATCGTGTCCGGGGCATCGTCGGTGGTGCCGGCGGGGCCGGCTCCAGGATGGTGCTGGTGCTGGTGCTACTTGGCCTTCTCGATGACCTCGACCAGTCGCCACCGCTTGGTGGCGGACAGCGGGCGGGTCTCGCTGATCAGGACCATGTCGCCGATGCCGGCGACGTTCTGCTCGTCGTGCGCCTTGACCTTGGAGCTGCGGCGAAGCACCTTGCCGTACAGGCCGTGCTTCACGCGGTCCTCGACCTCGACCACGATGGTCTTCTCCATCTTGTCGGAGACGACGTAGCCACGGCGTACCTTGCGGTAGCCGCGCGAGTCGGCGTCGTGGACGGCCTTCTCGGTTCCTACGGTCTCGCTCTGCTGCTCACTCATTTGGCGTCCTCCTCAGAAGCCTCGGTGTCCACGGAAGGTTCGTCCTTCGTGGAGGCCTTCTTGGCTTTCTTGGGCTTGTCCGCCTTCGCGGGCTTAGCTTCCTCGACGGGAGCTACGACCTCGGGACGGAGACCCAGTTCACGCTCGCGCAGCACCGTGTAGATGCGGGCGATATCGCGCTTGACCGAGCGAAGGCGACCGTGGCTTTCGAGCTGGCCGGTGGCCGACTGGAAGCGGAGGTTGAACAGCTCCTCCTTGGCCTTGCGCAGTTCTTCCACCAGGCGGTCCTTATCGAAGCCGTCCAGCTGGTCTGTTGCCAGTTCCTTTGAACCCAGAGCCATAACTATTCACCACCCTCACGACGCACGATGCGTGCCTTCAGCGGCAGCTTGTGGATCGCGAGGCGCAGGGCTTCGCGGGCTACCTCTTCGGTTACTCCGGACAGTTCAAAGAGAACACGGCCCGGCTTGACGTTGGCCACCCACCACTCGGGCGAACCCTTACCGGAACCCATGCGGGTCTCGGCAGGCTTCTTGGTCAACGGGCGGTCCGGATAGATGTTGATCCAGACCTTTCCGCCACGCTTGATGTGGCGGGTCATGGCGATACGAGCGGACTCGATCTGGCGGTTGGTGACGTATGCCGGGCTCAGAGCCTGGATACCCCATTCGCCAAAGCTGACCTCGGTACCGCCGGTCGCAGCGCCGGAACGACCCGGGTGGTGCTGCTTACGGAACTTGACTCGACGTGGGATAAGCATTTAAGCCTGTCCTCCTTCAGTCGCAGCGGGGGCTGCGGCGGTCTCGGCGGGTGCCGGAGCACCCTGGCCCTCGGAGCGCTCGGGTGCACGACGACGACGGTCGCCTCCACGGTCGCCACCGCGGTCGGCACCGGCAGGGCCACGGCCCGGACGGTCTCCACCACGGCCACGCGAGGGAGCTGCTGCAGCCTGGGCTGCGAGTTCCTTCGCCGTGACGTCACCCTTGTAGATCCAGACCTTCACGCCGATACGGCCGAAGGTGGTCTTCGCTTCGAAGAAGCCGTAGTCGATGTTGGCACGGAGCGTGTGCAGGGGAACGCGTCCCTCGCGGTAGAACTCCGAGCGGCTCATTTCGGCGCCACCCAGGCGACCGGAGCACTGGACACGGATGCCCTTGGCGCCGGCACGCTGTGCGGACTGCATGGCCTTCTTCATCGCGCGGCGGAAGGCCACGCGGGAGGAAAGCTGCTCGGCGATGCCCTGGGCAACGAGCTGTGCTTCGATCTCGGGGTTCTTGACCTCGAGGATGTTCAGCTGGACCTGCTTGCCCGTGAGCTTCTCGAGCTCGCCGCGGATGCGGTCCGCCTCTGCTCCACGGCGGCCGATGACGATGCCGGGACGTGCCGTGTGGATGTCCACGCGGACGCGGTCCCGGGTGCGCTCGATCTCGACCTTCGCGATGCCGGCCCGGTCCATGCCGGTCGACATGAGCTGGCGGATCTTGATGTCTTCGCGGACGAAGTCACGGTAGCGCTGGCCCGGCTTGTTGCTGTCGGCGAACCAGTGTGACCTGTGGTCGGTGGTGATGCCGAGTCGGAACCCGTGCGGGTTTACTTTCTGTCCCACTTAGCGGACCTCCACTTTCTCAGGGGTAGCGACGACAACCGTGATGTGGCTGGTCCGCTTGTTGATGCGGAACGCGCGGCCCTGGGCACGCGGACGGAACCGCTTCATCGTGGGGCCTTCATCGACGAATGCTTCGCTGATGATGAGGTTGTCCTCGTCGAAGGCAACGCCGTCACGGTCCGCGAGGACTCGTGCGTTGGCCATCGCCGACTGGACCACCTTGAAAACCGGCTCCGAAGCAACCTGTGGGGCAAACTTCAGAATAGCCAGAGCCTCATTCGCCTGCTTACCACGAACAAGGTTGACGACGCGCCGGGCCTTCATAGGCGTTACGCGGATATGACGCGCAATAGCCTTGGCTTCCATTGCTTTCCTTCTCTCGTCTTAGCCGTAAGAGCAGCGCCTAGCGGCGCTTGCCCTTGCGGTCGTCCTTAACATGGCCGCGGAAAGTCCGCGTGGGAGCGAATTCGCCGAGCTTGTGCCCGACCATCGACTCGGTGACAAACACCGGGATGTGCTTGCGCCCGTCGTGCACCGCGATCGTGTGCCCGAGCATGTCGGGGATGATCATGGAGCGGCGGGACCACGTCTTGATGACGTTCTTCGTGCCCGTTTCGTTCTCGCGAGCGACCTTTACGAAAAGGTGCTGATCGACGAAGGGGCCTTTCTTCAGGCTGCGTGGCATGTCTCCAGGCTCCTATCGCTTGTTCTTGCCGGAACGACGGCGACGCACGATGAGTGAGTCGCTCTCTTTGTTGGGGCGACGGGTACGGCCTTCGGCCTTACCGTTCGGGTTGACCGGGTGGCGTCCACCGGAGGTCTTGCCCTCGCCACCACCGTGCGGGTGGTCGACCGGGTTCATGGCGACACCGCGGACGGTCGGGCGGATGCCCTTCCAGCGGTTACGGCCAGCCTTGCCCCAGTTGATGTTCGACTGCTCGGCGTTGCCGACCTCGCCGATCGTCGCGCGGCAGCGGACATCGACGTTGCGGATCTCGCCGGAGGGCAGTCGCAGCTGGGCGAAGCGGCCTTCCTTGGCGACGAGCTGGACCGATGCACCGGCGGAGCGTGCCATCTTCGCGCCGCCGCCTGGGCGGAGCTCGACGGCGTGGATGACGGTACCGACGGGGATGTTGCGCAGCGGCAGGTTGTTGCCGGGCTTGATGTCGGCCCCGGCCCCGGCCTCGACGAAGTCGCCCTGCTTGAGCTTGTTCGGCGCGACGATGTAGCGCTTGGTGCCGTCGACGTAGTGCAGGAGGGCGATGCGCGCGGTGCGGTTGGGATCGTACTCGATCTCGGCAACGCGGGCGTCGACGCCGTCCTTGTCGTGGCGGCGGAAGTCGATCAGGCGGTACTGGCGCTTGTGTCCACCGCCCTTGTGGCGGGTCGTGATCTTACCGGTGTTGTTTCGTCCACCCTTCTTGGGAAGGGGACGGACCAACGACTTTTCCGGCGTCGACCGTGTGATTTCAGCGAAGTCGGCAACGCTCGAGCCACGACGGCCCGGGGTTGTCGGCTTGTATTTACGGATTCCCATAACTCAATTCCTCGTTAAAGTGGTCTCCGCTCTAGGAGAGCGGACCGCCGAAGATGTCGATCGAGCCCTCTTTGAGGGACACGATGGCACGCTTGGTGCCCTTGCGCTGGCCCCAGCCGAACTTGGTGCGCTTGCGCTTGCCAACCCGGTTGATGGTGTTGATGGAGTCGACCTTCACGGAGAAGATCTTCTCGACCGCCAGCTTGATTTCTTCCTTGTTCGAACGCGGGTCGACCAGGAAGGTGTACTTGCCTTCGTCGATCAGGCCGTAGCTCTTCTCCGAGACGACGGGTGCAATGACGACGTCGCGCGGATCCTTTGCGATGGTGCCGCTCACTTGGCATCCTCCTCGGAGATGACAGCAGACGCACCGACGAACTGGTCGTAGGCGGCCTTGGTGAAGATCACGTCATCGGAGACCAGCACGTCGTACGTGTTGAGCTGGTCTACGTAGAGGACGTGCACTGCGGGGACGTTGCGCACGGACAGTGCGGCGACGTCGTTGGCACGCTCGATGACCACGAGCAGGCGGGGCCGCTCGGAGATCGAACGCAGGGTCTCGATGGCACCCTTGGTCGACGGCTTGTCGCCGGCAACCAGGGAATCGAGGACGTGGATGCGGCCGTTGCGTGCCCGGTCCGAGAGCGCTCCGCGCAGGGCGGCGGCGATCATCTTCTTGGGGGTGCGCTGGCTGTAGTCGCGGGGCGTGGGCCCGTGGACGATACCGCCACCGGTCATCTGCGGAGCGCGGATCGAGCCCTGGCGGGCGCGGCCCGTTCCCTTCTGCTTGAACGGCTTGCGGCCTGCGCCGCTCACCTCGGCGCGGGTCTTCGTCTTGTGGGTACCCTGACGGGCAGCCGCAAGCTGGGCCACGACGACCTGGTGCAGCAGCGGGATGTTGGTCTGTGCGTCGAAGATCTCCGCGGGGAAATCGACATTTACAGTGTTGGCAGCCATGTGGCTATGCTCCCTTCACGGCGGTGCGTACGAGGACGACCTGGCCGCGGGCGCCGGGTACGGCACCCTTGATCAGCAGCAGCGACTTCTCGGCGTCGACAGCGTGAACTTTGAGGTTCAGCGTGGTCTGACGAACGGCACCCATGCGGCCTGCCATTTTCATTCCACGGAAGACGCGGCTGGGGGTGGATGCTCCACCGATGGAACCGGGCTTGCGGTGGTTCTTGTGGGCACCGTGCGAGGCTCCAACACCGTGGAACCCGTGGCGCTTCATGACACCGGCGAAACCCTTGCCCTTGGTGGTGCCGATGACGTCGACGGTCTGGCCGGCCTCGAACATCTCCACGGAGAGTTCCTGGCCGAGCGAGTAGGTGTCGGCGTCGGACGTGCGCAGCTCGACCACGTGACGGCGGGGCGTGACGCCTGCCTTGTCGAAGTGGCCGGCGAGCGGCTTGGTGACCTTGCGGGGATCGATCTGGCCGAAGCCGATCTGGACGGCCGTGTAGCCGTCCTTGTCCTCGCTGAGGAGCTGGGTGATGACGTTCGAGTCCGCCTGGACGACGGTGACGGGGATGAGGATGTTGTTCTCATCCCAGACCTGGGTCATGCCGAGCTTGATGCCCAGCAGGCCCTTGACCTGGCGCGTAAGTGAAGTAGACATATGTATCCGCTCTCCCTTACAGCTTGATTTCGATGTTCACGTCCGCAGGCAGGTCGAGACGCATCAGCGAATCGACGGCCTTGGGCGTGGGGTCAATGATGTCGATCAGACGCTTGTGAGTACGCATCTCAAAGTGCTCACGGCTGTCCTTGTACTTGTGCGGGGACCGGATGACAACGAAAACGTTCTTCTCCGTGGGCAGCGGCACGGGGCCCACTACCGTTGCGCCTGCGCGCGTCACCGTCTCAACGATCTTCCGCGCTGAAACATCAATGACCTCGTGGTCATATGACTTCAGCCGGATGCGGATTTTCTGTCCCGCCATGGCGTCTCGACTCTCTCTCTACATAACTGCCTGGGCAGTTCCGGTACGTACGTACATTTCCTGCGTCCGTTGTGCGACGCGTCCTGATCAGGCTGAATCCGGAAGGATCCGGGTTCCTCACCCTGCCAGGTCTCCGACCCCCGCGCTCGGGCGTGTCGTGTTTCCTGGACACACACGGTCCGCGAATTCCGGCCGAGCCGAACGGGGTGGATTATATTTGGGCCGCACGTGCCGGCGGACCGGATCCCTGCATCAGGCATTATCCTGACCGGGAGGAGGTCTCAGACCGCGCGCGCGAGCGCTTGAACAACTTGTCCAGTGTGGCAGAGACGCCGGGATAACGCCAATCGGGAGGGCCCTGCCACTCCCCCGCCCGACCATCCTCCACCCGAAGACAGGTAGGAAGACCCGGGTCGAAGAGGGCGCCGCGTCGCTAGTGTGAGGGGTCCCACCAGTACGAGAGGAGTTCGGCCATGCTCAGCCCCAACAAGACGACGACGATCCTGCCCGTGAAGGACATGGATCGTGCGCGAAATTTCTATGAGGGGTCCCTCGGGCTCACCGCGATGGGCCCCATGGACCACGGGACCATCACGTTCAGCGACGACGGACACAGCGGAATACAACAGCTCATGCTCAAGCCGGACGCTGTTCCGTCCGGCAACACGGAGATCAGTTTCGAGGTCGAGGACCTCGCGACGGAACTGGAAGCCCTCGAATCGCGAGGGGTGAAATTCGAGGACTACGACCTGCCCGGCTTGAAGACCGTCAACCACATCGCGGAGGACGGGATGGGCAGGGCAGCCTGGTTCACCGACACGGAGCAGAACATCCTCTGCCTCCACCAGCTGACGACCTGAACCTCCTCCCCCCTTCAGGGCCACCGGCCGAAGAACCGGCTGTCCGCACCCCAGCACCGACACAAGAAGGGCCCCGCTGCTACAGCAGCGGGGCCCTTCTTGAAAATCACGTCAGCAGTCGGAGGACTACTTCAGGATCTTGGTGACACGTCCCGAACCAACGGTGCGGCCGCCTTCGCGGATCGCGAAGCCGAGGCCCTCTTCCATGGCGATGGGCTGGATGAGCTCTACGGTCATCTCAGTGTTGTCGCCGGGCATGACCATCTCGGTGCCCTCGGGGAGGGTGATGACGCCGGTCACGTCCGTGGTGCGGAAGTAGAACTGCGGACGGTAGTTCGAGTAGAACGGGTTGTGACGCCCGCCCTCGTCCTTGGCCAGGATGTAGACGTTGGCCTCGAAATCGGTGTGCGGGGTGATGGAACCCGGCTTCACGATGACCTGGCCGCGCTCTACGTCCTCGCGCTTGATGCCGCGGAGGAGCAGACCACAGTTCTCGCCTGCCCAAGCCTCGTCGAGCTGCTTGTGGAACATCTCGATACCGGTGACCGTGGTCTTCTGGACCGGGCGGATGCCGACGATCTCGACCTCGGAGTTGATGGCAAGGGTTCCACGCTCGGCGCGGCCGGTGACGACGGTTCCACGACCGGTGATCGTGAAGACGTCCTCGACGGGCATCAGGAAGGGCTTGTCCTTGTCGCGCACGGGGTCCGGCACGTTGTTGTCGACAGCTTCCATCAGTTCCTCGACGGACTTGACCCACTCGGGGTCGCCTTCGAGGGCCTTGAGGCCGGAGACGCGGACGACAGGAGCTTCGTCACCGTCGAAGCCCTGCGAGCTGAGCAGTTCGCGGACCTCCATCTCGACGAGGTCCAGGAGCTCCTCGTCGTCGACCATGTCGGACTTGTTCAGCGCGACCAGCAGGTAGGGGACGCCGACCTGGCGGGCGAGCAGCACGTGCTCGCGGGTCTGCGCCATGGGACCGTCGGTGGCGGCAACCACGAGGATCGCACCATCCATCTGGGCCGCGCCGGTGATCATGTTCTTGATGTAGTCAGCGTGACCGGGGGCGTCTACGTGTGCGTAGTGGCGCTTCTCGGTCTGGTACTCAACGTGCGAGATGTTGATCGTGATGCCGCGCTGCTTCTCCTCGGGAGCCGAGTCGATCGACGCGAAGTCACGCTGCTCGTTGAGGGTGGGGTACTTGTCGTACAGCACCTTGGAAATGGCAGCCGTCAACGTGGTCTTTCCATGGTCAACGTGACCGATGGTGCCGATGTTAACGTGCGGCTTAGTCCGCTCGAACTTTGCCTTCGCCACGGGTTCCTCCTAGAACGTTTGAGAAGATCTGCTTCCCAGCCGCGCTTTTCGCAGCTGAAACTCATGCAAGTCTACTGGGGGCTTTTGTTTTGATGAAATTGCTCTGCACTGCCGGTCCGGCTTGGTCCGGAAGCTGGGAAGCGGGCCGGCCTGCCCTTGGACAGGCCGGCCACGCTTCCCGGGATTCCCGTTTCCGGGAGGGGTTGCTACTCGCCGCGAGTCTTCTGGATGATCTCGTCGGCGACTGCCTTCGGGACCTCGGAGTAGCTGTCGAACTTCATGGAGTACACGGCACGGCCCTGGGTCTTGGACCGCAGGTCACCGATGTAGCCGAACATGCCCGAGAGGGGCACGTGGGCCGTGATGACCTTCACGCCGCTGGCGTCCTCCATGGACTGCATCTGGCCGCGACGGGAGTTGAGGTCGCCGATCACTTCACCCATGTATTCCTCGGGCGTGCGGACCTCCACCTCCATCAGGGGTTCGAGCAGCACGGGCTTCGCCATGCGTGCGGCTTCCTTGAAAGCCATCCGGCCGGCGATCTTGAACGCCATCTCCGAGGAGTCGACGTCGTGGTAGGCGCCGTCGAGCAGGGTCGCCTTGATGCCGACCACGGGGTATCCGGCGAGGACGCCGTCGTTGAGGGCATCCTGGATGCCGGCGTCGACGCTCGGGATGTACTCGCGGGGCACGCGGCCACCGGTCACCTTGTTGTCGAAGGCGTACATGACACCTTCCTCGACCTCCATCGGCTCGATCGCGATCTGGATCTTCGCGAACTGGCCGGAGCCACCCGTCTGCTTCTTGTGGGTGTAGTCGTGCTTCGCGACCTTGCTCCGGATGGTCTCGCGGTAGGCGACCTGGGGCTTGCCCACGTTCGCCTCGACGCGGAACTCGCGGCGCATGCGGTCCACCAGGATGTCCAGGTGGAGCTCGCCCATGCCGGCGATGATCGTCTGACCGGTGTCCTCGTTCAGGGAGACCTGGAACGTGGGATCCTCGGCGGAGAGCTTCTGGATGGCCGTGGACAGCTTCTCCTGGTCACCCTTGGTCTTCGGCTCGATCGCCACCGAGATCACCGGCGCGGGGAAGCTCATGGACTCGAGCACGATCTGGTTCGTCGAGTCGGAGAGGGTGTCACCGGTGGTGGTGTCCTTCAGGCCGATCGCCGCGTAGATGTGTCCGGCCGAAGCCTCCTCGACGGGGATCTCCTTGTTGGCGTGCATCTGGAAGAGCTTCCCGATGCGCTCCTTCTTGCTCTTCGTCGAGTTCACGAGCTGCGTACCGGCCGTGACATGCCCGGAGTACACGCGGATGAACGTCAGCTGGCCGAAGAACGGGTGCGTCGCGACCTTGAACGCGAGGGCCGAGAAAGGCTCCTCCGTGCTGGGCTTGCGCGTGAGCTCGATCTCTTCGTTCCGGGGATCGTGTCCGATCATCGGGGGGACGTCGAGGGGCGAGGGCAGGTAGTCGATGACGGCGTCGAGCATCGGCTGCACACCGCGGTTCTTGAACGCGGAGCCGCAGAGGATCGGGTAGAGCTCGGAGTTGATCGTCATCTTGCGGATGCCGGCCTTGAGCTCGTCGACGGAGATCTCTTCGCCTTCGAGGTACTTGTCCATGAGCTCGTCGGAGGACTCGGCGACGGTCTCGACGAGTGCCGCGCGGTACTCCTCGGCCTTCTCCTTGAGGTCGGCCGGGATCTCCTGGATCTCGTACTTCGCACCCATGGTGACGTCACCCTTGGCATCGCCGGGCCACACGAGGGCGCGCATGTGCAGAAGATCCACGACGCCGATGAAGTCGTTCTCGGCACCGATGGGGAGCTGCAGCACGAGGGGCTTGGCGCCCAGGCGGCTGATGATGGTGTCCACCGTGAAGTAGAAGTCGGCGCCCAGCTTGTCCATCTTGTTGACGAAGCAGATGCGGGGGACCTCGTACTTGTCGGCCTGGCGCCATACGGTCTCCGACTGGGGCTCGACGCCCTCCTTGCCGTCGAACACTGCGACAGCGCCGTCGAGGACGCGCAGCGAACGCTCGACCTCGACCGTGAAGTCCACGTGGCCGGGCGTGTCGATGATGTTGATCTGGTTGTTCTCCCAGAAGCAGGTCACGGCGGCAGACGTGATGGTGATGCCGCGCTCCTTCTCCTGTTCCATCCAGTCGGTGGTGGAGGCGCCGTCGTGCGTCTCGCCGATCTTGTGGTTGACACCCGTGTAGAACAGGATGCGCTCGGTAGTAGTGGTCTTGCCGGCATCGATGTGGGCCATGATGCCGATGTTGCGGACCTTGTTGAGGTCGGTAAGCACGTCCTGTGCCACGGTGTCTCCCTTAATACGAAAATGGAGTTCTGCTGGGCTGCCGGCCGGGCCGGCCCTGGTGGGGAAACGGTCCGGCCGGCAGATCTGCTACCAGCGGTAGTGTGCGAAGGCCTTGTTCGACTCGGCCATCTTGTGCGTGTCCTCGCGGCGCTTGACTGCGGCACCGAGACCGTTCGACGCGTCCAGGATCTCGTTCTGGAGGCGCTCGGTCATGGTCTTCTCGCGGCGGGCCTTGGAGTAGCCCACGAGCCAGCGGAGGGCCAGGGCGGTCGAACGACCGGGCTTGACCTCGACGGGAACCTGGTAGGTCGCGCCACCGACACGACGTGAGCGGACCTCGAGGGTCGGCTTCACGTTGTCCATGGCCTTCTTGAGGGCTGCGACGGGGTCGCCGCCGGACTTGGCGCGTGCGCCTTCGAGTGCGCCGTAGACGATGCGCTCTGCGGTGGACTTCTTGCCGTCGACGAGCACCTTGTTGATCAGCTGCGTGACCAGGGGTGAGCCGTAGACGGGATCGAGTACGAGCGGCCGCTTCGGGGCCGGGCCCTTACGAGGCATATTACTTCTTCTCCATCTTTGCGCCGTAGCGGCTGCGAGCCTGCTTGCGGTTCTTCACGCCCTGGGTGTCGAGCGCGCCACGGATGATCTTGTAGCGGACACCGGGAAGGTCCTTCACACGGCCGCCGCGCACGAGCACGATGGAGTGTTCCTGAAGGTTGTGACCCACACCGGGGATGTAGGCGGTGACTTCGATGCCGCCGTTGAGGCGCACGCGGGCGACCTTGCGCAGGGCCGAGTTCGGCTTCTTCGGGGTGGTGGTGTAGACGCGGGTGCAAACGCCGCGCTTCATGGGGCTGCCCTTCAGTGCGGGCGCCTTGGTCTTGGAGACCTTAGGTGTCCGGCCCTTGCGGACCAGCTGGTTAATCGTAGGCACTTTCGTGTTCTCCGTAATGTCTGAAGTGATCTCTGTCGCCCTACTCCGCGGCGAGGGCGGCTCAGCAGGGCCGCACCATCCAGAAGTCGGGATGATCAGTCGTTTGGCGCAACACCCACTGACAACTGCCGCAGAACGACTGTAGGCGTGCGAAAATGTGGCATTCGTTATACAACTTACGTACAACGCGGAGATACGTTTCGCAACGCCGATCCTCTGCCACACAAACAATTGAGGTCCAGTCTACCAGAGATCGGCGGTGGCCTTTCGCCCCGTCTCCTCCCCCACGTGGTAGGGCAGCCGGGCAGGGACGGGAGAGGCCCCGGACCAGATGGTCCGGGGCCTCTCCTTGTGACGCTCAGGATCAGCGGAAGTCGCTGTTACCCATGTCGTAGTCGTCCAGCGGGATCGCGTGGAACTCGGGGCTCAGGCCGCCCTCGACACCGGCGTAGTCGAAGTCGCTGAACGCGCTCGGACCGGTGAAGAGGTTCGCCTTGGCTTCCTCGGTGGGTTCGACCGTGACCTTCGTGTAGCGGTCCAGGCCGGTGCCGGCCGGGATGAGCTTACCGATGATGACGTTCTCCTTGAGGCCGAGCAGCGGATCGCTCTTGCCTTCCATGGCGGCCTGCGTGAGGACACGCGTGGTCTCCTGGAAGGAAGCGGCCGACAGCCACGACTCGGTGGCGAGCGACGCCTTGGTGATACCCATGAGCTCGGGACGGCCGGATGCCGGCTTCTTGCCCTCGGATACCACGCGGCGGTTCTCGTCCTCGAAGCGGCGACGCTCCGCCAGCTCACCCGGGAGCAGGTCCGACTCGCCGGACTCGATCACGGTGACGCGGCGCAGCATCTGCCGGACGATGACCTCCACGTGCTTGTCGTGGATGCCCACACCCTGGCTGCGGTACACGCGCTGGACTTCGTCCACCAGGAACTCCTGGGCCTTGCGGGGGCCGAGGATACGCAGGATCTGCTTCGGGTCGACCGCACCGAAGACGAGCTGCTGCCCGACCTCGACGTGGTCGCCGTCGGAGACCAGGAGGCGTGCACGGCGCAGGACCGGGTACGCGATCTCCTCGGAGCCGTCGTCGGGGGTGACCACCAGGCGGAGCTGCTTCTCGGCATCTTCGATGGTGACCCGCCCTGCGACCTCGGAGATCGGGGCGACACCCTTGGGGGTACGCGCCTCGAACAGCTCCTGGATACGGGGCAGACCCTGGGTGATGTCCTCCGCCGATGCGACACCACCGGTGTGGAAGGTACGCATGGTCAGCTGCGTGCCCGGCTCACCGATGGACTGCGCGGCGATGATGCCGACAGCCTCTCCGATGTCCACGGTCTTGCCGGTCGCGAGCGAACGGCCGTAGCAGAGGGCACAGGTTCCGACGCTGGACTCACAGGTGAGCACGGAGCGGACCTTGATGTCGGCGATGCCGGCCTCGAACAGTTCACCGATGAGCACGTCTCCGACGTCGGAGCCCGCGGCAGCGAGCACCTGGCCCTTGGAGTCGACGACGTCGGTGGCCAGCGTACGGGCGTACGCCGAGTTCTCGACCTCTTCGTGCAGCACGAGCTCGCCGTCGGCGTTCGGCACGGCGATGGTGACCTTCAGGCCGCGCTCGGTACCGCAGTCGTCCTCGCGGACGATCACGTCCTGCGAGACGTCGACCAGGCGACGGGTCAGGTAACCCGAGTTGGCCGTACGCAGGGCGGTGTCGGCGAGGCCCTTACGGGCACCGTGCGTGGCGATGAAGTACTCCAGGACCGACAGGCCCTCGCGGTACGAGGACTTGATCGGACGAGGGATGATCTCACCCTTCGGGTTGGCCACGAGGCCACGGATACCGGCGATCTGGCGGACCTGCAGCCAGTTACCACGGGCACCGGAGGACACCATGCGGTTGATGGTGTTGTCCTTCGGCATCGCGGCACGCATGGACGCGGCGACCTCGTTGGTGGCCTTGTTCCAGATGTCGATGAGCTCCTGGCGGCGCTCCTCGTCGGCGATCAGGCCCTTGTCGAACTGCGACTGGACCTTGGCGGCCTGCGTCTCGTAGCCCTCCATGATCCCGGCCTTGTTGATCGGCGCGGAGATGTCGGAGATGGCGACGGTGACGCCCGAGCGGGTGGCCCAGTAGAAACCGGCGTCCTTCAAGTTGTCCAGCGTCGCCGCCGTGACCACCTTCGGGTAGCGCTCCGCCAGGTCGTTGACGATCGTCGAGAGCTGGCCCTTGTCGGCGACCTTCTCCACCCAGGGGTAGTCCAGGGGAAGCGTCTCGTTGAAGAGCACCTGTCCGAGCGAGGTCTCGATCAGCGCAGGCGTCCCCGGCTCCCAGCCTTCGGGAGCAGCGATGTCGGCACTGGGCACGAAGTTGTCCACGCGGATCCGCGCCACCGAGTTGAGGTGGAGCGAGCCCATGTCGAACGCCATGATCGCCTCGGCGACGCTGGTGAAGACGCGGCCTTCGCCGGCACTTCCCTCACGCTTGGTGGTGAGGTGGTGCAGGCCGATGATCATGTCCTGCGAGGGCAGGGTGACCGGACGGCCGTCCGACGGCTTCAGGATGTTGTTCGAGGAGAGCATCAGGATGCGCGCCTCCGCCTGGGCCTCGGGGCTCAGCGGCAGGTGGACTGCCATCTGGTCGCCGTCGAAGTCCGCGTTGAACGCACCGCAGACCAGCGGGTGCAGCTGGAGTGCCTTGCCTTCGACGAGCTGCGGCTCGAACGCCTGGATGCCGAGGCGGTGCAGGGTGGGTGCACGGTTCAGCAGCACGGGGTGCTCGGTGATGATCTCCTCGAGGACGTCCCACACCTGGGGGCGGTAACGCTCGACCATGCGCTTGGCGCTCTTGATGTTCTGCGCGTGGTTGAGGTCCACCAGGCGCTTCATCACGAACGGCTTGAAGAGCTCCAGGGCCATCTGCTTGGGCAGACCACACTGGTGCAGCTTCAGCTGCGGGCCGACCACGATGACCGAACGGCCCGAGTAGTCGACGCGCTTGCCGAGGAGGTTCTGGCGGAAACGACCCTGCTTGCCCTTGAGCATGTCCGAGAGGGACTTCAGGGGACGGTTGCCCGGTCCGGTGACCGGACGGCCGCGACGACCGTTGTCGAAAAGGGAGTCGACGGCTTCCTGGAGCATGCGCTTCTCGTTGTTCACGATGATCTCGGGAGCTCCGAGGTCGAGCAGGCGCTTCAGGCGGTTGTTGCGGTTGATGACGCGGCGGTACAGGTCGTTGAGGTCGGACGTCGCGAAGCGGCCACCGTCGAGCTGGACCATCGGGCGCAGTTCCGGCGGGATCACCGGCACGGCGTCGAGGACCATGCCCAGGGGGCTGTTCGTGGTCGTCAGGAACGCGTTGACCACCTTGAGGCGCTTCAGGGCACGCGTCTTCCGCTGGCCCTTGCCATTCTGGATGATGTCGCGCAGCATCTCTGCCTCGGCGGGCATGTCGAAGTTCTCGAGGCGCTTCTTGATCGCCTCGGCGCCCATGGAGCCCTCGAAGTACAGGCCGTAGCGGTCGCGCAGTTCGCGGTAGAGGCCTTCGTCACCCTCGAGGTCGGCGACCTTCAGGGTCTTGAAGCGCTCCCACACCTGGACCAGACGCTCGATGTCGGCGTCTGCGCGCTTGCGGACGTTCGCCATCTGGCGGTCGGCCGAGTCGCGTGCCTTCTTCTTGTCGGCAGCCTTGGCGCCCTCTCCCTCGAGGCGGGCGAGCTCGTCCTCGAGGTCCTTGGCGATCGTGGCGATGTCGGAGTCGCGCTGGTCCGTCATCTGCTTCTTCTCGAGGTCGTGCTCGGCCTGGAGGTTCGGCAGTTCGGCGTGGCGGTTCTCCTCGTCGACCGCGGTGATCATGTAGGCGGCGAAGTAGATGACCTTCTCGAGGTCCTTCGGCGCCAGGTCGAGGAGGTAGCCCAGGCGTGAGGGGACGCCCTTGAAGTACCAGATGTGCGTGACGGGAGCAGCAAGCTCGATGTGGCCCATGCGCTCGCGGCGCACCTTGGCGCGGGTCACCTCGACGCCGCAGCGCTCACAGATGATGCCCTTGAAGCGCACGCGCTTGTACTTGCCGCAGTAGCACTCCCAGTCACGGGAAGGGCCGAAGATCTTCTCGCAGAAGAGGCCGTCCTTCTCGGGCTTGAGCGTGCGGTAGTTGATGGTTTCCGGCTTCTTGACCTCGCCGTAAGACCAGCCGCGGATTTCGTCCGCGGTGGCAAGGCCGATTCGCATGAGGCCGAAGGAGGATTCGCTGGACATAGGGTCCCTGTTCTCTCTTTGTTCTCTAAATTCTTGAAGTCTTATGGGGTGCGGCGAAGAGTGCTGGGCGGGTGCCGGGTGTCCGGCCCGGCGCCTGGAACGGCGGCAACGAAATTTCCTCGGCCGCGGGCGGCCTCCGAAATATTAAAGCCGCCTTCCTCCAGGCGCCGGACCAGACAGGATCCGGATGTCGCCTAGACCTCTTCGACAGAACTCGGCTCGGCCCGTGAGAGGTCGATGCCCAGTTCCTCCGCGGCCCGGAAGACTTCTTCATCCGAGTCACGCATTTCAATCGTGGTGCCGTCGGTGGAGAGGACTTCCACGTTCAGGCAGAGCGACTGCATTTCCTTGATGAGGACCTTGAAGGACTCGGGAACGCCCGGCTCGGGGATGTTCTCGCCCTTGACGATGGCCTCGTACACCTTGACGCGTCCGTGGATGTCGTCCGACTTGATGGTCAGGAGTTCCTGCAGCGTGTAGGCCGCACCGTAGGCCTCGAGGGCCCACACTTCCATCTCGCCGAAGCGCTGGCCGCCGAACTGTGCCTTACCACCCAGCGGCTGCTGCGTGATCATCGAGTACGGGCCGGTGGAGCGCGCGTGGATCTTGTCGTCCACCAGGTGGTGGAGCTTCAGGATGTACATGTAGCCGACCGAGATCGGGTCCGGGAACGGCTCGCCGGAGCGGCCGTCGAACAGGCGCGCCTTGCCGGACTCGCCGATGAGGCGCTGTCCGTCGCGGGTGACGTTCGTGGAGCCGAGCAGGCCGACGATCTCGTCCTCGGTGGCGCCGTCGAACACGGGGGTCGCGACGGTGGTCGAGGAGATCTCCCGGGGAAGGTTCGGGAGGTTCTTCATCCACTCGGGCTCACCCTCGATCTTCCAGCCCTGCTTGGCTGCCCAGCCGAGGTGGATCTCGAGGACCTGGCCGACGTTCATGCGGCCGGGGACACCGAGCGGGTTCAGGACGATGTCGACGGGCGTGCCGTCCTCCATGAAGGGCATGTCCTCGATCGGGAGGATCTTGGAGATGACGCCCTTGTTGCCGTGGCGGCCTGCGAGCTTGTCGCCGTCCGTGATCTTGCGCTTCTGCGCCACGTACACGCGGACGAGCTGGTTGACGCCCGGGGGCAGCTCGTCGTCGTTGTCGCGATCGAAGATGCGGACACCGATGACCGTACCCGACTCACCGTGGGGGACCTTCAGCGAGGTGTCGCGGACTTCGCGGCTCTTCTCGCCGAAGATGGCGCGCAGCAGGCGCTCCTCCGGGGTCAGCTCCGTCTCACCCTTGGGGGTGACGCGGCCGACGAGGATGTCGCCAGCTTCGACCTCGGCACCGATGTGGATGATGCCGCGCTCGTCGAGCGCGCCGAGGACCTCTTCGGAGACGTTCGGGATGTCACGCGTGATCTCCTCGGCACCGAGCTTGGTGTCGCGGGCATCGACTTCGTGCTCCTCGATGTGGATCGACGTCAGGACATCGTCGGAGACGATGCGCTGCGACAAAATGATCGCGTCCTCGAAGTTGTGGCCCTCCCAGGACATGAACGCGACGAGCATGTTCTTGCCCAGTGCGAGCTCACCCTGGTCCGTGGACGGACCGTCGGCGATGATCGTGTTGTACTCGACGCGGTCGCCCTCGGAGACCAGGACGCGCTGGTTGTACGCGTTGCCCTGGTTCGAGCGGGCGAACTTCATGATCGGGTAGTTCGTCTCGGTGCCGTCGTCGTTGAGGATGCTGACCAGGTCGGCCGACACCTCCTTGACCACGCCCGCCTTGTTCGCGGTGACGGCGTCACCGGCGTCGACGGCCGCGTTCTTCTCCATGCCGGTGCCCACGAGGGGACGCTCGGAACGGAGCAGGGGCACGGCCTGGCGCTGCATGTTCGCACCCATGAGGGCGCGGTTCGCGTCGTCGTGCTCCAGGAACGGGATCATCGCGGTGGCGACGGACACCATCTGGCGCGGGGAGACGTCCATGTACTCGACCTCGGTGGGCTCGACGAGCACGGGCTCGCCGGAACCTCCACGGGTACGGACGAGGACCATGTCCTCGATGAACGTGTTCTGCTCACTGAGGGGCGCGTTCGCCTGGGCGATGAGGCGCTCCACCTCGTCGTCCGCGGTGAGGTAGTCGATCTGGTCGGTCACGATGCCGTCGACGACCTTGCGGTACGGGGTCTCGATGAAGCCGAAGGCGTTGATGCGGCCGTACGAGGCGAGCGAACCGATGAGGCCGATGTTCGGGCCTTCAGGGGTCTCGATGGGGCACATGCGTCCGTAGTGCGACGGGTGGACGTCACGGACTTCCATGCCTGCACGGTCACGGGACAGACCACCCGGGCCCAGCGCGGACAGGCGGCGCTTGTGCGTCAGTCCGGCGAGCGGGTTGTTCTGGTCCATGAACTGCGAGAGCTGGGAGGTCCCGAAGAACTCCTTGATCGCGGCGACGACGGGGCGGATGTTGATCAGGGTCTGCGGCGTGATCGCCTCGACGTCCTGGGTGGTCATCCGTTCGCGGACGACGCGCTCCATGCGGGACAGGCCGGTGCGGACCTGGTTCTCGATGAGCTCGCCCACGGCGCGGATGCGGCGGTTGCCGAAGTGGTCGATGTCGTCGACCTCGACGCGGAGTTCGACGTCGCCGCCGTCACGCTTGCCGCCGAGGGTCTTGTCGCCGGCGTGCAGCGCGACCAGGAACTTGATCATCGCGACGATGTCGTTGATGTTCAGCACCGAGGCGTCGGAGTCCGTGAGGTCCTTGTCGATACCGAGCTTGCGGTTGATCTTGTACCGGCCGACCTTGGCGAGGTCGTAGCGCTTCGGGTTGAAGTACAGGTTGTCCAGGAGTGTCTGGGCAGCCTCGACCGTGGGGGGCTCGCCCGGGCGCAGCTTGCGGTAGATGTCAAGGAGGGCGTCCTCGCGGGTCTCCGTCGCGTCCTTCTCCATGGTGGCGCGGATGGAGTCGTACTGGCCGAACTCCTCCAGGATCTGGCCTTCGGTCCAGCCGAGGGCCTTGAGGAGCACCGTGACCGACTGCTTGCGCTTGCGGTCGAGGCGGACGCCGACCTGGTCGCGCTTGTCGATCTCGAGCTCGAACCAGGCACCGCGGGACGGGATGATCTTCGCGCTGAAGATGTCCTTGTCGCTGGTCTTGTCGGCGGTGCGCTCGAAGTAGGCGCCCGGCGAGCGGACCAGCTGCGACACGACGACACGCTCGGTGCCGTTGATGACGAAGGTGCCCTTGTCGGTCATGAGGGGGAAGTCACCCATGAACACGGTCTGCTGCTTGATCTCGCCCGTGTTGTTGTTCATGAACTCGGCCTTGACGTACAGCGGGGCGGAGTAGGTCGCGTCGCGATCCTTGCACTCGGCCATCGTGTACTTGGGGTCTGCGAACTCGGGCTCGGAGAAGCTCAGGGACATGGTGCCCTGGAAGTCCTCGATCGGGGAGATCTCCTCGAAGATGTCTGCCAGACCGGAGGTCGTGGCTACACCCTGCAGTCCCTTCTCCAGCGCTTCCTCAACGCGGGCCTTCCAGCGCTCGTTGCCGACGAGCCAGTCGAAGCTGTCCGTCTGGAGGGCGAGAAGATTGGGAACGTCAAGCGGTTCGTGAATCTTTGCGAATGAGAGCCGGGGTGCGGCGCCGTCGGCGTCGACCTGGCTGGTAGCGGTTGCATTATTAGAGGTGCTCGGGGCGACCAAGAGGGATCCTTCCACAGACCGTCAGGCTTGTCAGCGCATTCGCCTCAGCACCGCCACCGCAGTATGCTGCGGGGATCTCAGTGCTCACCGGATCTGCTCGCGTGCATCCCAACCGTGGGGCCAGGTTAAACGACGAGAGCAGAAGAAAGCCCACCGCTATATGAAGGCTACCGCTTTGTGTATCAAGCAGGGTTTAGAGGGAAGACGCAAAGACCTACACTACGGCATGGGTCATGGAAAGTCCAATAGCCCCTCTCCCCCTCGTGCGTCAAGCGCGCCGCGCCTGCCGGGGAGCGAGGAGGTGTTGTTCGGATCGCGGCGCCCGCGGCCGCGCTAACCGGCCGCGCTAACCGGCCGCGGGCTCCGGCAGCGGCCCCGTGCTGGTATCGCCGCGCAGGCGCTTGACGATGAGTTCGGCGCTGATCAGGCACATCGGGATCCCGATCCCCGGGACCGTCGAGCTGCCCGCGTAGAACAGGTTCCCCACCTTGGCACTGCGGTTGGAGCCCCGGAAGAACGCGCTCTGCTTCAGGATGTGCGCCGGCCCCAGGGAGGTGCCCCGCCACGCGTTGAGGTCGTCCGCGAAGTCCTGGGGGCCGTAGCTGCGGCGCACCACGATGCGTTCGGCGAGGTCCGGGATGCCCGCCCACTCGGCGATCTGGCCGATCACCGCGTCGGCGAGTTCCTCGACGCGCGCGTCTCCCCCGCGCTCGAGGCCGCCCTTGCCGATGGTGACGTCCGCCGGGATGGGCACGAGGACGAAGACGTTCTCGTGGCCCTCGGGTGCCACGGAGCCGTCGGTCGCGCTGGGACGGCAGACGTAGAGCGACGCCGGTGAGGGCACGGAGGTCTCCTTGCCGAAGATACGCCCGAAGTTGTCCCGCCAGTCGGTGGTGAACAGCAGGGTGTGGTGCTCGAGCTGCGGCAGTGCGCCCTTCACCCCCAGGTACAGCAGCAGGGCGCTCGGCCCGGGGACGCGCTTCTGCCAGTACTTCTCCGGGTAGGTCTGCAGCGCACCCGGCAGCAGGGTGGTCTCGGTGTGGTGCAGGTCCGCGGCGGAGACGACGATGTCGGCGTCCACCGACGTCGTCGTCCCACCCGAGCGGTAGGTGACGGCCCGCACCGTCGCCGCCCGGCGATCGAGGGGCGAGCGTCCGGGCGTCCGTGCCTCCGTGTCGATCGAGACGACGTCGGCCCCGGTGCGGATCTCGACGCCCGCAGCGGTCGCCACGCGCTCCATGGCCTCGATGAGGGTCGTGAAGCCGCCCATGGGGTAGAGCACGCCGTCGTCGAGGTCGAGGTGGCTCATCAGGTGGTACATGCTCGGGGCCTCGAAGGGAGAGCTGCCCAGGAACACGGCCGGGTAGCCGAGGATCTGCTGGATGCGCGGATCCTTGAAGCGCTTCTCCACGAAGGACTGCAGCGGCTCCAGGAGGAGCGAGCCGATCCTCGGGAGGCGCCGAAGGACGTCCGGGCGGAAGAACGGCAGGAAGGACTGGAAGGTCGAGTAGAGGAAGCGCTTCTTGGCGATCTCGTAGGCGTCCTCGGCGGAGTCGAGATACTTCGAGAGCTGGTCCCCGGCGCCGGCCTCGAGCGATTCGAAGAGTTTGGTCACGGCCTCGCGGTCCGCGGGCACGTCGACGGTGTCGAACCCCTCCTCGAAGACCACGCGGTAGCCGGGATCGAGCTTCACGAGCTCGAGCTGCTCGGCGGCGCTCGTCCCCATCAGCCTGAAGAAATGGTCGATCACCTCGGGCATCAGGTACCAGGAGGGGCCCGTGTCGAAGCGAAAACCGTCCTGTTCCCAGGAGCCGGCACGGCCACCGACCTGGCCACGCTTCTCCAGCAGGGTGACGCGGTGTCCTTCCTTCGCCAGCAGGGCCGCGGTCGCGAGACCGCCGATCCCGCCTCCGATCACGACGACGTTCCTGGCGCCCACCCGTGCGCGCTCACTCTGGCCTGCGGTCATGCCGTCCTCTCCTGCGCGGCGAGTTCCGGTACCGCGCGACCGGTGAAGGCTTTCGCCAGGATGCGGAACTTGACCGGGTTCGGAACCCGGATCCGGGCCCGGAGGAGCTCCTCGGCCGGTGTGCTCCGCAGCCGCACGGCGAGTTCGGTGAAGAGTCCCTGCGCCAGTGCGACGGCGCGGCGCGGCGTCGGCGGCAGGCCCGGGAGCGAGGCGGCCGAGATCCTCAGGTCCTCGTCGATGTCGTCCAGCAGCCGGATCTTGTCCGCCTCGGTGAAGCTCCCCGGCCGGACGCCGGGGAAGTAGCTGCGGCCCAGGGTGGAGAAGTCCTCGGCGAGGTCACGCAGGAAATTGATCTTCTGGAAGGCTGCGCCCAGGTGGCGTGCGCCGTCCACGAGGACGGCGTCTTCCTCCGCCGTCACCGGCCTGCCCACCAGGAAGGCCCGCAGGCACATGAGGCCGACGACCTCCGCGGACCCGTAGACGTACCGGTCGAAGGACTCCTGCGTGTGCTCGCTCTGCGTGATGTCCGCGCGCATGGAGGCGAAGAACGGCCGCGTGAGATCGGTGTCGATGCCGGTGGTCCGCGCCGTGACCGCGAACGCGTGCACCACGAGATTGGTGCTGTAGCCCGTGGCCATCGCCGCCTCCGTCTCGCGCTCGAGGTCGTCCAGCATCCGCTCCACCCCGGAAGCCGTGAGACCGGCCCCGGCGGCGGCCCCGTCGACCACCTCGTCCGCCACGCGCACGAGCGCGTACACCGCCTCGATGGAACTGCGCGTGGTGCGGTCGAGGATGCGCGAGGCCATCCCGAAGGACGTCGAGTAGCAGCGGATCACCTCCGCCGAGGTCTTCAGGGCTGCCGCGTTGTACCGCGCGAGCGAATCCTCCACGCCCATTCAGCGCACCCGGTCCACGACGGCGGTCACCACGGGTTCGAGGGCGGACCGCAGGGCCGTCGGCATGCCGCCGGACTCGAGGTGGGTGCGGGCCCGCGACGCGTACTCCGCCGCCAGGTCCGCGGAGTAGTCCCTGGCTCCGCTGTCCACCAGGATGCGCCGGACGTAGTCCGCGTCCGCGGCGGACATGCCGGGACTCCCGACGAGTGACGAGATCCTGTCCCATTCCGGGCGCGCGGCGACGTAGGACATCAGGGCCGTGCGCTTGCCTTCGCGGAGGTCCCCCCAGTTCGTCTTGCCCGTCCGCGTCTCGTTGCCGAAGACACCCAGCAGGTCGTCGGCGATCTGGTAGGCGATACCGGCGTCGCGCCCGAAGTCGCCGAGCCGGTCGATCACCTCCTCCTCCGCTCCCGCGAGGACGGCGCCGGCCTGCAGGGGCCCTTCGAAGGAGTAGACGGAGGTCTTCAGCCGCGCCATGTGCACGATGTCCTCCAGCGAGGGCATGGTGGGGCTGAGCGAGGTCTCGATGTCGAGGAACTCCCCCGCTGCGGAGGCGAAAACGGCCTCGTCGAGGATCTCGCTCAGGCGGCGCCGGACGGTGGCCGGCGCCTCGACGCGCTCGAGGAGCCGGTAGGCGTTGGACAGCGCGAGGTCCCCGGCGACCACTCCTGCGGAGAAGCCGACGTGCTGCGCGCCTTCGGGTGAGGCTCCGGCGGCCTCGGCGATGCTCCGGTACCGGCCGGAGACGTTCGGGATGCCGCGCCGGACGAAGTCACGGTCGATCACGTCGTCGTGCACGATCAGGGCCGTGTGCAGCAGTTCGAAGGCCGCGCCGAGCCCGGCCGCGTTGTCGAGGTCCCTGCCACCGAGCACCTGGTATGCGGACATCACCAGGCGGGGCCGGAAGCGTTTCCCGCCGGCGGTGCACCGTTCGAGGGTCTCCCACAGCGCGTGGTAACCGGGCCCGATCTTCGCCGCGCGGATCTTGGACTCCTCGAAGAACCGGCCGAGGGCACCCTCCACCTCCTCGAGCCCGGCGGGCTCGACCAGCAGAGTGTCCATGTCCATAGGTAAAGTAAACAACGGATGAGCCGCCCTTGACGAAACATGGGAGCGGCTGCAGCCGGGCCAGCCGGACGGCCGCGGCGAGCCCCGCGCACCGAGCGGACGATCAGCGAAAAGAGAGCCACCATGGCGAGCGAAGCAGGAACCCTTCGGCCGGGCAGCGCCGACAGCAGTGGTGCGGCGCCGGAGGCCGAGGTGGTGGTGCTGCTCGCGGAGGACGGCACGCCGCTGGGCACCCAGGAGAAGGCCACCGTCCATACGCTCGACACTCCCCTCCACCTGGCCTTCTCCACCCACGTGTTCGACGGCGAGGGCCGCATCCTGGTCACGCGCCGTGCGCTCGGCAAGAAGGCCTGGCCCGGTGTCTGGACCAACTCGTTCTGCGGCCACCCCGCCCCGGGTGAGCCGTTCGAGGATGCCGTGCGGCGCCGTGCCCGCCAGGAGCTCGGGTTCACCGTCCGGGACATCACGCCCGCGCTTCCCGACTTCCGCTACCGGGCGGTGGACGCCTCCGGGATCGTCGAGAACGAGATCTGCCCCGTCTACACCGCCCTCGCGGACAGCGACGTGGCTCCCCTGCCCGAGGAGGTCATGGACTTCCGGTGGGTGGACGCCGCCGAACTCGTGCGCGCCGTCACCGCGACTCCGTGGGCGTTCAGCCCCTGGCTCACGCTCCAGCTGCCCCTGCTGTACCCGGAGGGCGCGGACGGGCCGGGCCCGCGGGGCGGCTCCTGAGTTCCCGGGTCTCGGGCGAGGGCGAGGCGCACACGCCCTAATCTGGTAGCGGCACCATTTCAACGATGAAAGAGAGTCTCGCCATGGCGACACCCACGCCAACCCCCGACGACGTCGTGATCGTCGGCGGCGCCCGCACACCCCTCGGACGCCTCAACGGACAACTCGCCTCCTTCACCGCCGTCGAACTCGGCGCGCTCGCCATCGCAGGCGCCCTCGAGCGCGCCGGTGTCGACGCCGCGACGGTCGACGCCGTCATCATGGGCCACGTGGTCCAGGCCGGCTGCGGCCAGAACCCGGCGCGGCAGTCGGCCGTGAAGGCAGGCATCCCGTGGACCGTTCCTGCCGTCACCCTGAACAAGGTCTGCCTCTCCGGACTGACGGCCGTCATCGACGCCGCCCGCCTGATCCGCAGCGGTGAGGCCCGGGTCGTGGTGGCCGGCGGCCAGGAGTCCATGACGCGGGGCCCCCATCTGCTCCCGGGTGCACGCCAGGGCTGGAACTACGGCTCCATCTCCGCCCTCGACTCGGTGGCGCACGACGGCCTCACCGACGCCTTCGACGACGAGTCGATGGGAGCCTCGACAGAGCGCGGCAACATCCGCCTCGAGATCGACCGGACGGCCCAGGACTCGGTGGCCGCTGCGTCCCACCAGCGCGCGGCGGCCGCCACCGACAGCGGCGTCCTCCTTCAGGAGATCGTCCCGGTGGCCGTCCGGCAGCGGAAGGGCGACGACGTCGTCCTCACCACCGACGAGGGCATCCGCCCGACGACGACCGTCGAGTCCCTCGCCCGGCTGCGGCCGGCGTTCCATCCGGACGGCGCGATCACGGCGGGCAACTCCTCACCGCTGTCCGACGGCGCCGCGGCACTCGTGCTCACCACGCGCGCGCACGCCGAGCAGGCCGGCCTTCCCGTGCTCGCCGCCGTGGGCAGGCCCGGCCAGGTCGCAGGACCGGACAACACCCTCCACTCCCAGCCGTCCGCCGCCATCCGGCAGGCACTCGACCGCGCCGGGTGGGACGCCACCGACCTCGACTTCATCGAGATCAACGAGGCGTTCGGATCCGTGGCCTGCCAGTCCCTCAAGGACCTCGACTATCCGCTGGAGCAGTGCAACATCCACGGAGGGGCCATCGCGCTGGGCCACCCGATCGGCGCATCGGGCGCCCGCCTGGCCCTCCACGCCGCGATGGAACTCGCCCGGCGCGGCGCGGGCAGGTCCGCCGTGAGCCTCTGCGGAGGCGGAGGCCAGGGCGAGGCCCTGCTGCTCTGGCGCTGAGCTCGATCGGGCTCCGGCCTCCAACATGAAAGAGCCCCGCTTCGAATGAAGCGGGGCTCTTTCGTCCTGCGGCGGTCCCGGCGTGAGCCGGGACGCGGAGCAGCGGGTGCTACTTGAGGGTGACGGTGGCGCCGGCGGCCTCGAGGGCCTCCTTGGCCTTCTCTGCGGCTTCCTTGGTGACACCCTCGAGGACGGCCTTGGGGGCGCTGTCGACAACGTCCTTGGCTTCCTTCAGGCCCAGCGAGGTGAGCGCGCGAACTTCCTTGATCACTGCGATCTTCTTATCGCCGGCAGCCTCGAGGACGACGTCGAACGCGGTCTGCTCCTCTTCGGCGGCGTCGCCGGCTCCGCCACCGGCGGGGCCTGCTACTGCAACTGCGGCAGCGGTGACATCGAAGGTCTCCTCGAACAGCTTTACGAAGTCCGAGAGTTCAATGATGGACAGTTCCTTGAAAGCTTCAATGAGCTCTTCGTTGGTGAGCTTCGCCATGGGAGGCGTCCTTCCTTTAGTGGTGCAGGGCACCTTCAGTGTGTGGATCGAAGTGAAACTAGTTCGCTTCGGTTGCTGCGGCTTCCTCGGCGGGAGCCTCCGCGGCAGCTTCTGCGGGAGCAGCGGCTTCCTCGGCAGCAGGAGCGTCAGCGTCGGCTGCAGGTGCAGCGCCGCTTTCTTCCTCGAGCTTGATGCGCAGCGCATCGACGGTGCGTGCCAGGGCGGACATCGGTGCCTTGAGGACACCTGCCACCCGGGCGAGCTGGAGTTCGCGCGACTCGAGGGCTGCCAGGGCAACGACCTCGGAGGCGTCGAGGGCCTTGCCCTCGAAGATTCCAGTCTTGATGACGAGCTTCGGGTTGGCTTTCGCGAAATCCGTGAGGCTCTTGGCAGCAGCGACGGCGTCACCCTTGATGAAGGCGATCGCGGTGGGTCCGGAGAGCTGGCCATCGAACGCGTCGATGCCCGCTTCCTTCGCCGCGATGCCGGTCAGGGTGTTCTTGACGACCGAGAACTTGTTGTCCGTGCCAAGTGCACGGCGCAGTTCCTTGAGCTGAGCAACGGTGAGCCCGCGGTATTCGGTCAGGACAGCGGCGGTGGAATCCTTGAAATCGGTGGTGATCTCATCCACTGCAGAAACCTTTGTTGGCGTTGCCATAACCCTCCTTCCGGGGAATGTGCGTCGGCCTTCCGGCTCCAATAAAAAACGCCCCGCGCAGATGCACGGGGCTTTGCTCGACACGGGCGTGAGCCGGTGGAGAGGAGCTTCGTTCACCTGCGTAGGCCGTCCCTCACGGGAACTTTCGGATCCTTGTCCTTCTTCCTGCCAGCACACGGGTGCGCTAGAAGAAAGTGGAGGTGGACCGACCGACGGTCTTTGGTACTCCAAGCCTACGGGACGCGCGGCGTGCCGCCAAATCGGCCCGGCGGCACCACTCGCAGCCCCGGTCCGGCCGGTGGAGCGTTAAGACGAAGAAGCCCCGCAGCACGTGCCGCGGGGCTTCTTCAGGCGCTCACCTAGACGGTGAAGACCTTGGTGACGTTCGGGTCGACGGAGATGCCGGGACCGAAGGTGGTCGAGACCGTTGCCTTCTGGATGTAGCGGCCCTTCGAAGCCGAAGGCTTCAGTCGGAGGATCTCCTCGAGTGCAGCGGCGTAGTTCTCGCCCAGCTTCTGCTCGTCGAAGGACACCTTGCCGATGATGAAGTGGAGGTTCGAGTGCTTGTCCACGCGGAAGTCGATCTTGCCACCCTTGATGTCGGTGACAGCCTTGGCGACGTCCGCCGTGACCGTGCCGGTCTTCGGGTTCGGCATCAGGTTGCGGGGGCCGAGGATCTTTCCGAGGCGTCCCACCTTGCCCATGAGGTCAGGGGTCGCGACGGCGGCGTCGAAGTCGGTCCAGCCGCCGGAGACCTTCTCGATCATGTCGTCGGAACCGACGAAGTCAGCGCCGGCCGCGATGGCCGCCTCTGCCTTCTCGCCGGTCGCGAAGACCAGGACACGGGCGGTCTTGCCGGTGCCGTGGGGAAGGTTCACGGTGCCACGGACCATCTGGTCCGCCTTGCGGGGGTCCACTCCGAGACGGAAGGACACCTCGACCGTGGCGTCGAACTTGGAAGGGTTGGTCTCCTTCGCGAGGACTACCGCTTCGAGGGGGGCGTACTGCTTGTCCGCCTCGATCTTCGCGGCAGCTCCCTTGTATGCTTTGCTGCGCTGTGCCATCTGCTTGTTCTCCTTATGCAGTCGTGGTCTGCGGACCGCGCTGGGCCCTGCCACTCACGCCGTCGTCCGCGGGGTGCGGCGTCGTCGTGCTGTGAAATTGGTGGTGTGCCCTGCCCGGCAGTGCCGGACGGAGCGACGGGGAAGGGTGTCAGCCCTCGACGGTGATACCCATGGAGCGGGCGGTGCCGGCGATGATCTTCGCGGCTGCCTGGACGTCGTTGGCGTTGAGGTCTTCCATCTTCATGGTGGCGATCTCTTCGACCTGGGCGTTGGTCAGCTTGGCGACCTTCACCGTGTGGGGCGTGCCCGATCCCTTGGCGACGCCGGCTGCCTTCTTGATCAGCTCGGCTGCCGGAGGGGTCTTGGTGATGAAGGTGAACGAGCGGTCCTCGTACACCGTGATCTCCACGGGGATGACGTTTCCGCGCTGGGATTCGGTTGCGGCGTTGTATGCCTTGCAGAATTCCATGATGTTGACACCGTGCTGGCCGAGCGCGGGACCGATGGGAGGAGCCGGGTTGGCGGCACCTGCATTGATCTGCAGCTTGATGAGTCCGGTGACCTTTTTCTTGGGGGCCATGAAAGGGTCCTTCTCTTGCATTGCGTTCCCGCGGGACAGGAGCGTCCTGCGGGGTGGTGGCCATCATGGCGTGATGGCCGAACGGCACCTCCCGGCCAAGCACGCCGGGAGGCGTCGAAGCTTTACTGGATCTTGGTGACCTGGCTGTACGAGAGCGTGACGGGGGTCTCGCGCTCGAAGATCGAGACGAGCACCACGAGCTGCTGGGACTCGTGCTTGATCTCGGAGATCGTCGCCGGGAGGGTCTCGAAGGGGCCCTCGTTCACCGTGACGGACTCGCCGACCTCGAAGTTGACCGTGGCGGGGGTGAACTGCGGCTGGACAGGCTTGCCCGACTCCGCGTCCGTGTGGACGATGGTGTGCTCGAGCATCGAGAACACCTCGTTGAGGCTCAGCGGCACCGGGTTGTGGGCGTTGCCCACGAAGCCGGTAACCCCCGGGGTGTGGCGTACGGCGCCCCAGGACTCGTCGGTGAGTTCCATGCGGACCAGCACGTAGCCGGGGATGCGCACGCGGTTGACGATCTTCCGCGTGGTGTTCTTGATCTCCACGACCTCTTCCATCGGCACCTGGATCTCGAAGATGTAATCTTCCATGTCCAGCGTCTGGATGCGGGTCTCGAGGTTCGCCTTCACGCGGTTCTCGTAACCGGCGTAGGAGTGGATGACGTACCAGTCACCCTCCTGCCGGCGGAGCTTGGCCTTGAACGCAGCGACGGGGTCCTCGGCGGGAGCCTCCTCCGCGGGAGCGTCCTCGGTGCCGGCCTCGTCGGCGTCCGAGGACGCGGCCTCGTCGACGGCGTCCGCGGCAGTGGCCTCGATGTCGGCGTCGTCGTCCGCGTCTACGGCCTCTTCGGAGTCGGCGTCCACGGCCTCTTCGGCGTCGTCCGCGAGGAGTCCGTCCTCGGCGGCGACATCGGTGTCCGCGGGGTAGTCGGCCACGTCGGAGTCGTCAGCAGGCACGTCGAGGTCGGAGGCTTCCACGTCCGCCTCCGTTCCGTACTCCTCGTTCTCCAGACCATCTTCGGGAGTGATCTGCCGTTCGAGTTCTTGCTCGGACACCTAGCCGCCTGCTTTCTGACATTCTTCGAAAGTTCTCTTGCTTGCCTGTACTCACCCGACACCACAACGAACGTGCCGGAACGTGCATTCCGCGGGACAGCGTCAGCTGTCGCCGAAGACCCACACCGCGCCGGCCCCGAACAGGAGGTCCAGGGCGGTCACGAGGAGCATCATGATGACCACGAAGACGAGGACGGTGATGGTGAACCTGACCAGTTCGCGGCGGGTGGGCGTGACGACCTTCCCCAGTTCCGCGAAGACCTGGCGGATGAACAGCATGATGCGTCCGAAGAACCCGCGCTCGGGGGCCTTCTTCTCGGAGGGGCTTCCCTTGGAGCTGCTCGCAGCCGTATCGGTCACCGTCAACCTCATCAATCTGTGTGGTGTTCCCAGCCGGACCACCAGTGGCGCCCCCAGCTGATCATGTTTACCGCCGCGCGGGGCCTGTGCCTGCGCCGGGGCTTCGTGATCTGTTTCTGCCGGGCCTTCGCCGTTGTCCGGCGAAGGCCACGCGCAGGGCAGACAGGACTCGAACCTGCAACCTGCGGTTTTGGAGACCGCTGCGCTACCAATTGCGCCACTACCCTTTGGTTTTGAACCGGTACAGCTTCCACTCCGGACGGCCCTGCGAGGGCACGAACCATCATGGTGTTTCAACACCGAGGAACAAGTCTACGCAATACCCGCCGGAACGTCGAACCGGACGGACCGGGCCCCGGCTCGCGGCTTACGCCGCGCGGTGCGTGACAGCGCCGCCGCCCTCCGAATCGGCTTCGGGCAGGTGCCACCACCTAAGCTGGAAACCGACAGAAGACCCTCACGGAACGGGACCCGATGAACGCGACGACCGACGACTCCATCCGCGCAGCCCTTCCCCGGATCTCCCGGCGGATCGGCTCGATCGCGGAGTCCGCGACGCTGGCCGTCGATGCCAAGGCGAAGGCACTCAAGGCTGCGGGCCGGCCGGTCATCGGCTTCGGCGCGGGCGAGCCGGACTTCCCGACGCCGGACTACATCGTCGAGGCGGCTATCGCCGCGGCACGGCAGCCCCGGTTCCACCGCTACTCCCCCGCCGGGGGCCTGCCGGAACTGAAGCAGGCGATCGCCGAGAAGACCCTGCGTGATTCCGGCTACGCGGTGGACCCGGCACAGGTGCTCGTGACGAACGGCGGCAAGCAGGCCGTCTACGAGTCCTTCGCCTCCCTCCTCGATCCGGGGGACGAGGTGCTGGTGCCGACACCGTTCTGGACCACCTACCCCGAGGCCATCAGGCTCGCGGGCGGCGTACCCGTCGAGGTGTTCGCGGGCCCGGAGCAGGGCTACCTCGTGACCCTGGACCAGCTCGAGGCGGCACTGACGCCGCGCACCAAGGTGCTGCTGTTCGTCTCGCCCTCCAACCCCACCGGGGCGGTGTACGGCGCCGATGCCGTGCGCGAGATCGGCGAATGGGCCGCTGCCCGAGGCCTCTGGGTCGTCACCGACGAGATCTACGAGCACCTGACGTACGACGGCGTCCCCTTCACGTCGATCGCGACGGCAGCCCCGTCGCTCGGCGACAAGGTGGTCATCCTCAACGGCGTCGCGAAGACCTATGCCATGACCGGCTGGCGCGTGGGGTGGATGGTCGGACCGAAGGACCTGGTCAAGGCCGCCACGAACCTCCAGTCGCACGCGACGTCGAACGTCTCGAACGTTCCGCAGATGGCGGCCCTGGCGGCCGTCTCGGGGCCGCTGACGGCCGTGGACGAGATGAAGGTGGCGTTCGACCGCCGCCGTCGTGCCATGGTCTCCGCGCTCAACGGGATCGAGGGCGTCGAGTGCCCCACGCCCCACGGGGCGTTCTACGCCTACGCGGACGTACGTGCCCTGCTCGGCCGCAGCTTCGACGGCGCCACCCCGGCGACGTCGGCCGAACTCGCCGCGCTGATCCTCGAGAAGGTCGAGGTGGCCGTCGTCCCCGGTGAGGCGTTCGGCCCCAGCGGCTACCTGCGCCTGTCCTACGCCTTGGGCGACGAGGACCTGGCCACCGGCGTGGGCCGCCTGCAGGAGTTCCTGGGCTCCGCACGCTAGCTGCGTTCCCGCGGGCCGGGCAGGACCCGACTCCCCGGCTGCGGCGCCCGCAACACGGGCAGGACAGGCAGGACGGCTCAGAGCAGCTTGCGCTCCGTGGCCCAGCGCGTGAGTTCGTGGCGCGAGGAGAGCTGCAGTTTCCGGAGCACGGCGGACACGTGCGTCTCGATGGTCTTCACCGAGATGAACAGTTCCTTCGCCGTCTCCTTGTAGCTGTAGCCCCGCGCGATGAGCCTCATGACCTCCAGTTCGCGTGCCGACAGGCGGTCCAGTTCGTCGTCGACCGCGACGGAGGCGGTTCCGAACGCGTCCAGCACGAATCCGGCGAGCCGCGGGGAGAACACGGCGTCACCGGAGGCGATGCGCTGCACCGCGTCGGTGATCTCGGGGCCGGAGATGGTCTTCGTGACATAGCCCCGTGCGCCCGCCCGGATCACGGCGACGACGTCCTCGGCGGAGTCGGAGACGCTCAACGCCAGGAACCGGGACGTCGTCCCGCGCTTCGCGCAGCGGTGGATGACCTCCGCCCCACCGCCGCCGCGGCCACCCGGCAGGTGCACGTCGAGCAGGACGACGTCGGGCCCGGTAGCGCTGATGACGGCCTCCGCCTCCTCGACCGTCGCCGCTTCGCCGAGGACGCGGATCACGGGCCCGAGCGCTGCCCGGAGACCGGAGCGGAAGATGCCGTGGTCGTCGACGATGACCACGGACACGGTTCCGGGCTCCGTTCGCTCCGTAGGTACGTTCTCGCTGTCCACGTATCTTCCTTTCGCCGGCCGGCCTGTGCTTCATCCGGTGCTGTCGTCCTGCGGCTGTGCGCTCCCGCCAGCCTAGGCGTCGCGTGCGGCGGGCACGGGCAGCCGCAGCCGAACCTCGGTCCCGTCCGCGTCGCTGCGCAGTTCCGAGGACCCGCCGTGGCGCAGCATCCTGCTGTGGATGGATTCGCGGATGCCGGCCCGATCGGTCGGGACGGCGGCCGGATCGAACCCGCCACCCCTGTCCCGGACGAACACCTCCACGGCGTCGGGCCCGGCCTCGAGGTACACGGACACGGCCACCCCCGCGTGCTTCGCCGCATTCAGCATCGCCTCCCTCGCTGCCTGCGCCAGGGCGTCCTCCGCCGGCCCCAGGACGGCATCCCCGACGGCGACGACGGAGACCGGATGCCCGTACAGGTCCTCGATCTCCCCCGCCATCAGGCGCAGGCGCTCGGCGAGGCTGCCGGGATCACGCGCGGGGTCGGCGAACAGCCACTGGCGCAGTTCGCGCTCCTGCGCCCGGGCCAGGCGCAGCACGTCCGTCTCGGAGTCCGCCCGGTTCTGGATGAGGGCGAGCGTCTGCAGGACCGAATCGTGCAGGTGCGCCGCGATCTCCGCGCGCTCCGTCTCCCGCACGCGGGCCGCCCGCTCGGCCTCGAGGTCGCGCCAGAACTTCAGCCCCCAAGGCGCGAGCACCAGGACGACGCCGGCCAGGACGGCGAGGACGGCGACGAGGGTCGCCATGGTCAGCGTCCAGGAGCCGCTGCTGGAGAGCGCCACCAGGACGCCAGCGACGACGAGCACGATGCCCGCGAGGAGGCGGAGTGTCCCGCCTGCCCGCCCGGCACCGGCGCTGTCCATGACCCTCGCCCGCCGCACGTCGTCGAGCTGGGACCAGGCGAGCGCCGCGCCCGTCAGCACGACGGCGATCGGGATGAGGAAGCCCCAGTTGATGTGGACCCCGAGCAGCTGCACCACGAGCACGGCCGCCGCGAGCAGCAGCACCGAGCCGAAGAGGACCTCCCGCCGCCCGGCCCGCATGGCGCGCTCGCGCCAGGCGTCCGGATCGACCGGTCCTGCCGTCCGCGGGCCGGTGGGATCGCGGAGGACCCGCGTGGTCCGGACCGCACCGCCGTCCGGCGGGGCGGCGTCGAGCGGTGGCCCCGTGCCGACGTCCTGCATGAACGCCGCGGGGCCCGTCTGCCGGCCTGCCTGGGCCGCCCTGTCTGCCGCCGTGGGGACGAAGATCCAGAGCCACGCATACAGCAGGACGCCCGCGCCGGAGGCCAGGGTCAGCACGGCCATGCCGATGCGGACCCAGGCGGGCTTGATGCCGAGGTGCACGGCGAGTCCCGCACAGACCCCGGCGATCACGCCGTCGGATCTGCGCAGCAGCGGGGGTCTCATGCCCTCAGCAAAGCACGCGGCCGGGGGCTCGGCGGCGCTCCCCGAGCAGAATCAGGGAGCTCTCAGGGTTCAATCAGGGTAGGCCCCGATAGCCTGCCCCGCGGGCCGGCGGAAGGATGGAGGCATGACATCAGCACCAACACCAGGCGGGCCGTCCTGGCAGCATGAACCGGCCGCACCTCATCAGGCGGGAGGTCCCGCCTCGTCGTCGTTCTTCCGCTGGGTCCGCGGCCTCGACATCACCAGGGCACCCGATCGCTGGGTGGGCGGGGTCGCCGGCGGTGTCGCACACCGCACGGGCCTCGACCTGGCCCTCGTGCGCGGACTGATCGTGGTCCTGGCGGTCTTCGGGGGCATCGGCGTGCTGCTCTACGGGCTCGCCTGGGCGCTGCTTCCCGAGCCCGACGGACGGATCCACGTCGAGCAGGCCGGTCGCGGCTCGTGGACCTCCGGCCTGACCGGGGCGGCAGCCCTCGTGGCGATCGGCCTGTGGCGCCCGAACCTGCCCCTCCTGGGCGACGGCGGGGGCGGTGCCGGCCTCCTCTGGGCACTGTTCTGGATCGGCGCCGTCGTCCTCTTCGTCTACTGGATCGTGAACCGATCCGCCGGCCAGGCGCGCCCCGGCGGCCCTGCCGGCGGCCCCGAGGGCTTCGGCGGCCCCGGCGGCGGATCCACGCCCCCGTTCGGGCCTGCACCGTCCGTGCCCGCCACGCCACCCGCACCTCCCGTGCCGGGCGGACCGGGTTCCACCGGCCCCGTCGACGGGCCCGTCGGCGGACTTGACGGGCACGCCGGACCCACCGACGGGCACGACGACGGGAACGACGACGGGCACGACGCACCCGCGTCGGGTCGTGGAGCGGACCAGACCTCCGGTCCGGCTGCCGGTCCGGCAGCCAGTACGGCAGCCAGTACGGCGACCGGTTCGACAGCCAGTGCGGCGTCCGGTCCGGCAGCCGGTACGGCAACCGGCACGGACGGGTACGACGACGATGACGGAGACGATGACGGACGGGGCGCGGGCCTGCTGCACGAGTCCACGCACCGCACGGTTCCCCTGCCGTACCAGGCCGCCCCCCTGACCGAGCCCTACCCGCTGCCCTACCGGCCGGGCCAGGACACCTGGTCCGGTTATCCGTCCGCCTACTCCGAGCCGTCGTTGACGGGACCGGCGTTTCCCGGCCGGGCGGCGAGCGCGACCAAGGCACGAGCGGAGCGCCCCGCCCGGCCTTCCGGGTCCGTGACGGCGCTCCTCATCGGCGGGGCGGTCGTCGTGGCGGCGGTCCTCCTCGTCCTCGACTACGCGGCGGTCCTCGACCTCGCAAACCCTGCCGTCGTCGCGCTGGCGTCGGCCGCGATCGTCCTCGCCCTCGGCATCGTGGCACTCGGGGCCCGGGGCCGCACGTCCGGCCTCGTCGGCTTCACGGCGGCCCTGGCGACCCTCGGGGCACTCGGGGCGTCCTTCACGGTCGTCGGTGGAGCGTGGATCGTGGCACAGGACACGAGGACGACGCCGGCCTCGCTCGGTGCGGCATCCGGCGGGTACAGCGTGCTGGCAGCACAGACCACCATCGACCTCACCGATCTGCCCGCACCGGCACGGGATGTGGTGGTGCCGGTGAATTCCCTGGCCAGCGATGTCACGGTGATCGTGCCGGCGGACGTGCCCGTCGAGGTGCGGACCCGCATGGCGCTGGGCGACGCGGACGCGCGTGGTGCCGCCACCGGCGCCGACGGCCCGCCTCCCGTCTTCCAGAGCGACGACGGGCTCCTGCAGGTGAGCAACGGCGACCTGAATCCCGAGGCGACCGGGGCGGCGCTCATCCTGGACGTGCGGGGAGCCCTGAGCGACGTCTCGATCATCACGGAAGCCGACACCGACGGCTCCTTCACCCCCCGGACCAGTACCTCCACCCCGACAGGAGACATCCCATGAGTACCTCGATAGCCGCACGGAGGCGCAGGACGCGCGTCGTCACCGTCGTCTGGGGAGCCGGGATCCTCGCGGTCGCCGTCCTGATCCTCCTCGGCCAGTTCTTCGCCCTGTCGATCGATCCGGTGGTGGTCGCCCTCGGACTGCTCGTCGGCGTCGGGCTGTCGCTGATCGCGGGCGGCATCCTCTCGCTCCGCAGCCGGCCCTCGTCGGAGGAGCAGGACGACGCCCGCGACACGACGGCATACTGAGCTCCACCACCTCCCGAACCGAAAGGCACACCATGCAGTCCTTTTACCGGATCCTTCGCTCATCCCCCATCAAGCGTGCTCCCGGGGGAATCCTCGGCGGTATCGCCTCGGGCATCGCCGCACAGTACGGCTGGCGCGTCGGCTACGTCCGCATCGCGATGCTCCTCAGCTTCCTCCTCCCGTTCATCGGCCTGCCCCTCTACGCGGTGCTGTGGCTCCTGCTGCCCACGACCGATGGCAGCATCGCCCTGGAGAAGCTCCTCACCGGCCGCTAGGCCATCGGCACGTTCCGGAGGGGCATCCGCGCAGGGCCGGCGGGTGCCCCTTCCTGCTGGGCGACCTGCAAGGATGGATCCCGTGCCGAAGACCCCCGCTGTCCGCAGCTTCCCCCGCCTGCTCGTCGCGTCCTGCGTATTCCTCTTCATCTCCGGCTACTTCGTGGTGCGGTTCCCCGACGTCGAGGGTGCGAGCTATGCGTCCTACGGCTTCAACCTGCTGATCGCGCTGCCGGCGTTCATCGCACTCGTGCGCCAGTTCGGCGCCGCACGGGGAGCCGCGGCCCTCGTGGCCGTGTCCGTCTTCGGCTACCTGATCGAAGGCTTCGGTGTTGCCACGGGAGTGCCCTACGGCGAGTTCTACTACGGGGAACCCCTCGGCCCCACGATCCTCGGCCTCGTGCCCTACCTGCTGCCGCTCTCCTACGTGCCCCTGGTCATCGGGGCGGTGGCGGTGGTGTCGGGAACAGGGACCGCGCTGCGCAGGATCGTCCTCGGAGGACTGCTGCTCGTCGTGATCGACGGCGTCCTGGATCCGGGGGCCGTCGCACTCGGCTTCTGGATCTGGCCCGGTGGCGGACCCTACTACGGGGTGCCGCTCTCCAACTACGGGGGCTGGCTGATCTCCGGGCTGATCGCCTCGGCACTCGTGACGTGGATCGGCGGACGGCGGCTCACCCACGAGGCACTGCGCCCCGGCCTGCTCGACAGCCTGCTCGTCTCGATGTTCCTGTGGCTGGGTGTCTGCGTCTTCTCGGGCCTCGTGTTCCCCGCGGTGCTCGCCGCCGCGCTGATCGTCCTGCTGGTCCGTCGTCGCCTGCAGCTCACCCGGGCCGCGAACGCGTTCCCGGAGACCAGCGGGACGAGGGATGCCGCACCGCGGCACTGATCAGGAGACGGGGCCCAGGCGGGCCAGCAGCTTCTGCGAGGACATCATCGCTCCCCCGAGGACGGCGGGCAGGCCGCCGCCGGGATGCACCGAGGCGCCCACGCGCCACAGCCACGGCCGCAGCGGGTCGGAGTAGGGCGGCACGTGGAACGGGCCGCTCAGCCAGGCGGGGTGCACTGCCCCGTAGAGGGCGCCGCCGGCGGAGCCGCGCTCGCCGAAGTAGCCGGGGTCGAGGATCTCGTACGTCTCGAAGTACTCCTCGATGGGCTCCGGCAGCCCCAGCACGCGCGTCGTCCGGTCCAGCTCACGCCGCACGAACGGATCGTCGAGCGAGTAGCTCTTCCCATTGGCGGGCGCGGTGAGGAGCAGTGCGAGGCTTGCGGACGCATTCGGGTAGACGCCGTGCGCCGGGTAGTAGTTGGCGAACGCCATGGTCTGCCCGGGCTCGTCGCCGGCCTCGAGACTCGCGTACAGGGCGGCGGGATCGTCCGGCATGATCACGCCGTGCCGTGCCGTGCCGTCCGGGAGCGGGCGGGCCAGGACGGCGTAGATCCCGACGGCGGAGCAGGTGAGCTTGCGCGGGGTGCGCGGAGCCTGTCCGGCGAGGAGGCCGGCGAGGCGGTGGGCATCGAGGCCGCTCACGACGGCGTCGGCCGGGTAGGTGCCGGCGGAGGTGACCACGCGCCGTCGTCCGATGCGCTGCGCGGGCTCGCCCGTGCGGATCTCCACGCCGGCATCGAGCGCCAGCCGTTCCAGGGCCAGCACCAGCTCGTAGACGCCGCCCTCGGGGATCCACGCGCCGTCGTGGGCCATGATCGCGGGCATGCTCGCGTACAGCGCCGGCGTGCGGGTGGGGCTGACGCCCGCGTTCAGCGTGTGGATCGCGATGACCTCGCGCAACCCCTCCGGGAGCCAGTGCAGGCTGTCGAGGTAGCTGCGGGTGGTGAGCCTCCGCCCGTACAGGCCGCCCAGCCTGGCCAGCGCGGGATAGGCCGCCTTCTCCAGCGGACCCGTGGTGAGCAGTCGCGAGACGTCCGGGCCGAGGACGCCGTGCTCGGCCGCGAAGCGCTCCCAGGCCTCGTGCCAGGGGTGGCCCACGGGCACGGGCAGCGCGCACTCCTCGCCCCGGTAGTAGTAGGTGCCGACCTCCGGCAGCCGTTCGAGCCGCAGGTCCGCCGTCTCCGCGGCTGGGACGGACCCGGGGCGCCCGACGGCGTCGAGCAGGTGCAGGAGTTCCTGCCACACGGACGGGAAGGTGAAGAGCGACGGACCGGTGTCCACGCGCTGCCCCGCGAGTTCGAGACGGCGGCTCTTGCCCCCGACGCTCGACGAGGCCTCCAGCAGCGTGACGCCGTGCCCCGCGCGCGCGAGGACGGCAGCTGCCGTGAGGCCGCCGATCCCGCCCCCGACCACGACGACGCGGCTCATCGGTGGAGGCCCAGGGTCAGGGCGACGACGAGCTGCACCCCCGCGACCGTGCCCGCCACGTAGGGGAACGCGATGGAGTACCGGTACAGCCGGTGGCCCGTCTCGGGCCGCGGATCCCGGTACAGCCCCAGCAGGAGCCAGCCCGCGATCAGGGCGTTCACCGCGGCGACCGGGATGTTCACGAGGGCGAAGCACGCCGTCGCCACCGCCCACCACGCGCCGCTCCACGCGACGACACCGCGGGCACCGAGGCGGACCGCCGTCGTCGTGATGCCCACCGCCCTGTCCTCGTCGATGTCCTGGACGGCGTCGTAGGTGTGCTTGGCCGCGCTCCAGGCCATGAGGCCGATCGCAGCGGCCCAGACCGGCTCACCACCCAGCGCGTAGGGCATGAAGACGAGCGGGAAGGCGTAGGCCGCGTTGCTGATCGAATCGAGGTACGGGCGGGCCTTGAACCGGAGCGGCGGAGCCGAGTAGAAGACGAAGACCAGCGCGTAGAGCGCGATCCAGGCGAGGGCGGCAGGGGGAAGCGTGGCCGCGAACCAGGCGAGGAACGGCACATTGGTGACGAGGACGGAGATCCAGATGGCGCGGACCTCGGAGGACCTGATCCGGGCACCCTCGAGTGATCCCTTGCGGGGATTGAGGGCGTCGGTGTCCTGGTCGAAGATGTCGTTGACGCCGTAGATGAGCAGGTTGAACGGCAGCGTCAGCCACAGCAGGAGCGCGAGCGCCTCCGGCTGCCAGAACGTGCCGGTGAGCCACATACCGACGACGCCGGTGCCGACCGTGTTGATCCAGAGGACCGGCCGGGAGATGGAGACCATGCGCAGCGCCGCTGGCGCAAAACCTGCCTGGGGCACTGCTGGTGTCCTCCTCGGACGGCGAGGCGCGCGATCCGCGGGATTCGGGCCCGCCCTGCGCCGGATGGTCCCAGCCTACGGCGTGCTCAGGGGCCGCGGGTTCCCCGCCCGGCGGGGACGGGGAACGCAGTCCGGTGCCGCCACCGGTGTGTGTCTAGAATCATAGGCGGGCCCGACGGCGTGCTCCTGATGCACCACCCACCCATCGTCAAAGGAACCCCACCCCACATGAAGATCGGAATCCTCACCAGCGGCGGCGATTGCCCCGGGCTGAATGCCGTCATCCGCGGCGCGGTGCTCAAGGGCATCAAGGTGCACGAGCAGGAGTTCGTCGGATTCCGTGACGGCTGGCGCGGCGTCGTCGAGGGCGACATCATCGACCTCCCCCGCCACGCGGTGCGCGGGATCTCCAAGCAGGGCGGCACCATCCTCGGGACCTCGCGCACCAATCCCTTCGAGGGCAACGGCGGAGCCGAAGCCATCAAGGCGAACATGCAGCGCCTCGGCATCGACGCGATCATCGCGATCGGCGGCGAGGGGACGCTGGCCGCGGCGAAGCGACTCACGGACCTGGGCCTCAAGATCGTGGGCGTGCCCAAGACGGTCGACAACGACCTCGACGCCACCGACTACACCTTCGGCTTCGACACCGCCGTGCAGATCGCCACCGAGGCCATCGACCGGCTGCGCACCACGGGCGAGTCCCACAGCCGGTGCATGATCGCGGAGGTCATGGGCCGGCATGTGGGCTGGATCGCCCTGCACGCCGGCATGGCCTCCGGCGCCCACGCCATCCTGATCCCCGAGCAGCAGACGAGCATCGAGCAGATCGCCGAGTGGGTCTCCACGGCCAACGCCCGCGGGCGTGCGCCCCTCGTCGTCGTCGCGGAGGGCTTCGTCCCCTCCCACATGGACCAGGCGCACTCCGAGCGCGGCCTCGACACCTTCGGCCGCCCCCGGCTCGGTGGCATCGCGGACCAGCTCGCACCGGAACTCGAGGCGCGGACGGGCATCGAGACGCGCGCCACGATCCTCGGCCACATCCAGCGCGGCGGCGTCCCGACGTCCTTCGACCGCGTCCTCGCCACCCGCCTCGGCATGGCGGCGGTGGACTCCGTGAAGGACGAACTGTGGGGCACCATGGTCTCCCTCAACGGCACGGAGATCGCCCACGTGGGCTTCGAGGCGGCGCTCGGCAACCTCAAGCGGGTTCCGCAGCACCGCTACGACGAAGCCGCCATCCTCTTCGGCTGAGCCCGTGGACCTCGACCCGGGAACGGTCTCGATCATCCAGCTCGCCTGGTCACGGCTCCTCGGACTCCACGACGGCGCGCTCGGTGACGGCGGCAGCGACCGCCTGTACAGCATCGACGACGACGCCCCGGTGCTGACCTTCGTGACGCTCTTCGGGCGGGAGGTCCTCAGCGGACCGGGCTGGGCCGTCCAGGCCGGGCGCAGCCTCTCGGGCCTGGACCTGCGCAGCCACTCGACGCTGCTCGCCCTCAGCCGTGACCACGGAGGCCGGGGGCTCGGGGAGGCGCAGCTGTATTTCTGCGACACCCTGCCGCAGTTCGAGGGACCGGCCGCCGTCGTCTCCAGCGAGGCCGGGCTCGTCCGTGCCCTCGAGCGCCGGTGCCCACCCGACGACGTCGCCGAGGCGGACCTCGGCGGTGTGGAACACCCCTTCGTCCTGGTGGACGAGACGGACGCCCCGGAGGCGGCGCAGCCGACCCCCCTGGCCGGCGCCGGCTACGACATCTGGGAGGGGATCCTGGCGCACCTCGCCGTGATCACGCCGCCCGATGAGCGGCGGAAGGGCTATGCCGGGCGCATCGCCGCCGTCGCGGTGGAGGAAGCCATGGCCGCGGGACTCGTGCCGCAGTGGCGGGCACGAACGGACAGCACGGCATCCCAGCGCACGGCCCGCCGCGCCGGATTCGCGTTCGCGGGGACGCAGACGTCGGTACTCCTGGAGACCTGAGAGCACCGGCGACGCGTGGCCTGCAGGGTCGGCGCTACGCACCGAGCCCGAAGACGCCCGGCACGGGATGGAGCGGTAGCTCGCCGGCCGCTTCCGCGAAGGCTCCGAGCGCCGCGCCCAGTGCCGCGCGTTCCGGGGCGGGCATGAGGCGCATGATGTCGAGGATGATCGAGCGGCGGCGTGCCATGGTGCGGTCGACGAGGCTCTCCCCCTTGCCGGTCAGTGCCAGTTGCTGGAAGCGCCGGTCATCCGGATGCGTCGTCTTCCCGATGAAGTCCGCTCTGACGAGGCGGTCGCAGATGCGGGTCGCGTTCGACGCATGGACCCCCAGGTCCTCCGCGATCAGGCCGGGAGTGCGCGGCCCCTTCGTCGAGATCAGGACCAGGACCCTCCACTGCAGCGGCGTCATGGCGTCCTCGATCTCGACCATCGATCTCGCCGCCACCGCGATCAGGGCGCGGGAGGCCCCCATGACCGCGTCCACCTCGGGGTCGGGAATCCATTCGTCGTCCATCGCACCCAGTATTGCGCTGCGCCGCCGCCACCGGCAAAGCCGGCGGACCCCCCGGGTCGTCCGGGCCGGCCCGTCCTTCCAGGATGCTTGCGCAGGCGCAACCAGCGAAGTACAGTGCCCCCATACGATCGTCGTCCGCTCCGTGGGAGGCAGGAACCATGTCGTTGACCAGGCACGAACGTCAGGAGCTGGCCCTCCTCGAGAACCAGTTCACCGCTCTCGACAATCGAGCGTTCATGGCGCTCGGACCCGCCCCTCGATCCGGACTGCGGGGCGGGTCCTGGCGTAGCGGGATCGGCCTCGGGGTCGGCGGCCTGGCCCTGTTCATCGCCGGCGTCGCGGTGAACAGCGTCTTCATCAGCGTCACGGCGGCGATCGTCGTCTCCGCCGCCGTCCTGTGCCTGGGCTGGAGCATCCTCGGCTGGCTGAACGCGAACGCGCGAGCGTTCGACCACCCGCATCCCCGCAGTCCAGCCTGAGCCGCCGAGGAAGGCTGCCGATAGGACGGTGGCGGGAACGGGACCGTTGCCGGCTACGACGACCGGGCTAGGCGAAGAGCGCGACGATCTCGGTACGACCGAACATGTCGGCGGCTGCACGGGCCGACGGCGTTCCCGCGTCGGGATCCGCTCCGGCCTCGACGAGGAGCCGCACCACGTCGGTGTGGCCCTTGAAGACCGCGCCTGCGAGGGGTGTCTGGCCGCGATCGTTCGCCTGATCGGGCTCGGCACCGCGTGCGAGGAGATCGCGGACGACGCCCGGGTGCCCGTTGTAGGCGGCGAGCATCAGCATGCTGTCGCCGGCGGTGTTGGTGAGCGTGAACGGCACTCCGGCGTCGAGGTACCGCATCAGCGTTGACCTGTCCCCCTGGCGGGCGGCGTCGAACAGGGCGTGGGCCAGTGCGATCGCAGCGGCTGCGCCGCCGTCCCGACCCGCGCCGCCGTCCCTACCCGCGTCGCGGTCGTTCCCCTCGCTCATCGCGGCGACCTCAGGAAGCCCGTGGCCCGCCCGACGACCTGCCCGGCGTCCGGGGCCACGATGACCTCCTGGCCGGCCGAGTACGCCTCCTCGCCGTCCTGCACCAGCAGGTCGGCGGAGGCGCCGACGGAGCGCTTGAGGACGGCGAGGGCGATCGGCCCCATCTCGTAGTGGTGGCCCACCGAGGTCACCCTGCCCACGGTGCGGCCCTCGCTCAGCACGGCACTCCCGGGCGCCGGGAGCGTGTGCTGGCTGCCGTCCAGGTGCAGGAAGGTGAGCCGACGTGGCGGGTGCCCGAGGTTGTGGACACGCGCGACGGTCTCCTGCCCCTTGTAGCACCCCTTGGCGAGGTGTACGGCCGTGCGCATGAGGTCGAGTTCGTGCGGGATCGTCTTCTCGTCCGTCTCGAAACCGGGACGCGGACGCCAGGCGGCGATGCGCAGGGCCTCGGCGGCGAGCGACCCGGCAAGGGCGAGCCCGGACGCGGAGACGACGGCGTCGAGGTCCGCGCGCGGCACCAGGTACTCGAACCAGGGCCTATCCCGGCCCGGGTGCCGGCCGTCGTCGACCATGGAGTAGGCATAACCGCCCGCGCCGACGGCGGGCCAGGGATCCTCCCACACGAGGACGTCCTCCCCCAGTTCGGGCAGTGCCCTCGTGGCGCCGAGCACGGCCCACTGCGGTGTGGCGTCCGCGACCTCGACGCGGAGCATGAACTTCATGCGCTCGAGCCAGGCGGCGAGCGGCCCGGCTTCCCCGCCCTCGGTGACGAGCCAGGTGGTGTTCCCGTCATCGACGACGTGCGCGGAGTATTCGATCCGCCCCTGCACGGTGAGGAGCAGCGTCTCCGAGCTCTGGCCGGGCGCGAGGCCGAGCAGCAGTTGCGAGGACAGCGTGTTGAGCCAGCTGAGGCGATCGGGCCCGGAGACCGTCACGACGCCGCGGTGCGAGAGGTCGACGAGGGCCTGCCCGTCCGCCAGGGCACGCTGTTCGCGGAAGGGGTCGCCGTAGTGCGAGGCGACTCCGGCATCCGCTCCGCCGCCATCGACGGCTCCGGGTCGGCTCAGGAGGGGGCTGGTGGTGGTCATGACGGTATAACGCCTTCTCTACGGGACTATTCCTCCACCGGGTGCACGTGCCGGCGGACATGCCGGGACGGGTACGGTCAGGAGGTCTTCTTCAGGATGGCGGAGGCATGGGCCTCAAGGGCGTTGCCGTCCGCGGCCACGTCCCAGCGCCAGTACAGATTGCCTTCGACCAGGCCGAACAGGCGGGTGGCAGCGGTGTACTCCTTGGAATGCTGGCCGCGCATCACGAGATCGGTGCTGAGCTGGATCTGCGGGCCCTTGATGCTGCCGTAGTAGAGCTCCGCGATGCCGCCGGGATGCACGATGGTCGCCGTGATGTCGAAGCCGCCGGCCCCGTTGCGGAAGTGCTCCACCTCGTCGGCCGTCTTGAGGGCCGGGACGATGTCCGCGGGGCTCAGGCCCGGTCCGACGTCGGCGTCGTTCAGCTTGCGGTCGAGCGCCCAGAAGCCGGTCTCGACCGAGAGCGGCCGCAGCTGCGAACCGTGCTCGTCGATGAGCCACGATTCAGCGCTGTACTGCAGGTAGGGCAGGCCGTTCTGGGAGAACACGACGCGCTGCGAAAAGCGCTCCGAGTCGGCGGTACCCTCGCCAAGCATCCCCGTCCCCTCCCAGGTTCCGAGGAGCCACGACAGTGGGACGAGCTCGGGCGTCAGGTCGGTGGGCAGGTCAATCGACATGGGGGCTCCGTGTCAGTCGGCTACTTCTGGCCCTTGTACAGGCGCGTGATGACGAGGGCTGCGAAACCTGCCATGCCGAGACCGGCGACGACCAGCAGCGAGATGAAGAAGATTTCAAGAGCAAGAATGGACATGCTTCCATCCTAACGCCCGCCTCGGACAGCACGGCACCGGGCCCCTGCACGCCCGGTGGGCCTGTCCGGGCGAGGAACTGCGTTCAGGAGAGGAGGAGCTTGTCGAGGAAGTAGACGACAGCGCCGATCGCGAGCACGGGGGTGACGCCCGCCGCGATGGCGGCGACGGCCGCCAGCGGCGCTTCGCGCGCGACGAGCAGGCGACGGGTCCCCGCCATGATCGCACCGCAGGCCAGTCCCACCACCGCGGCCGCGAGGGCTGGGACGTCGGTGAACAGCAGTGCTCCGAGCGGACCCGCGAGGGCCGCGAGGAGGACGGCGGCGGGCGCGACGAGGCGGTCAGGAAGGGGCAGGAGGCAGACCGCGATCGCGACGAGGATGCTGACCCCGGTCACGAGCGTCACCCCGGAATCGGCGGCATTGACGGCCAGGCGGTCCGCAGCCACCCAGCCCGCACCCATGCCGACCGCGACGACCCCGGAACTGGCCCCGAGGGTCGATTCCAGCCGGTGGCTCTGACCCGTTCCGCGCACGAGCTGGATCATGAAGACGGCGCCGACACCGAGAGCCACCGACGCCGGGAACCAGGTCAGGAACGACGGGCCCGGGGTGGTGGCCGTCAGGACGACGGCGAGGAGGGCTGCCAGGCCGATGGCGGCGGACTGGCTCTTCTTGGCCGGTACGCGCAGGATATGGGGCCAGCCGACAGCGGCGACGAGACAGGCGAGCGCCGCAGCGATCGCCACGGCCTGCAGGGAGACATAGGAGGAACCGATGATCGCCCCGGCCGCCAGAGCCGCGGCCCCGGCCGCTGCGGCAACACTCGTCCTCTTCACCCTGCAATACTGCCCTACCGGCACGGGGGGCGGGAAAACGCGGGCACGGCGGCGGGGCACCGGCGTGCGCCGCATCACAGGGGCTGCGGCTATACTTGTCGAAATCTCTACCGCCGTCGCCCCCTGGGCCCTGACGGCGCCGCTGCCCGATGATGCGCATTCCCGACCCGTGGAGGACACATGCCGCACATCCTGATGCTCACGAACACCACCGGCTCGTCGGTCGACATCCTGCCGGCCCTCGAATTGCTGAACCACAAGGTGCACATCCTCGCGGCAGAGCCCACAGCGCTCCTCGAGACCGAACCGTGCGACGTCGTCCTGGTGGACGCGCGCAAGGACCTCGTCGGCGCCCGCTCCCTCACGCAGCTGCTCAAGGCGACCGGCCTGAGCGCCCCCCTCGTCCTCGTCCTCACCGAGGGCGGCATGGCAGCGGTCGCCGCCAACTGGCTCGCGGACGACGTCGTGCTGGACTCGGCCGGACCAGCCGAGGTCGAGGCCCGCCTGAGGCTGGTCATCGCGCGGTCGACGGCGACCAGCGAGGAGGCGAGTACCGAGATCCATGCCTCCGGCGTCGTGATCGACGAGGCCAGCTACACCGCCCGGGTCGGAGGAGAGCCGCTGAACCTGACGTACAAGGAGTTCGAACTCCTCAAGTACCTCGCTCAGCACCCCGGCCGCGTGTTCACCCGCGACCAGCTCCTGCACGAGGTGTGGGGCTACGACTACTACGGAGGCACGCGCACCGTCGACGTCCACGTGCGGCGCCTGCGGGCCAAGCTCGGCGCCGACCACGAGCAGCTGATCGGGACGGTGCGGAACGTGGGATACCGCTTCACGCTGACCCGCCTCCCGGAGGACCGCAGCTCCGTCAACCAGGACGCCTGAGCGCCGGCAGGGAACGAAGAAGCCCCTTCCACCCGCGGGTGGAAGGGGCTTCTTCGTGGTCCGGATGGCACCGGAACCGGAAGTGGAGGACATACGGGTCGAACGTATCGCGGGCACCCCACTGGTGCATCCCCCTCGAGCAGTTCACGACATTACCCCACGCCGGACCGGCGGCCAAACCCGCCTGCCGGGCGGGGACTAGGCTGGGCGCATGACCGCCGTAGAGCACTCCCCCACCTGGTCCATCGACAGGATCGCCGGCGCCCCGGCACCCGCGGTCCTCGGGGAGATCCGGCGCCTCGCCGGAGCGGCAGCGGAAGCCGACGGCAACCCGCCCCTGTCCGAGCAGACCCTCGTGACCCTTCGCGCACAGGACGCCGGGGACCGCCTGCTCGTCTTCACGGCGCGCACCCCGGGACCGCAGGAGAGCGACCTGGCCGGCGTCGCCGTCATCACCCGGGGTGCGGAGGACGGCGCCGTCCTCGAACTCGTCGTCGGGCCGGACTGCCGTGGCGAGGGCGCGGGCACCGCGCTCATCGAGGCGGTCCTGGCCGAGGGCATCAGCGACCTCCGCGGCTGGTCCCACGGCAACCACTCCGCCGCTGCGGACCTCGCCACGCGCTTCGGCTTCGAACCGGTACGGGAGCTGTGGCGGATGCGCCTGACGCGCGCGGCCGTCGAGGAGTCCGTTCCCGAACTGCGCCTGCCCGCCGGCGTCGTGCTGCGGACGTTCGTGCGGGGCCAGGACGAGGACGCCTGGCTGGCGGCCAATGCCGCGGCCTTCGCACACCATCCGGAGCAGGGCGCCACCACCCGCGCCGACCTCGAGGCGCGCATGGACGAGGACTGGTTCGACGCCGACGGCTTCCTGCTCGCCGTGCGGCAGCAGGACGGCAGCCTCCTCGGCTTCCACTGGACGAAGATCCATGCCGGAGCGGGCAGCCACCCTGCCATGGGCGAGGTGTACGTGGTGGGGGTGACGCCCGAGGCACAGGGCATGGGGCTCGGAAAGGCCCTCACGATCGCCGGGATCGAGCACCTGCACGCCAAGGGCCTGCAGGCCATCATGCTGTATGTCGACGCCGACAACACGGCTGCGGTGGCGCTCTACCGGAAGCTCGGGTTCACGCGCTGGGACGTCGACGTCATGTACGCGGGCAAGACGGCCCGACCCACCTTGTAAGGTTATTTTCGAGGCGCGCCCGGCTGTCCCAGCGGTGTGGCGCCACCATGTCCGCCCACTCTGCAGGAGACGCAATGGATTCAGGAACCACACGCCGGGGTGCGTCCTTGTACGGGTCGTCCGAGACGGCTCCGGCCCGGGCTACCCAGGACCGCATCGACATCCCCGAATTCGCTCCCAGCCTCCTGCCCTCGGGGGACATCCGCCCGGACCGTTTCCTGGACCGTGAGATCAGCTGGCTCGACTTCAACGCGCGTGTCCTGGAGCTGGCCGAGGATCCCGAGCTTTTCCTCCTGGAGCGCGTCAACTTCCTCTCCATCTTCGCGTCCAACCTCGACGAGTTCTTCATGGTGCGCGTCGCAGGGCTCAAGCGGCGCATCGCCACCGGCCTCGCCGTCCCCTCCGCTGCAGGGCTGAGCCCCATCGAGCAGCTCGAGAAGATCATGCAGGACGGCTACCGGCTGCAGCAGCGGCACGCCGCAGTCTTCGCCGAGCACATCCGCCCGGCGCTCGCCGAGGAGCAGATCCACCTCACCACGTGGGACGAGCTCGACCAGACCGCGCGCGCCGAACTCCACAAGATCTTCGCCGAGAAGGTCTTCCCGATCCTCACGCCGCTCGCCGTCGATCCGGCGCACCCCTTCCCCTACATCTCGGGGCTGTCCCTGAACCTCGCCGTCGTCGTCCGCAACCCCATCAGCGAGAAGGAGCTCTTCGCCCGCGTCAAGGTACCGGACCAGCTGCCGCGCCTCATGTCCGTGGACGGACCCCGTGCCGGCAACGTCGCCGGCCGCATAGCGCGCTTCATCCCGCTCGAGGAAGTCATCGCCGTCCACCTGGACCAGTTGTTCCCGGGGATGGAGGTCCTCGAGCACCACCTGTTCCGCGTCACGCGCAACGAGGACCTCGAGGTGGAGGAGGACGACGCCGAGAACCTCCTCCAGGCCCTCGAGAAGGAACTGCTGCGCCGCCGCTTCGGCCCGCCCGTGCGCCTGGAGGTGACCACGGACATCAACCCGAGCATCCGGGCGCTCCTGTCCCGTGAACTCGGGGTCGAGGAGGACGAGGTCTACAACCTCCCGGCACCCCTGGACCTGCGCGGGCTCAGCGTGATCGCCGGGATCGACCGCGGCGACCTCCACTACCCGAAGCACGTCCCGCACACGAGCCGCCACCTCAACGAGAGCGAGACGTCGAAGGCCGCGAACGTCTTCGCGGCCATGCGCCGTCGGGACATCCTGCTGCACCACCCGTACGACTCGTTCTCGACATCGGTCCAGGCGTTCCTCGAGCAGGCCGCCGCCGATCCCAAGGTGCAGGCGATCAAGCAGACGCTGTACCGCACGTCGGGCGACTCCCCCATCGTCGACGCGCTGATCGACGCCGCAGAGGCCGGCAAGCAGGTGCTGGCGCTCGTGGAGATCAAGGCCCGCTTCGACGAGCAGGCCAACATCTCCTGGGCGCGCAAGCTCGAGCAGGCCGGCGTCCACGTGGTCTACGGGATCGTGGGCCTCAAGACGCACTGCAAGCTCTCGCTCGTGGTGCGGCAGGAGATCGACGGCCTGCGCCGCTACTGCCACATCGGCACGGGCAACTACCACCCCCGCACGGCCCGGTACTACGAGGACCTCGGCCTGCTCACGTCCAACGAACAGGTGGGCCAGGACCTCTCCCGCCTCTTCAACCAGCTCTCCGGCTACGCCCCGAAGTCCACCTTCAAGCGCCTCCTCGTCGCGCCGCGCTCCGTCCGCTCGGGCCTGATCGACCGCATCGAACGGGAGATCGCGAACAAGCAGGCGGGCCTCGCCGCGCGCGTGGTCATCAAGGTCAACTCGATGGTGGACGAGGCGATCATCGACTCGCTCTACCGTGCCTCGCAGGCGGGCGTGAAGGTGGACGTGATCGTCCGCGGCATCTGTTCGGTGCGTCCGGGAGTCCCGGGCCTCAGCGAGAACGTGACGGTCCGCTCCGTCCTCGGACGGTTCCTGGAGCACTCGCGGGTGTTCGCCTTCGCGAACGGCGGCGAGCCTGCCGTCTTCATCGGGTCCGCCGACATGATGCACCGCAACCTGGACCGCCGCGTGGAGGCACTCGTGCAGCTCAGTGCGCCCGACGACATCTCCTACCTGATGACCCTCATGGACCGCTACATGAATCCATCGGTGTCCAGCTGGCACCTCGACGAGACGGGCTGCTGGACGCGGCACCACAAGGACGACGATGGCGCTCCCCTCGAGGACATCCAGTCCTGGCTCCTGGCCTCACGGGGCCGCCAGCGAGCGGTATCGCGCCGCTGATGGCCACCTCCACGAAGGACGCCACCGCCAGCACCACACGGAGCGGCGACGCCACCGTCGCCGCGGCCGGGACCCTCTGCTGGCGGATCGAGAAGGGCCTGCTCGAGGTCCTGATCATCCACCGTCCCCGCTACAAGGACTGGTCCTGGCCCAAGGGCAAGCTCGATCCGGGAGAGACGACGCCGGAGTGTGCCGTCCGCGAGACCTTCGAGGAGGTGGGGCTGAGCGTCAAGCTCGGGATCCCGCTCGCCACCATCGCCTATCCGGTGACCTCCGGCGAGAAGGTGGTGCACTACTGGGCAGCCAGGACCGAGCGCCTGATCCCCACCCCTGACGGCAAGGAGGTGGACCGGGTGCAGTGGGTGTCGCCGGAGAGGGCGCGCGACCTGCTGACCAATCCGTCCGACGTCGAACCCCTCGACGCCCTCGTCGAGGCGCACCGCTCGAAGGACCTCCAGACATGGCCCCTGATCGTGGTGCGGCACGCGAAAGCCAAGCCACGGTCCTCGTGGAGCCAGGCCGAGGGCGAGAGGCCCCTTGCCGCCACCGGCCGGCGGCAGGCCATCGCGGTGAGCCGCCTCCTGCAGGCGTGGAACCCCGAGCGGGTGGTGAGCAGCCCCTGGGTGCGCTGCGTCCAGACCATCTCCCCCTACGTCAACCAGCGCAGCGCGAAGCTCAAGCTCGTCGACGCCCTGACCGAGCACGATGCCGCCCGCAAGCCGGGACGCGCCAGGACCGCCGTGGAGAGGCTCTTCGACAAGCGCCGGTCCGTCGCGGTCTGCACGCACCGTCCGGTGCTGCCGCTCGTGTTCTCCGTGCTGGGCGACCACATGACGAGCACCCTGCGCCGGCTCCTTCCCGCCGAGGATCCGTACCTCGCGCCGGGCGAGGCCGTGATCTGCCAGGTGAGCAGCACGAACCAGGGGCGGATCGTCTCGGTGGAACAGTTCCGCGCCTACGACGACTGATCGCGAGGGCTTGACCGCAGCCATTCTGTGTCAAACACTTGACACAAAATGATGGGGGTCCCATGAAGTACCTCGGCGCTTCGCTCGTCGGACTGCTGATCCAGGCGCTGGTGGCGTACGCCGTCCTGTGGCTCGCTCACCGCAGCACCGACGCCGGCGCGTCGCCGATGAAGCTCGCGCGGCGGCACGCGTTCATGGCGTCGGTGATCGCACTGATCGCCGGAGGGGTCTTCGGGCCTCCACCCTTCTACGAGCTCCTCGGGCAGGGGTCGGTACCGGCGGGAACAGCACCATGGAGCCTGCACCGGTCCGGGACTTCCTCCGTGCCGCCTCACCCCTGCTGATGATCGGTGGGATTTACGTACTGGCCCAGTCCACAGGGCCGTCCGGTCGTGGCACGGTCCGCACGGCGGACCTCACCGTCAGGAGCCTCCGAAGCTACGTGCCGGTGAAGCTGGCTGCCTTCGCCGGCGTGCTGGTCGTGGCCGGCGCCGTCGCCATCGCCCTCACCGCGGGCCTGCCCGCTGTGGAGGCGGACGGTATCGCGGACGGGACCGGACGGGTACCGCCGGGCCGGATCCCCGGCAGCTACTTCGCCCTGGTTGCCGGCACCTCGCACCTGCTCTTCGTCCTCGGCGTCGTCCTCGCCCTCGTGGTCGTCGTCAGGAGGCGGCGGGTGCCCACCCTGACGCATGTCGAGGACAGCATCGTGCGCCGCGTGTTCATCAATCGGCTCCTGAGGACCACCGCGCTCGTCTCGGTGTCCGGCATCGGCAGTTCGCTCGAGTTCGCCGCCGGTTCGGGTTCGGAGCAGGTGTGGAGCTCCCTCCGCCTCGCCCTGGCGGTGCTGTGGTTCGTGACCGTGATGGTGATCCTCGCGGCCGCGCCACCACGGGAGGCGGAGCCGGTGGACCAGCCCGTCACCACCGGCCTGGCCGCGCCGGGCGGATCGATCGAGCGGGCGGACGCCGTCGTGCTCGGTGGGCGGCGTATCGGCTATGCCGCCTGGACCATCTGCCTGGTACCCCTGCTCCTCGCATCCGAAGCGTTGGGCACCGTCCTGGGGCTGTCGCTGCTGGCTCTCGGGTTCCTCGGGTTCTGCGGTGCACAGGTCTTCGCCGAACTCGCACTCACCCGCAACCACGGCACGGATCGGAGGCTCAGCCGGTCCCACGCCCGGCAGGTGGCGCCACTGAAGCCGTGGTCTTTGGTCCCCGCCGTCCTCCTGCTCCTGGTCGCCGTCATCGCTGCGGCCTGGGTGGTGGGACTGCTCCGGGGCTCACCCGGTGCCGCGGCCTGGCTGGTCGCGTTCGCGGTGCCCGCGGTGATGGTCATGGCCGCAAGCATTGCTGTCGCCAGGCCGCCTGTGCGCGGCGCCCTGCGGGAACAGGACATCGCGTTGCGGGTCGGGACCGTGCGCAGGATGCTGCTGATGGCGTGCTCTGCCATGTGTGCCTCCACCGGCCTCCTGCTGGCGGGGAACCGCCCTGAAGTGTTCGCCGCCGGGCCGGGCGGGTTGCCGGTCGATCAGGGATACGTCGACACCCTCGTCGTCGCGCTGCTCGTGTCCGCGGTCGCCGTCGCCATCCTTCCCGCCCCGCGTGGCTCTGCGCTTCCGGTCGGCACCGCGGACGCCTACCGGTGAGCACGCTCCTCCGGATCGACCTGTCCTCGCCGGTGCCTCCTTTCGAGCAGATCCGGGCGGGCATCGAACGCCTGATCGCGCGGGGCGCACTCGACGACGGCGCCCGCCTGCCGACCGTCCGCAGCCTCGCCGCGGACCTGGGCGTCGCGACGGGCACCGTGGCCCGTGCGTATCGTGAACTCGAACAGGCAGGCCTGGTCGAAGGACGCGGCAGGCGGGGGACGCTGGTGCGCGTTCCGCCGACGGACGGCAGCAGCAGCGGGATAGCCGGCAATGCAGAGCGTGCCGTCCCCCCGGACATCGACCCGGACGTCGACCCGGATCTTGACTGGGACGTCGACCCGGACATCGGCCCGGACCTCCGCGAGGCCGTTGCCCTCGCCGTCACCGCTGCACGGGCCGGTGGGGTCTCCGCCGAGGACCTGGCGGTCCTGGTCCGTCGGGCCTACGCTGCCCCGGCTCCCGGCCCGGACATCGGCGGGAATGATCAGTCGGCGTAGTTTCACCGCCGGTGCTGGCCCCGTTCATGCCGCGTTCACCCCCGCTGCCTAATCTCGGGACGTCAAGCAGGGACCAGCACCGAGGACGGGAACACAGCAATGGCCGATGTCAAGGGCCTCGTACGGGGGCTTCTGCCCCACGAGATCGAGGAGATCCACGGCATCGGGCCCGCAGGCCCGCTGACACCGAAGCTCCTGCACGCGATCGACCGTGCGGCCGGCGGACCCGGCGAGGGCCGCGGCTACTACGTGTACGGCACGCCCGCCGATACCGACCGGCCCCGGCCCTTCGTGCTGCGCGAGGACGTGTGCGCCGAACTGTTCGGCGTCAACCACTAGTACGACCCGCGGCGCGGTCCCTCGGTGATCCTGCGCAGGCATGCCGTCCTCGGGGAGGATGGCGGGATGAAGCCGTTCCCCGAGGCAGTGGATGCAGGAACCGTACCGGGTGGACCGACGGGCGTCCTGCTCCGCCTGCAGGCCACGGGCGCGGAATCCGTGCTGCCTCCGGTTGCCGCCATGTCGCTCGTCCTGGACGACGTCGAACTCGCTCGCGCTGCGCGCCTGATCGATCCCCGTCTCTCCTCGTCCTTCATCGCCGGGCGGTACCTGCTGCGCACCCTGGCCGCCGAGCTGCTCGGCGTCCCGGCGTTCCGCCTCGTCTCCAGCTTCACGTGCCCGCGCTGCACCCGGGCCGGCAGGTCGGATCACGGACGGCCCGGGTACACCCTCGACGGCGGGGTGCTGCCCATGGCACTCAGCCTCTCCCGCGCCGGTCAGGTCGTACTCCTCGGCGCCCTGGACCCGGGCAGCGGCACGGGCACGGGCTGGGGCGTCGGCGCCGGGATCGGAGTCGACCTCGAGCGGGTCGCGGACGTGGGGTTCGACGGGTTCGACGACGTCGCGCTCACGCCCGGGGAGCGGTCCTCCCTCCAGCGGTTGCCGACGGCACACCGGGCTGCTGCGCGGGCGCGCCTCTGGACGCGGAAGGAGGCCCTGGTCAAGGCCCTGGGGACGGGTTTCACCGATCGGGGTCCGAGCGGGGTGGAGGTCCTGGCGGACGGGAGGATCACGGACGTCAGGGAGGTCGACGACGTGCTGCTCGGGACCCTGGGGCTCGCGGCCGCCGTCGCCGTCGTCCCCGCACCTGCCGGATGACTTCAGGCCTGCCGGAGGGTGCCGGCCCTGCCGGATGACTTCAGCCGTGCGGAAAGTGCCGGCCCTGCCCGATGACTTCAGGCCTGCCGGAGGGTGCCGGCCCTGCCGGATGATTTCAGCCGTGCGGAGAGTCCAGGCCCTGCCGAGAGTCCAGGCCCGCCGGAGAGTCCCGGCAGCGATGAGGGAGGACCCACCGGACCCGCCTCGGTGCGTCCCGCCCCGTCAGAGGGCGGGGAGTTCCTCCGCGAACAGCCATGGTGCCAGCAGCGCTTCGGCGTCGACGCCCTGGAGCGTCCGCGCGGCGAGCGCGAGGAAGTTCGGCGTTGTCACGGAGCCGAACCGGTACTCCCCGGACCACGAGCGCAGGAGACCGAAGAAGGCGTCGTCGCCGGCGGCCTTCCTCAGCGCGTGCAGGGCCAGCGCGCCGCGCTTGTAGACGCGGTCGTCGAACATGTCCGGCGCACCCGGATCCCCGATGGCGAGGTCCTGCGGTTCCCTGGCCAGGCGCTGGTGCGTGGACAGCGCGTGGGCGTCCGCCGTCGTCGACCCGCCGGCCTCGGACCAGATCCACTCGGCGTAGCAGGCGAACCCCTCGTGCAGCCAGATGTCCTGCCACCGGGCGGCCGTGACCGCGTTGCCGAACCACTGGTGCGCCAGTTCGTGGGCGATCAGCCGCTGCGCCTTCCAGTCCTGGTCGAGGTGGTTGCGCCCGATGATGGAGAGCGTCTGCGCCTCGAGGGGGATCTCCAGCTCGTCGTCGGTGACCACCACGAGGTACTGGGGGAAGGGGTACGGCCCGAAGTGCTGCTCGAACGCCGTCATCATCTCGTGGTTGCGGGCCAGCGAGACCCTGGCAGCGGGCGCGAGCGACGGCGGGACGGCGGCGTACTGCGGCACCGGCTGCGCAGGGTCGCGCGGCAGTGCGTGCGAGGGAAGCCCGACGGCGGGCTGCGCCGGGTCGTTCAGCGCCACGAGCTCGTAGCGCCCGATCTGGACGGTCGCGAGGTAGGTGGCCATCGGCTCCGCCTGCTCGTAGACCCACGTGGTCCGGCTGGACTTTGCGATACGCGAGACGAGCACACCGTTGCAGATGGCGCGGTAGCCGGCGTCGGTGGTCACCGTGAACCGGTAGCGGGCTTTCCGGGACGGGTGGTCGTTGCACGGGAACCATGACGGCGCACCGGTGGGCTGCCCGGCCACGATGACGCCGTCGGTCAGTTCCTCCCACCCGACCTCGCCCCAGGTACCGGAGATCGGCTCGGGATTGCCCTCGTAGCGGATGTCGAGCCTGAACTCGGCGTCGTCGGGCACCGGGTGCCGGAAGCCGATCACGAGCTTGCCGCCGCGATCCTTGAAGGACCGCACGCGCACGGTGTCGGACGTGACCTTCGTGGTGCGCAGCCCACGGAGGTCTAGCTCGAGCTCGTGGAGTTCGCGCTGGGCGGTCATCGTGAGGACGGCGCGGCCGGACAACCGGTTGCTGGCGAGCTTGTAGTCGAGGGTGAGGTCGTAGTGCTCCACCCGGTAGGAAGTGCTGCCGTTGGCCGGCGTGTACGGGTCCGGTGCGGGACCCTCGGCGCTACCGCTCACGCACCGTCTCCCGGACCCGACCACGAGCTGACCGGGTTGCCCATCCAGTGGCTTCCTGCGGGGACGGTCTCGCCGCGCATCACGAGGGATGCTGGGCCGACCGTGCCGCCTGGCGCGATCTCCGCAGCCGGGAGGATCACGCTGTGCGGACCCAGGGTTGCGCCTGCGGCAAGCTCCACGGTGTCCATGCTCATGATCCTGTCATGGAAGAGATGGGTCTGCACCACGCAGCCACGGTTGACGGTGGATCCGTCGCCGAGCGTCACGAGGTCCGCCTCCGGCAGCCAGTAGCTCTCGCACCAGACGCCGCGTCCGATCCGCGAGCCGAGCGCCCGCAGCCACCAGACCAGCGCCGGGGTGCCGCTGGCCGCCCGGGCGAACCACGGCGCGCTCACGCTCTCGATGAAGGTGTCCACGACCTCGTTGCGCCAGATGAAGGAACTCCACAGCGGATGCTCGCCCGCCGCGATCCGCCCCACCAGCAGCCACTTCGCGACGACGGCGCTGCCCGCCGCGACGGCCCCGAGCGCCATGAAGACGACGCCGCTCAGCAGCGCCGCCACCGGGTACCCGCCGCGGACGGCGAGTGCATCGAAGATGACCAGCGCGCCCGCCGCGATCATCACGGTAAGGATGACCGGCACCACCCGGCACAGCTCCCAGAAGGCTCGGGCTGCCTTCAGCCTGCGCGGGGGCTGGAAGGTGCGGCTCTGGTCGCCCGTGACGGCGAGGCGGCGGAGGCGTGACGGCGGGCTGCCCAGCCAGGAGCTGCCGGCCTTGGCCTTCGGCGGCGTGGCCGAGAGCACGGCGACGAGCGAGTTCTTGGGCACCCGCCGTCCGGCCGACGTCATGCCCGAGTTGCCGAGGAAGGCGCGCCGGCCGATCTTCGCGGGGGCGATCCTGAGGTGGCCGCCACCGAGCTCGTAGGAGGCCACCATGGTGTCGTCCGCGAGGAAGGCGCCCTCGTTGATGGTGGTCATCTTCGGGATCAGCAGCACGGTGGAGGCCTCGACGTTCCGGCCGACCCGCGCCCCGAGAAGCCGGAGCCACACCGGGGTGAAGAGGCTGGCGTAGAGGGGGAAGAGGAGGTCCCGCGCCAGGTCGAGCGTGCGTTCGGTGGCCCAGATCTGCCACCCGATGCGGCTGCGCGCCGGGTAGTACCCCTCCTGCAGGCCGATCCCCAGCAACCGGACGGTTCCGAGCACGAGGACGGCGGTGACGACGAGCCAGAGGACCGCCGCGAGGACCACCGGCCCCACGAGGGACGGCCAGGCGGCCGAGAGCGACGGCGCTCCCCGCAGGGCGGCCACGACCGGCAGTGCCGCGACGGCGGCGGCGACGTACGGGATGAGGGCGAGGACGCCCGACGCCGCCGCGAACACCAGGAACGACAGCCGGGAGTGCAGCCGCGAGCGCGGTGGCGGGACGTCCGGCCACCCCTGCTGCGCCTTGCCCGCCCTCGTCGCGGGCGATCCGGAGACGAGCCGGCCGGGTTTGACGTCGCCCTGGACGGCCGAGCCGGGCGCCACCTCGGCGCCGGCACCGATCCTCGCGCCCGGCATCAGCGTGCTCCGCGCGCCCACCACCGCTCCGGCCCCGACGGAGACCGCGCCGATGTGGACGCGGTCTCCGTCGATCCACCAGCCCGAGAGATCGACCTCCGGCTCCACCGACGCGCCGGCGCCGAGGGTGAGGAGACCGGTGACCGGCGGAACGGAATGGAGGCTGACGTCGGGCCCTATGCTGGCGCCGAGGGCCCGCGCGTACACCGGCACCCAGGGGGCGCTCGCCAGGCTGACTGCCCCCACGCTGTCCGAGATCTGCTCGGCCAGCCAGAGCCGGAGGTGGACCTTCCCGGAGCGCGGGTACACACCCGGCTGCACGCCGCCGAGCAGGATGCGGGCTGCGGCCACGGACAGCGCCATGCGGCCGAGGGGGCTGACGAAGACGAGCCAGGACAGCCCGACCCACCACCAGGACAGGGTGGGAGCCGCAGTGAGGATGCCGAGGCCGCCCAGCACGTTGGCGGAGATCATCGCGTAGGTCAGCCAGCGCATGCCGGCGAGGAACTGCAGTGGAATCCCCATGGCGGTCTGGAAGACCTGCGACTTCGTCGTGGTGCGCCGCACCGTCCTCGGCGGCGCAGGAGCCCGCTCGCCGCCGTCCCCCGTTCCGGCGGCGAAGGCTGCGAGCGCTCCGAGCCGTGGGTGGGCATAGATGTCCGCCACGGTGATGACCGGGTACCTCGACCGGATGAGCGACACGAGCCGGGCGGCGGCGAGGGACCCACCGCCGTGCAGGAAGAAGTCGGCGTCCTCGTCCGCGGGCACCGAGCCGAGGACCGCCGCCCACTGGTCGGCGATCCACTGCACGCGCGGGTCGAGGTCCCGCGGATCGCCGGGCTCCCCGACGCCGGGGAGCGGCCAGGGCAGGGCGTTCCGGTCCACCTTGCCGCTGGTCTTGGTGGGCAGCGAGCCGGCGAGGGTCAGCAGCGGTACCAGCGCAGCGGGGAGCCGCTCCGCGAGGAGCTTCCTGAGTTCAGGGAGGTCGGGCTCGGGCCCGGCCGGCACGAGGTAGCCGACCAGCAGCTGGTTGCCCGACGGCGTGGACCGCACCGCCGCGGCCGCACCGGCGATACCGGGCAGGGCTTGCAGGGCAGCGTCCACCTCGCCGAGTTCGATGCGGCGGCCACCGAGCTTCACCTGGTCATCCGCGCGCCCCACGAAGACGAGTCCGGCCGCCTGGAGCCGGACGAGGTCCCCCGAGCGGTAGGCGCGGTCCCAGCCGAGCGTGGGCATCGGCGCATACTTCTCGGCATCCTTGGCGGGGTCCAGGTAGCGGGCCAGGCCCACTCCCCCGATGATGAGCTCGCCCGTGCCGTCCTCCTGCACGGGCACACCGGACTCGTCCACCACGGCGAGGTCCCAGCCGTCCAGTGGCAGGCCGATGCGCACCGGCCCCTCCCCGCCCAGGCGCGCCGCACACGCGACGACGGTCGCCTCGGTGGGTCCGTAGGTGTTCCACACCTCGCGGTCGTGGACGGCGAGGCGCTGCGCCAGTTCCGGCGGGCAGGCTTCGCCGCCGAAGATCAGGAGCCGGACGTTCTCGAGGGAATCGGCGGGCCACAGCGCGGCGAGGGTGGGCACCGTGGACACGACGGTGATGCCGCGCGCGATCAGCCAGGGGCCGAGGTCCACGCCGGTCCGGACGAGCGCGCGGGGCGCCGGCACGAGGCACGCGCCGTGCCGCCAGGCCAGCCACATCTCCTCGCACGAGGCGTCGAAGGCCACCGACAGGCCCGCCAGCACCCGGTCCGCGGGACCGATCGGTTCGGGCTGCAGGAAGAGGCGTGCTTCCGCGTCGACGAAGGCGGCCGCCGAGCGGTGCGTGACGGCCACGCCCTTCGGCGTCCCCGTGGAACCGGACGTGAAGATGATCCAGGCGTCGTCGTCCGGCGTCGGTGCGCCCGTCCCCGCTCCACGCCCGCCCGGCCCTCCGCTCAGGGACAGCCCCTGCCCTCCGGTCACGGACAGCCCCTGCCCGACGACGACGGCGGCACGCGACTCCGCGAAGACGACGCGGGCGCGTTCGTCGGGGTCGTCGGCGTCGACCGGCACATAGGCCGCGCCCGCCGTGAGGACGCCGAGGATCGCGATGTAGAGCTCGTTGGTCCCCGACGGGATGCGGACCCCCACGGTGTCGCCACGGCCCACCCCGGCGTCGTGCAGCGTTGCTGCGAACGCCTCCGCTGCGGTGACGAGCTCCGCGTAGCTGAGGTCCGAGCTGCCGTCGTCGAGCGCTGACGCATCGGGATGCTCGGCAGCCGTGGATTGCAGGATGTCGAGGAGGGTGCGGGGCGTCGGTGCGAGCCCGGACGCCCCGAACTGCGCGGTGTAGGGCGCGGCGGTGGTCTCGGGCGAGGGGATGGTCACGGGGGGAGTCTTCCGGTGGAAGGTGAACGGAAGGTGTCGTGCATGGTGCCCCTCCATTGTTCCGGCGAACTCTACCGGCGCCTAGACTTGACCGGGTGAGCACCCCCATCCCCACCCCCTATGAGGACCTGCTGCGCGACGTGATGGCGAACGGCGCAGCGAAGAGCGACAGGACGGGCACCGGGACACGCAGTGTCTTCGGCCGGCAACTGCGGTTCGACCTCAGTGAGTCCTTCCCGCTCATCACCACCAAGCGCGTGCACTTCAAGTCCGTGGCGCTCGAGCTGCTCTGGTTCCTGCGCGGTGATTCGAACGTCCGCTGGCTGCAGGAGCGGGGCGTGTCCATCTGGAACGAGTGGGCGGACGACGACGGCGAGCTGGGCCCGGTCTACGGGGTCCAGTGGCGCTCGTGGCCGACTCCCGATGGTGGGCACATCGACCAGATAGCCCAGGTGGTCGAGGCCCTGAAGAGCAACCCGGATTCCCGCCGCCACCTCGTCTCGGCCTGGAACGTCTCGGAGATCGCCGACATGGCGCTGCCGCCCTGCCACGTGTTCTTCCAGTTCTATGTGAGCCCAGGGACCGACGGCGGCCCGGGGAAGCTCTCCTGCCAGCTTTACCAGCGGTCCGCCGACACCTTCCTCGGCGTCCCCTTCAACATCGCGTCCTACGCCCTGCTGACGCTGATGGTCACGCAGCAGACGGGCCTCGAACCCGGTGAGTTCATCTGGACCGGCGGCGACGTCCACGTGTACGACAACCATGTGGAGCAGGTCGCCGAGCAGCTGTCCCGCGAGCCGTACCCGTACCCGCGGATCGAGCTGAAGCGGAAGCCCGCCAGCATCTTCGACTACACCCTGGAGGACTTCGACGTGGTCGGCTACCGGCACCACCCCACCATCAAGGCCCCGGTGGCGGTATGAGCGAGGCGCCGTCACATCCCACCCTCAGCGTGACCGACGCCGTCGGGTCCCGCCCCGTGATCGGCATGATCTGGGCGCAGACGGAGAACGGCGTGATCGGCAGGGACGGCGGTATCCCCTGGCACGTGCCGGAGGACATGGCGCACTTCAGGGCCACGACCACGGGACATCCGGTCATCATGGGTCGCCGCACGTGGGAATCCTTTCCCCCGAAGTTCCGGCCGCTGCCGGACAGGACGAACATCGTCATCTCGCGTTCGACCGCCGACCTGCAGGGCGCCGTCGTCGTCGATTCGCTCGACGCCGCCCTCGAGGCCGCCCGCGCGAGCCCGGGTGCGGAGGAGATCTGGGTCATCGGCGGTGGTCGTGTCTACGCCGACGCCATGGCCCGGGCGAATGCCGCCCTGGTCACCGTCGTCGAGTCCACGGTGGAGGGTGACACGCTGGCCCCGGCCCTCGGACCCGAATGGGCGCTGGCCGCGCTCACGCCCGAGACCGGCTGGCTCGAATCGACGAGCGGCACGCGCTACCGCATCAGCCTCTGGAGTCGGCAGGGCTGAATCCGCGATGCTCGTCCGGCCGTGAGGGAGGCGCCGGTCACAAAGCGGGCAGCAGGAGCTCGCCGCGCCTAAACTGGAAGGCATGACTTCAGCACCTGATAGCTCAGCCCTGCCGTCCGTCGGATTCGTCGGTTGGCGCGGCATGGTCGGCTCGGTCCTCATGCAGCGGCTCCAGGACGAGGGCGACTTCGCGCGCATCAACCCCGTCTTCTTCTCGACGTCGGCCGCCGGCGGTGCTGCGCCGTCGTTCGCCGAGGGCGCCGGCACGCTCCAGGACGCGTACGACGTCGAGACGCTCGCCAAGTTGCCGATCATCGTGACCGCGCAGGGCGGCGACTACACCGCCGAGGTCTACCCCAAGCTGCGCGACGCCGGCTGGTCCGGCCTCTGGCTCGACGCCGCATCCACGCTGCGCATGGAGCAGGACAGCATCATCGTGCTCGACCCCGTCAACCGGTCCGCGATCGACGCCGGGCTCGCGAACGGCGTCCGCGATTTCATCGGCGGCAACTGCACCGTCTCCTGCATGCTCATGGGCCTCGGCGGGCTCTTCCGCAACGGGCTGGTGGAGTGGGGCACCTCGATGACCTACCAGGCGGCGTCCGGCGGCGGTGCCCGGCACATGCGGGAACTCCTCAACCAGTTCGGCGCGCTTCACGGCACGGTCGCCATGAACCTCGACGACCCGGCTTCGGCGATCCTCGACATCGACCGGGCCATCCTCGCCAAGCAGCGGCACCCGAGCCTCGAGGCGAGCCAGTTCGGGGTACCCCTCGCCGGCTCGGTCATCCCCTGGATCGACAGCGACCTCGGGAACGGTCAGTCCAAGGAGGAGTGGAAGGCCGGAGCGGAGACGAACAAGATCCTCGGCACCGGCACCGGCACCGGCACCCGCATCCCCTTCGACGGCCTGTGCGTCCGTGTGGGCGCCATGCGTTCGCACTCGCAGGCTCTGACCCTGAAGCTCACGCAGGACCTCCCCGTGAGCGAGATCGAATCGATCATCGCGGCGGACAACGAGTGGGTCCGGGTCATCCCGAACACGAAGACCGACACCCTGGCGGGCCTGACGCCGGTTGCCGCCACGGGCTCACTGGATATCCCGGTGGGGCGTATCCGCAAGCTCGAGATGGGCCCCGACTACATCAGCGCCTTCACGGTGGGCGACCAGCTGCTGTGGGGCGCGGCCGAGCCGCTGCGCCGGATGCTGATGATCGCCACCGGGAACCTCTAGGCCTCACTGCTCCCAGCGGGCGCAGCGGTCTGCGCGGCCACCTGGTAGATCAAGGCGGTGGCGACGTCGCGGAGCCGTACGTTGCTGTCGTTCGACATCTGCTTGAGGCGCAGGAACGCCTCATCGCTGCCGCACCGGTACCGGCCCATGAGGATGCCCTTCGCCTGATCGATGACCCCTCGGGACGTGAGCGCCTCCTGCAACTGCTCCACCTCCCGACGGGCGGAGTGGTAGAGGCTGGAATGCGCCATGGCGGTCGCTGCATACTCCACGAAGCGGCGTGAGGTCTCGGTCGAGGTTCCCGTCGACGGCTCCTGCAGGTAGCCGAGCACCTTGACGAGGTCCTCACGGTAGTCGGTCACGTCCTCCACCTGCTGCAGGATGGCCACCAGGTCCCCGCCGTCGTCGAACACGGGGATGTTGACCGGGCTCCAGTAGCGCTCCGTGAAAGCGCCCGGCTGGTCGGGGTCGGGGATGTCGTAGCGGTGGATGTGCATGCTGTCGCGCTGCCTGGTCGAGAGCACGCGTTCCAGGGACTGGCGCATGGCCCGCGCGGGAGCATCCTCGGACTGCAGCGGGTTCTCGGGGAAGAGCTCGAATGCCTGGTGCCCCACGAGGTCATCCCGTGCCATGCCGGTCGCCTCGGCGAACGCCGTGTTGACGTCCAGGATGACGAATTCCGTGTCCATCAGCGAATAGGCCAGGGTCGTCGCCTCGAAAGTACTCGCGCGAAGGGCATCAGCCGCATCGACCGGACGATGCTGCGTTACCTGCTGCTGCTCCGCCATTCCACTCCCCTGTTCCGCCATTCCCGTCCTCCTCGCCCGCAACGATTCCTCCAGCGAACCGGGCGAGCCACGTGCAGTTGTACGAACATCCGATGCTATCCAGTATTCCGGACCTTCCGTCAGCACGTCCGATCTCGCTGCACGGTGGAGAAAAGGTCGGTGCGCGGCGGAAGGATGTGCGCATGGATCCCGTGAATGCAGAGACCGTCCTCAGGCGCTTCTTCGCGTGCAGCGGCCACGTGCGGCATCCGGAGAGTCTCCTGCGCTACGAGCGGGTGCAGTGCCACCTCCGGGACTACCTTGAGCATGTCGCCGTCGCCCGTCTGTCGACCGCTGATCGCGAGTTGCTCGAACTGGAGCGACAGTTCGGCACAGCCGAGCCCTACGTCCAGGTGATGGGTGCCCGGGAGCTGCTGCATGCCCTGCCGGACTTCCTTGGAGCGTCCCAGCTCCTTCCCGACTTCCACGACCGTCTCGCCCAGATCAGCGTGGCCTCCCGCCTGGCGCAGTGGCTGTGTTCGCGGCGGCTCGTGCAGCGCGAGGACAGCTGGGGCGACGTCGTCCTCACGCGCGCCGCCGCTGAGCAGGCACGGCGCTCCGTCGCGCTCTAGGTATACCGGGCCGGGGCTGGTCGAGGCGGACCGGAGTCTGTCGTGGGGTGGTTTGAGGAGGGGCGGCCTGTTCTGGCCTGTCATGGCCGGGACCGCTGTGTTCCGGTGAGGGTTGGTGTCGGTGGTCGGGGCCGGTCGTGGGGTGCTTCGTTGTGGGCTGGTTGGTGGTGGGCTGGTTGGTTGTGGGCTGGCTGGTTGTGGGCTGGTTGGTTGTGGGCTGGCTGGTTGCGGGCTGCTTCGTCGCGGGCTGGCTGGTTGTGGGGTAGTTGGTTGTGGATGGTTCGTCCGGTCTGCCAGTAGGTGTTGGTTCGGGTGGTGCCGGCCCGGCCGGGGTGTCCGGGTGCGTG